>NZ_JBKEAA010000026.1:0-73039 GCF_047971665.1 Castellaniella sp. | reverse complement strand
GCGCTCAGTCCGGGGGACTGAGCGCCTTGCGAGTTTGGCGAGCGCCCCGATGATGGCCTGGAGCCTGGGCAGTTCCGGCGCAGCCGGAACCGGGTGAGCGGCGCGTCCGGAAGGGGGCTATGCGGTCGAGGTGCCGCACAAGAACCCACCGGAAACTACAGCAAAAACACCGTCGCCAGTCCCAGGAACAGGAAGAACCCCAGCGAATCCGTGGCGAAGGTCAGCAGCACCGACGAGCCCATGGCCGGATCCTTGCCGAAGCGGTCGCGCAGCAGTGGGATCAGCACCCCCAGCGCCGCGCCGATCAGCATGTTGCCGACCATGGCGGCCATCATCACCGCGGCGATCGCATAGGAGCTCGAGATCACCCAGGCGAAGGTCGCCGCCACCAGGCTGCCGCAGGCGCCCACCAGGAAAGTCACCTGGAGCTCGCGCTTGACCAGCTGGGTGATGTTCTCGCCCGTGACGCGGCCTGTGGCCATGGCGCGAATGATCATGGTCATCGTCTGGTTGCCGGAATTGCCGCCGATGCCGGCCACGATGGACATCAGGAAGGCCAGGATCACGATGTGGCTGACCGTGTCCTCGAAGCGCGAGGCCACCAGGGAGGCGATGGAAGCCGTGCACAGGTTCACCAGCAGCCAGGGCGCGCGGTTGCGCAGGGCCGCCAGCACGGGCGCGAAGATGTCTTCTTCCTGGAGACCGGCGCGGGACAGCTCCTGTTCCTGGGAGTCTTCCTGCAGCACGTCCACGACCTCGTCGATGGTGACGCGGCCGATCAGGCGGCCCTGTTCGTCCACCACGGGGGCCGACACCAGGTCATAGCGCTCGAAGGCGTTGGCGGCGTCGATGTCGGGGTCCGTGGGATTCAGGCTGAGGACATCGGGTTCCATGACCGCGTTGACCAGGGTCTCGGGCTCGCTCAGCAGCAGCCGCGACAGCGACAGGGTGCCGCGCAACTGATCGGTACGGTCCACCACGAAAATCTGGTCAGTGTGGTCGGGCAATTCGTGCAGCCGGCGCAGGTAGCGCAGCACGACCTCCAGGGTCACGTCCTCGCGCACCCGCACCATGTCGAAGTCCATGATGGCGCCGACCGTGTCTTCCGGGTAGCCCATGGCGGCGATCAGCTGGGCGCGTTCAGCGTCGGTGAGGCCTTTCTGGACCTCGGCGATGACGTCGGGCGGCAGGTCGGGTGCGAGATCGGCAATCTCGTCGGCATCCATGGCGCCCGTGGCCGCGATCAGGTCCTCGTGCGCCATGGACTCGATCAGCGATTCGCGGACCCAGTCCTCGACCTCCAGGAGCACGTCGGCGTCGTATTCCTGGCTGACCAGTTGCCAGATCGCCTGGCGCTGTTGCACCGGCAAGGATTCGAGAATGAAGGCGATGTCGGCCGGATGCAGCGTATTGACGATCTGGCGGATCTCGTCCTCGTGCTGGCGCTGCAGCATGCCCTCGAGCAGGTTCGATGAGCCGTCCTCGTCTTCCTGGCGCTGGGCGAGCGACTCCACGACCTCCTGGCGTTTCAGGATGGTCTGCAGTTCCTGCAGCGCCTGCTGGGCATCCTCCGGGTCCAGACGGCGCGGGATCACGACCGGGATGGCGGTCTCGGCGATGACGGGCTGATCGGCCATCGGTGCGGACTCCTCAGATCGGGGGCAGAGGGCGGCTGTGACGATTTTCGTCGGTGGCGACGTAGGTCAGCGTGGCCTCGGTGACCTTGACGACCTCGGCCTCCAGGCGCTGGCGCTCGGCGTAGACCTCGACGGAAACCGTGACCGAGGTACGACCTGTTCCGGTGATTTCGGTATAAAAGCTAAGGAGATCGCCGACGAAAACGGGTTGTTTGAAGGTGAAGGCGTTGACGGCGACGGTGGCGACGCGGCCGCCCGCGCGGCGGGCGGCCGGGATGGAACCGGCAATGTCGACCTGGGACATGATCCAGCCCCCGAAGACGTCCCCATGGATGTTGGCGTCGGCCGGCATGGGCATGACTCGCAGGGTGACCGGGCGATCAGAGGGGGGCAGGACAGTGGACATGGCGGCCTCCGGGTGTATGCGTTGCGCTGTGTCCAGGACGGAGGGCGCGCATCTCGGCAAAGCGGATATTTTAACCCGTTGGCATGAAGGCCCCATGACGGCGCGCCGGGGAGCGCTCCTGCTCAGGGGCGCTCCGGGGGTTGTTCACACAAATCAAGGAGATCGTGACGTCCTGATTCGTGCGGGCAGGCCCTGGTCGAGAAAGCGTTGCGACAGCAGCACCCAGTAGGCCGCCCCGAGTGGAATGATCTCGTCGTTGAAATCGTAGCTGCCGTTGTGCAGGGTGCAGGGGCCCAGGCCGTGGCCCGTCGTGCGGTGATCGCCCGTGCCGTTGCCGATCCAGACATAGCATCCGGGCAGGGCCTGCAGCATGAAGGCGAAATCCTCCGCGCCCATGGAGGGCTGTACCTGGGCATTGACCCTGTCGGCGCCGACCAGTTCGGTCATGACCTGGGCGCAGAGGGCGGCTTGCTCGGGATGGTTGATGGTGGCCGGGTATTCGCGATGGAAATGAAAATCCGCCTCGCAGCGCAGCGCCTGTGCGAGCGGACCGGTCAGATCCCGCATGCGGGTCTCGATCAGGTCCAGCGTGCCTTGCGTCAGCGTCCGCACCGTCCCGCGGATCACAGCCTGATCGGGGATCACGTTGTCGGCCGATCCGGCGTGGATCTGGGTCACGCTGATGACGCCGGATTCCAGGGGGTCCAGGTTGCGCGTCAGGATCGTCTGGAACGCGAGGGTGAGCTGGGCGGCGGCGACCACGGGATCCACGCCCAGGTGGGGCATGGCGCCGTGGGCGCCCCGGCCCCGCAGGGTGATCTCGAAGGTGCTGCTCGACGCCATGATGGGGCCGTCGGTCAGGCCGAATGTGCCTGCGGGCAGGCCCGGCCAGTTGTGCATGCCGAATACGGCATCCATGGGGAATTGTGCGAACAGGCCGTCCTCGATCATGCGATGCGCCCCGCCGCCGGCTTCTTCGGCGGGTTGGAAGATCACATAAACGGTGCCGTCGAAGTCGCGGTGCCCGGCCAGATAGCGGGCGGCGGCCAGCAGCATGGCGGTGTGGCCGTCATGGCCGCAGGCGTGCATGGCGCCCGGGTTGCGGCTGGCGTGGGGGAAGGTATTGTTTTCCGGCATGGGCAGGGCGTCCATGTCGGCCCGCAGACCGATAGACCGGCCCGGCCCGCGCCCGGTGATGCGGCCCACCACGCCGGTCTCGCCCAGGCCGCGATGAATCTCGATGCCCCAGGATTCCAGCAGGCGCGTCACGGTATCGGCGGTGCGGATTTCCTGGAATGCGAGTTCGGGCCAGGCGTGGATCGCGCGCCGGATGTCGGTCAGGTCGGGCAGCCAGCCGCCCAGGGTGTCGAGGAGCTGTCGTGTCATGGGTGTCGGTTGATCATGTCGTCCAGCGCGGTGGCGATGTGCTGATTGGCGGCGTAGACATAACCGCCCTCGGGCCAGGGTTCCTGGTGACGGATGTCCTCGCAGACCCCGCCGGCCGCGCGGACCAGCGCCGTGCCGGCGGCCACGTCCCAGGGAGCCAGGCCCATTTCCCAGTAGCCATCGTAGCGCCCGCAGGCCGTCCAGGCCAGATCCAGCGCGGCCGAGCCCAGGCGGCGGATGCCCCGGGTGGTGTGAATCGCGTCGCTCAGGGTCGGCATGTAGCGGGACTCAAAGGAAAAATCGCGGAAGGGAAAGCCCGTGGCCAGCACGGCCCGATCGAGTGTCGTCGTGGCGGAGCACTGGATGCGGCGACCGTTGAGCCAGGCGCCCAGGCCGTACAACGAGGAAAACAGTTCCTCGCGGTTCGGGTCGTAGACGACGCCGATCAACGGCGTGTCCTGCGGCAGCGGCTCCCCGCCGCTGGCGCGGCAGCCCTCATGACCGATCAGGGCGATGGAGACGGCGTAGTGGGGAATGCCGCTGATGAAATTGGTGGTGCCGTCCAGCGGATCGATGCACCAGGTCGCCCGGGCGCCGCGCTGGCCGCCGGATTCTTCGGCGAGGATGCCGATGTCGGGTGTGCGCTCGCGCAGGATCTCGATGATCGCCTGCTCGGCCTCGCGATCGGCCTGGGACACCAGGTCGTTGCGCATCTTGTGATCGACCACGAGATCCGCGCGACGCATGGCGTGGGTTTGTAGAATGGCGGCTGCCGCATGTGCCGCCGTGACGGCGGCGTCCAGGCAGTCGGCCGACAGAAAGTGCTGCGAACTGGGCATGGCGAGCTGATTCCCGTGATGCGCCCGCAAGACCGCCAGCCGGCCCGCGTGGCGGGTTCATCCCATTGTACGTGACCACCGGACGGCTGTATGTCTGACAAGTATGAAATTCTGAAACCCGCCGCTTGGCATGAAGATGCGCGCGGGGTGCCGCGCAGTCCGGTGTACGGGGATCTCTATCACGGCGAGGCCGGCGCGCTGCCGCAGGCGTGGCATGTCTTTCTGCGGGGCAATGGCCTGCCCGAACGCTGGCGCCATCGATCGGCTTTCACGATTGCCGAGACCGGGTTCGGGTTGGGGCACAATTTCCTGGCGGCGTGGCGCGCCTGGCTCGATGATCCGCAACGCAGCGGCCGGCTGCATTACCTGGCCTTCGAGGCGCATCCTTTTGCCGTGGACGATTTGCGGCGCATCTGGCACCGCTTGCCCGATGATCACCAGCCCCTGGCCGGAGAACTGGCCGCGCGCTGGCCCGATCTGCTGCCGGGCGTTCACCGGCTGGAATTGCAGGGCGGCCAGGTCACGCTGACACTGCTGTTCGGCGATATCCGCCGCCTGGCCCGGCAGGCCGAGGCGCATGTGGACGCCTTTTTTCTGGATGGCTTTGCGCCCCGGGTCAATCCGGACATGTGGTCGCCTGCCGTCTTCGGCCAGTTGCGGCGTCTGGCGGTGGCGGGCGCCACGGCCGCCACCTGGTGCGCGGCCGGTCAGGTGCGGCGCGATCTGCGCGATGCCGGGTTCCTGGTCGACAAGGTGCCGGGCATCGCGGGCAAGCGCGACATGACGGTGGCGGTCTTGCGCTCCGGTCTGGGTTCCACCTCGCCCGCAGTCGTTCGCCGCCGGGTGGCCGTGGTGGGGGCGGGCATGGCGGGTGCCGGGGTGGCGCAGGCCCTGGCGGGCCGCGGTCATGAGGTCGAGGTCTGGGACCCGCAGTGCGCCCTGGACGTCGATCCCGCGTTGCGCCGCCGGGGGGCAGGCGCGCTGGTGCCCGCGCTCAGTCCGGACGACGATACGCGCTCGCGGCTGAGCCGTGTCGGGCTGGCGCTGGCGCAGATGCGCTGGCAGGGGCTGGACGAGGCTGCCCGACCCGCCGCGTGCGGGGGCCTGGTCTGCGCCCGGTCGCAGGCGCAGGCCGAGGGGCAGCGTCAGGCATTGATGCGCCTGGCGTTCCCGGAAAACTGGGTCCGGTGGCTCGATGCCGCCCAGGCCGGGGTTCAGGCCGGTGTCGGTGTGCCCTGGGGGGGGCTCTGGTTTCCTCGCGCCATGCGGGTCTGCCCGGGCGAGCTGCTTGCCGCCTTGCTGTGTCTGCCCGGGGTGACGCGCCGGGCCGCGGCGGTCGGCGCACTGGCGCCGATGACGGACGGCGGCTGGTCCCTGCGCGGCACCGATGGACAGGAACTGGGGAGGGCGGATCAGGTCGTCCTGGCCAACGCGCTGCATGCCAGGACCCTGCTGGCCGGGGTCATGCCCATCGGGCATCTGCCTGTCCTGTCGGGGCTCACGCCCCTCGCGGGTCAGGTCAGCCTGTATCCGTCGGCAGCGTCCACCGTGCCGCATTGCGTTCTGTCCGGGCGCGGCTACTGCATGCCGCCACGGCATGGCTGGGGCGTGGCGGGCAGCACCTATCGGCCCGATGTGTCCGAAGCGGTCGCGGATGAGGCGGGTCATCAGGACATCCTGGCGCGGGTGCGGGGCTGGGTCGATGCGCAGGGGATCCCCTGGCTGGGGCAAGGGGAGGCGGCCGGGTGGGCCGGCTGGCGGACGGCCACGCGCGATCACCTGCCGCTGATCGGCGCGGCGCCGGGCCGTCCGGGGCTGTGGCTGGCGTGCGCCTATGGGTCGCGCGGCCTGACCTGGTCCGCCCTGGCCGGAGAGCTGATCGGCGCGTGGATGGACGGTGATCCTGTGCCCGTCGAGCGCGAATTGGCCCGGCGGATCGGTCTGCGCTGATCCGTCCCGTCAGCCGCCGGCATCCTGGGGGGAAAGCCCTCGAATAGGGTGGAACGGGGCGGTGCGAGCCGTCTGATCGGGGCGCCTGCCATCGACCATCCGCCGGTTTCAGCGCCAGGATTTTATTTTATGGCTCAAATCCGTCAGAATAACGTCTTTTGCAAGACTCATGCGGGTAAATTTCCCAGAGGATCACGCTGTGTCGCCCACCATCGAATTGGCGGATCAAGTTTTCGAGACCCCCCCGGCCGTTACGACACCCTCTTGTGTCGAATGGGTGTTCCATACCGATCAATGGCGCCTGCGGATCGAGGCGCATGCCCCCGGCGTATTCCGGCTGCGCTGCGGTCCGCGCGCCTGGCTGGAACCCGGCAAGCCGACGCTGCGCGCGCAGCGCCAGGCCGATATGTTGCTGGCCCGCCAGGAGCCCGTCGGAGAAATGAGCTGTCAGGCCCTGGATGCGGGCGGTTGGCGACTGACTCAGGGCGACGTCGTCCTGGAGGTCGGCGGCCCTGACGCCAGTCTGCGACTGTATCGAAACGATCAGTGTGTGGCGCAGGCCCGGTTGCCGATCGACGCATCCGGCGAGGGGGCTCAAGGCCGTTGGTCCATGACCTGGACGCTGGCGCCTGACGAGGGGCTGTATGGCCTGGGAGAATCTCTCGGCGACCTGGACCGTCGGGGCGTTCGACTGGAATCCGACCGATCGGCCGACCGCAGCCTGCCGCTGGCCTGGAGCCCGCGCGGCTGGGGGGCGCACATCAATACGCTGGATCATCTGGTGCACGACCTCACGGACGGCACGTATGCCGTTCGGGCGCGAGGCGTGGGGCTGGACCTGTTTCTGTTCGTCGGCGATCCATCGGAAATCCTCAACCAGTACACGGCCCTGACCGGCCGCGCCGGTCAGCCCAGTCTCTGGCCCATGGGGGTCTGGCTGGAGCAGGCGTGCGGCCAGTCCGCCGAGTCCAGCCTGCAGCAGATCCGCAGTCTGCGCGCGCAGGGCATGGCGCTCGATGCGCTGGTGCTGGCCGAGCCCGCCATCCTGGGTTTTCAGACGGACAAGCCGGTCTTTGAGTGGGCCGATCGCATTTCCGACTGGCGCGCTTTCGCGACGGCGGCCGCGGCGCTCGACATTCATCTGGCGGGTTCCTGCCTGCCCGGGGTTTTGCAGGGAACGCCGCTGTTCGAGGAATGGGAGGACCGGGGCTGGCTGCTGTGCGATGCCGAAGGCGACCCCTGGATCTGTTCCGGCACGGCGGCGTCTGGCGGGCGGCCGTTCGGGCTGCTGGACCTGACGCACAAGGACGTGGCGCGCCTGTGGACGGAGCGTCATCTGCAGGCCGTGGAAGAAGGCCTGGCCGCACCCGTCTGCCAGGGACAATTTGCTTTCCCGGACGGGGTCGAGGCCCGGGGGGGCGAAACCGGCGCGGTGTTGCGCACGGCCTATCCCCATCTGGCGCGCCGCGCGCTGTTCGACGCCGTCGCCGGCCCGCGCACACCCCAGGAAGGCGTCATGCTCAGCCGCGATCTGTTCCCCGGCGTGCAGCGCTTTGCCTGGCAACAGGGGCCGGCGGTGGACAATGACTGGGCGGGCTATGCGGCCACGCTGAAGGCAGCCCTGTCGGTCGGCAACAGCGGCGTGGCGGTACAGACCCATCGTCTGGGCAATGCCGAGCGCGCAACGGGCGCCATGACACCCGAGCTGTATCTGCGCTGGCTGGCGATGGGGGTGTTTTCCGCCAATTTTAGCTTCCAGGGGCTGCCGGCGCTGATGCCCGATGCCTTTGACGGCGATGTCCGTGCCTTGATCGCCCATTGGCTGCAATGGCGCTACCGTTTGCTGCCTTATGTGGCCGGCATCATCGACGACGCTGTGCGCACCGGCTTGCCGGTGCAACGGTCGATGGCGCAGGCGTATCCCGATGACGCCGACGCGCATGTCTGGGATACGCAATATTTGCTGGGACCCGCGCTGCTGGTGGCGCCGGTCATGCAGGCCGGCGGGGTGACCGAGGTCTATCTGCCAGAGGGGGATGCCTGGTGGGATCTGAATACGGGCTGGCGCTACGAGGGTGGCACACGCTGGACGGTGCGCCCGGGCCTGGATACGCTGCCGGTGTTCGGTCGCGAGGGCTACATGTTGTGCCTGGGCCCGGCAGCCCAGCACACCGGTGAGATCAATTCGGCGCGGATTCTGGACGAGGTCTGGATGTTCGGCATGCCGGAGCACAACCCGGTGGTCATGCGCAACAAGATCCGCGTCATGCAGATGCAGGGATCCAGCTACATCAAGGGCCTGGAAGGCCTGCGCATCCTGCCGTCCGAGGGCCTGGAGGTCAAGCGGCGCGGCGCCGAGGTGCGGATCTCGCGGGCAAGGTAAAGACCGGTCTTTACACAACCGTTTGCAGCGCCTCGGCGCGGCGGGGTACGTCGATGCACAGGCCAGGGTCGAAATCCGGGTTCTCGTTGACGCCGTCGCGGCAGTAGCCGCGTGGATTGCAGATGACCCGGGCCCCGTACACCGAGTAGTCGAAGCTGTCGTGCGTGTGGCCGTGAATCCAGAGATCGGCCCGGCCCAGCAGGCTGGCGCATTCGGACACGAATCCTGCGCTGATGAGCGACTCGGCGAAACGTGGGTGCACGCTGCGCATATTGGGTGCGTGGTGCGTGATGACCACGGTCGGTCCCGGATGAGGCGTATCGAGCTGAGTGTCCAGCCAGTCGTATTGCGCCTGAAACAGGGCGGCGGCGTCCTGGGGGGTGAAGCGCGAGCCGTCGCCGTTGCCGATGAGCTGGAAATCACGCATGAATTCCGCGGTGCGCTCCATGGCCAGATCGCGCAGTTCGGCGCCGAACAGCTCGAAATCCGTCCACAGCGTGGTGCCCAGAAAGCGCACGCTGTTGATTTCCACGGTCTGCTGATCCAGCAACTGGATACTGTGAATCCGGGCCTCCTCGGCCAGCGTCGTGCGGACGGCGGGGATGGTCCCCCCGTAGTATTCATGGTTGCCCGGCACATACAGCACGGGGCGGGGAATCCGGCTTGCCCAGTACATCGCGGTGCGAGGCCGGGCGATGTCGCCTGCCAGGATGGTGACATCCGCCTGGACGTCAGGCAACTCCAGGCCTTGCTGGCTGAGGTGCAGGTCGGACAGGATATGCAGCCGCAGGGAGGGGCGGGGGGTCGGTGCGGACATGACGGGTTTCTCGTGGTTTCCTGTTCTTTGGGCCGGGTTGCTTGACGCTCAATTCATGTAATGTCAAAATCTAGGGCTTCGTGGGTCGTTAGCTCAGTTGGTAGAGCACCGGACTTTTAATCCGTTGGTCGCGCGTTCGAGCCGCGCACGACCCACCAGAATTACTTCGCATTGTCATGTTCATGGCGCCTCCCTCCCGGGGGGCGTCGTGTTTTCAGGACGCGGCAGTGTCCAAGGCGTGACCGCGTCCGTCTGGGCATCGTCGTTCTGGCGCGGGTCCCGAGGCCGACCACCCGCAATTTATTCTGCGATGTGTGCCTGCGAGTGTGAATCCGTGTTTGTGCGGATGAGATGTGTTCCAGGCGGCAGCGCGATGTGCCCGAGAGGACAGCGCGATGTGTTGAGCGGGCTGCGCGACGTGTCCAGGGGACACTCGGTGTCATGCGTGGCGCGGTGGTTCCGGTCGAATGGCCTCATTCCATATCATCAGAAGTAATTTGCTAGTGGCGGATTCGATCAAGTCGGCATGGTAAATTCCTGATTCTCATTCCGTAGATCCGGAATTCTTTTATTTCCGGGCCTTGACATGCAAGGCCTGGATGCCCAGGCATCTCGAGCGCCTTGTGGGGCATTTTCAGTGACCGTGCATCTTGATCGATCTCGAGAACATCCGTAAGACATATCCATCCGCAGGCCGGGCGGTGCATGCGCTCGCCGATGTCGATCTGAACATCCGTGAAGGCGAGGTGTTCGGCATCATCGGCCGTTCGGGCGCCGGCAAGAGCACGTTGATCCGCATGCTCAATCTGCTGGAGCGTCCCACCGAGGGCAGTGTGCGGGTGGACGGCCGCGACATCACGGCGTTTTCCGAGGCGCAACTGCGTGAATACCGGCGCTCGGTAGGCATGGTGTTCCAGCATTTCAATCTGCTGCATTCGCGCACGGTGATGGATAACGTGTGCTTTCCCTTGCGCCTGTCGGGCATGCCGCGCGCGGATCGCGAGGCCCGCGCCCGCGAGGTCCTGAACCTGGTCGGCCTGGCGGACCAGGCGCACAAATATCCGGGGCAGCTGTCCGGCGGTCAGCGCCAGCGTGTGGGGATCGCCCGGGCGCTCGCCAGCAAGCCGCGTCTGCTGCTGTGCGACGAGGCCACCTCCGCGCTGGACCCGGAAACGACCCAATCCATTCTGCGGCTGCTGGGCGACATCAATCAGCGTCTGGGCCTGACCATCGTACTGATCACGCACGGGATGGATGTGATCCGCGCGGTCTGCGACCGGGTGGCGGTAATCGAGGGGGGACGCATCGTCGAGGCGGGCCAGGTGCTGGAGGTCTTTCTGCATCCCCGTCATGACGCGACGCGGGCGCTGCTGTCCGAAAGCGGCCTGGATGGCGGCGAGGGCTGGCGGACCCTGGCGCAAGGCGTGGCGGGCCGTCTGCTGCGCCTGAGCTTTCGGGGTGAGCGCACGGCCAGCCCGCTGTTGAGCCATCTGAGCCGTGACCTGGGCCTGGATCTGAGTATCTTGCAGGGCTCGGTGGGACGGATCAAGGAGACGCCCTATGGCCAGCTGGTCGTTGCGGCCGAAGGAACCGAGGCAGGGCTGGAGGCATTGATTCCGGCGCTGGATGCGGCCGGCGTGGATTACGAGGTGTTGCGGCCATGATGGCGAATGTGGACTGGGCGATGATCGGCGAAGCCACGATCGACACCCTGCTGATGACCGGCTTTTCCTTGTTGTTCACTGTGCTGATCGGCTTGCCGGCGGGTGTGCTGCTGTTCCTGTCCAGCCCGGGGCAGGCCATGAGCAACCGCGCCGTCTACCAGACGGTCGCCTTCATCGTGAACGTGCTGCGTTCCGTGCCGTTCCTGATCCTGCTGATCGTGATGATCCCGTTTTCCCGACTGGTGGCCGGGACGGCGCTGGGGGTGCAGGGGTCGATTCCGCCGTTGGTCGCCAGCGCGGCGCCTTTTTTTGCGCGGCTGGTCGAGAATGTATTGCGCGAGCTCGATCCCGGAGTGAGCGAGGCGTGCCGCGCGATGGGGGCGACGTCCCGGCAGACGGTGCTGTGGGCCTTGCTCCCAGAGGCCACCACCGGCATTCTGGCGGCCATCGTGGTCACGGCCATCACGCTGGTCGGCTATTCCGCCATGTCCGGCGTGATCGGCGGCGGCGGCCTGGGCGATCTGGCGGTGCGCTACGGCTATCAGCGCTACCAGGGCGATGTCATGGCTGTCACGGTCGTGATCCTGGTGATCATGGTGCAGGTCTTTCAGGTGTTTGGCGACCGCTGGGTGGCCAGGCTCAACAGACGATAACTCTCAGACTCAGGAGATCTTTCATGTTCAAGAAATTCGCGCCGGTCCTGGCGCTGGCATTGCCCCTGGCCTTCGCCGCTCCGGCGCAGGCTGCCAAGCTGTCCGTGGCGGCGACGCCCGTGCCGCACGCCGAGCTGCTGGAATTCGTCAAACCCGACCTGGCCAAGGAAGGCGTGGATCTGGACATCAAGGTCTTCACCGATTACGTGCAGCCGAATCTGCAGGTTTCCGACAAGCAGATCGATGTCAATTTCTTCCAGCACCAACCGTATCTGGACTCCTTCAACAAGGAACACGACACCAGGCTGGTCTCGGTGGGGCTGGTGCACGTCGAGCCGTTCGGCGCCTATTCGCAGAAGATCAAGGACATCAAGGACCTGAAGGACGGCGCACAGATCGCGATTCCGAACGATCCCTCGAACGGTGCCCGCGCCCTGCTGTTGCTGCAGAAGCAAGGGCTGATCAAACTCAAGGACCCGACCAACATCCTGGCGACCGCGCGCGATGTGTCGGAAAACCCCAGGCACCTCAAGTTCCGTGAACTGGAAGCCGCCACGCTGCCGCGTGTGCTGCCCGACGTGGACGTCGCCCTGATCAACACCAATTACGCCCTGGAAGCCGGCCTGAACCCGGTCAAGGACGCGCTGTTCATCGAGGACAAGAATTCGCCTTATGCCAACCTGGTCGTGACCCGCGCCGACCGCAAGGACGATCCCGCGATCCGCAAACTGATCGCCGCCCTGCAGACCGACAAGGTGCGCAATTACATTCTGGAACACTACAAGGGCGCCATCGTCCCCGCTTTCTGAGGCGGCGCGCGGACATCCGCAGCATCCCGGCGCCGCGAAACCCGTGGGATTCCTTGAGGGATTTCCCGCGAACCGCAGCGCAAATCCAGATTCTCCGGCCCTCCGCTCGCAGGGGCCGGAGGCATTTCAGTTAACATGGAAAGGTTCGCGGCGACTCGGCCGCAACCGATATACCCCCAAGGAGACTCGATATGATGTTGTCCAAGACCTTCAAGGCCGCCCTGGCCGGACTCGCCCTTTCCCTGGCGCTGCCGATGACCCAGGCCTTTGCCAAGGACCTGGTCGTCGCGACCGACACGGCCTTCGTGCCTTTTGAATTCAAGCAGGACGGCAAGTACACCGGCTTCGATGTCCAGCTGTGGGAAGCCATCGCCAAGCAGGCTGGTCTGACCTATCGTCTGCAGCCGATGGATTTCAATGGCATCATCCCGGGCCTGCAGACGCGCAATGTGGATGTCGCCCTGGCCGGGATCACCATCCGCGAGGATCGCGCCAAGGTCATCGATTTTTCCGAGCCCTACTACGAGTCCGGTCTGGCCATCCTGGTGGCCAGCGACAGCGCCATCAAGACCGCCAAGGACCTCGAGGGCAAGACGGTCGCCGTGAAGATCGGTACCGCCACGGTGGACTACATGAAGGCCAACGTGCCTTCGGCCAAGCTCAAGCTGTTCCCGAACATCGACAACGCTTTCCTGGAGCTGGCCACGGGCCGCGTGGATGCCGTCGTGCATGACACGCCCAACGTCCAGTACTACGCCAAGACCGCCGGCAACGGCAAGGTCAAGGTCGTCGGCTCGCTCAAGAGCGGCGATTTCTATGGCATCGCGTTCCCCAAGGGCAGCGAGCTGGTGGCGGTCGTCAACAAGGCGCTGTCCGAGCTGAAGGCCAACGGCACCTACGACAAGCTGTATGAAACTTGGTTTGGCCGGAAAGCCAGCGCCGTGAACTGATCAGTCTGATCGATCCGATGGCGGCGGCCGGATGCATGCGTCCGGTCGCCGTTTCTGTTTTCTTCATGGAGAAAGACCGTGACTTTTGAATGGTCCGCCATTTGGGCCGCCTGGCCCGATCTGATGGCCGGTTCGTGGATGACGATCCAGATCACCCTGCTGGGCCTGGTCGGAGGCACCGTCATCGGGGCTCTGTCCGGGATCGTGGTGACGTATGTGCCGGTGCCCGTGACGCGCCGTTCCCTGGGCTGGAGTGTCGTGGTCCTCGTGGTGCTCGCCCTCCTGCTGCGGGGGGCTTCCTGGCTGGGCAGCGGCCCGCTGTCCGGCGTTCCCGACGGGATCTGGTGGGTGCTGCGGCTGGCCGTGCTGGCGTTGCTGGTCTGGCGGTTCCTGAAATGGATTCCGCTGGCGCTGTCTCTTCTGGCGCAGATCTACATCCTGGTGATCCGGGGTACCCCGATCGTGGTCCAGGTGATGTTCATCTATTTCGCCCTGCCGTTGCTGGTGAGTCTGCGCATCGACGGTTTCACGGCCGCGACCGTGACGCTGATGATCAACTCCGGGGCCTATATCGCCGAGATCGTGCGCGCCGGCCTGCTGTCGGTGCCCAAGGGCCTGTACGAGGCCGGTCAGGCCATGGGCCTGCCGTTCCACAAGATCCTGGCCCGCATCATCGGCCCGGTGGCGTTGCGGCGCATGATTCCCACCATGGGCAACCAGTGCATCATCAGCCTCAAGGACTCGTCCCTGTTCATCGTGATCGGGGTGGCCGAACTGACCCGGCAGGGGCAGGAAATCATCGCCGGCAATTTCCGCGCCGTGGAAATCTGGGGGGCGGTGGCGGTGATCTACCTGTTCATGACGGGCTGCATCGCGCTGGTGCTGAAATACATTGAACACAGGACGCGTATCGTATGAGCATCGTCGAATTCAAGAACGTCACCAAGCGCTTTGGTGACAATGTCGTGCTTGACGGCATCGACCTGAGCATCGATCCGGGCGAGGTGGTGGTCGTGGTCGGCCCTTCGGGGTCGGGCAAGTCCACCTTCCTGCGCTGTATCAATGTGCTCGAGACCATCCAGGGCGGAGATATCGTCGTCAACGGTCACAGCGTCCTGGGTCCCCCGGCTCAGGTGCGTGAGCTGCGCCGCGAGGCCGGTATGGTGTTCCAGCAGTTCAATCTGTTCCCCCAGCTCACGGCGCTGGAGAACGTCATGTTCGGTCCCCTCCACACCCGGGGCACGCCCAAGGACCAGGCCCGCGCCCAGGCGCTGGATCTGCTGTCCAAGGTCGGTCTGGCCGAACGCGCCGATCACTATCCGGGCCAGTTGTCCGGCGGCCAGCAGCAGCGCGTGGCGATTGCCCGCGCATTGGCCATCAAGCCGCTGCTGATGCTGTTCGATGAGCCGACCTCGGCGCTGGACCCCGAATTGCGTCATGAGGTCCTGAAGGTCATGCAGGATGTGGCCGAGGAAGGCATGACCATGATCGTGGTCACGCACGAAATGGAATTTGCCCGCAAGGTCGGCAGCCGGTTGATTTTCATGGACGCGGGCAAGATCGCCGAGGATGGCGACCCCGCCGTGCTGCTCAGCCAGCCGCCCAGCCAGCGCCTGCGGGATTTTCTGCAGCACGTGGCCTGAGCGGGCCTGCATGGCAGGCCCGGTGGGGCACGACGGGATGCGTGTTCCCTGAGTCGGACGGTCCCGGGCATCCGGGCCGTCCGCCAGGGCGGGATCAGCGCGCGGCGGTGATCCGGAAGGTGCGCGTGGAGATGATCTTTTCGGAGCCTTCGCCCGTGATCTGGATGGTCACCTGACGCGGCCGGAAAGCCTTGTTCGGCAGTTCGGCCCGGCCCTCGATGACGATGTAGCGGCCCATTTCCAGGGGCTGCTCGACGAGCTCGACATAGGCCGTATTGCCATTGGGATAGGATCCCTGGGCAATCAGCTTGATCTGGCCGCGCAGGACGGGAGCCTGGGTCTGGCCTTTGGGCGGATCCTGGATCAGCAGGATGCGGTAGTCCACGCCGTCGTCACGCACGGACATGTCGGCGTTGCGGATGCCTGGCGAGCTGCCGCGCGGATCGGGGGGGATGGCCTCGATCAGGCTGGCGACGCCGGCTTGCATCTCGGCGGCCCGTTTGCTCATTTGTTCGGCGCGGGTGGCCTGTTCCTTCTGGCTTTCCTGCGCCTGCTTGATCTGGGCCTTGACCTTTTCGGATTCGACGGTGAGGCGCTGGTTTTCAAGGTTGGCGGTGTTCAGGTCCGTACGCAATTGTTCGGATTGCTCGACCGTGAGGCGCTGAGGGCCGTAGCTGCGCTGCAGGAACAGCACCCCCCCGGCTCCCAGGACCACGCCGGTGATCAGCAGGAGCAGCCAGCGGGGAATGCCACGGCTGCGTCGGGTATGGCCGTAAGGTGTGGGCTTGAAGGTAGGGCGTTTTGAGCCGAATGCCATGACGAAATTCCTGAATTGCCTGAAGTGTGCGTGAAATGCTGTCCGCGCGCAAGGATGCGAGTGTGAAACCAATTAGGATAAACGGTTTCGTGGTTCTTCTGGGACTGTGCCTACATCCAGTTGCGATTTTCCGGATACGGTCAGGCGCGCGGCCCGGCTGCGCCACCGGTCAGCTCGGCGTC
The DNA here is from genome assembly GCF_047971665.1 of Castellaniella sp. Lineage (GTDB taxonomy): Bacteria > Pseudomonadota > Gammaproteobacteria > Burkholderiales > Burkholderiaceae_B > Castellaniella. Next base: position 56,903 of record NZ_JBKEAA010000026.1, on the reverse strand, counting down.
CAGTTCGCACAGGCGCGCCGGCGTGCCGACGTCGATCCACCGCCCCGGGTGCCGTTCGCCGCTGACGGCATGCGCGGCCATGGCCTGGCGCAGCAGGGGTGCCAGCGGCGCGGGCCGGTCCGGATCGGTCGTGGCAAACAGCGCGGGGCGGTACAGGCCGATCCCGGCAAAGGTCAGCGCCGGCGCGCCGGTGTCCGCGCGGGGCATGACCTGGCCATCCGCCGCCAGGACAAAATCGCCCTCGGGGTGGTGGGTGGGGTTGTCCACCAGGACCAGGTGGGCCAGGCGATCCTCGGGCCATGAAGCGACGCGCTGGCGCGCCTGTACAGGGTCCCAGTCGCACCAGATATCGCCATTGATGACCAGGAAAGGGCGATCCTGGAAGAACGGCAGCGCGCGCGCAATGCCTCCTGCGGTTTCCAGCGCCGGGGCTTCGGCCGAATAGCGCAGCCGGACGCCATAGGCCCGGCCGTCTCCCAGCGTGGCCTCGATGCGTTCGCCCAGCCAGGCGTGGTTCACCAGGATGTCGGTGATGCCGGCCCGGGCCAGGTGTTCCAGGTGCCAGGCGATCAGGGGGCGGCCGCCCACCGGCAGCAACGGCTTGGGGCAGGTGTCCGTCAGGGGGCGCATGCGTTCGCCGCGCCCGGCCGCCAGGATCATGGCGCGCATGGTGGTCATGGTCGTGTGATGCCCGCAGGCGCGTGCATGGCCATCAGAACGAAAACCCATCGGCCTCGGGCAGCCGTTCGGCCAGGTCCATCAGGCGCAGCAGAGGGTGAAAGACGGCATAGCGCCCCGCGACCTGACGGACGTAGGCCCGCACCCGGGGCATGTGATCCAGGTAGTGGTGCTTGCCGTCGCGGTGCGACAGACGGGCAAATACGCCCAGGATGCGCAGGTTGCGCTGCAGCCCCATCCATTCGTAGTCGACGTGGAATCGGGCGAAGTCCTCCGGAACGGGCAGCCCTGCCGCCCGGGCGTATTCCCAGTAGCGGATGGCCCAGTCGAGCTGATGGGACTCGTCCCAGGAGGTGCGGGCGTCCATGGCCAGCGAGGCGATGTCATAGCTGATGGGGCCGGACAGGGCATCCTGGAAGTCGAGGACGCCGGGCGCGGGTGTCGGCCCGTCGGGACCGAGCATCAGGTTGGGCGAATGGAAGTCCCGGTGCACGAGGACGCGTGGCTGCGCAGTCGCCCGCTGAGTCAGCTGATCGAAGATGACCGCCAGCGCAGCCTCGGCCTTGACGTCGGGTTCGTAGCCCAGATGGGTGCGCAGATACCATTGGGGAAAGACCGCCAGTTCTTCGAGCAACCGGGCCTCGTCGTAGCACGGCAGGCCGTCGGCCGGGCATTGTTGCAGCGAGACCAGGGCACGCAGTGCGCCCCGGTAGTGCTGTTGCAGGGCGGCTTCGTCCTGTTTCAACCCGTCGAGCAAGGCATCGTAGAACGTGTGGGTCCCCAGATCGGACAGCACCAGAAAGCCCTGGTCGAGGTCCTGGGCCAGGATCCCGGGGACGCGCAGCCCGCCTTTGGCCAGCAGGCCGGCGATGCGGACGAACGGCTCGCAGTTCTCGTGGGGCGGCGGCGCGTCCATGACGATTCGCGTGCCCTCGGCGGCATTCAGTCGGAAATAGCGGCGAAAACTGGCGTCGCCCGAGACGGGGACGAGGCTGTCCAGGTTCAGGCGCAGCTGGTCGGCGTGGGCGCTCAGCCAGTGGCGCAGGGCCTCCAGGCGAAGATCTGGCGTAGGGGTAGGGGTCATGCGCGGAATTCGGGGTGGTTTTGGGTAAAAAAAGGTCAATCGGCCGGCGGAGCGAACGAGCGGACACGATAGGGCCCGGCTTCTCTATAATACTGGGTTGCTGATCGTCGCGGGTGGGCTGATCGGCCGTCTTCTCTTTCAACCAGTCTCTTTCAACCATTTCGGGGATCCGGGTCTTGGCGTATTGGATCGGTCGCATCATCTTTCTGGGTTTGTGCCTGTCGGCGCCGGCTTTCGCGGCACAGCCCTCGACGGATGCGGACGCACAGCCCTCGACGGATGGGGATGGTCTGCGGATGGTCGGCAGCCTGCGGCTGCATCCGGGCCTGAAAGACGACGCCCTGCCTTCGTTCCTGATCGGCGACGACCTGACCCGCGATGCTCAGGGACGCGTGATCCTGCGCGGCAACGCCCAGATCCGCCGGCTGGATTCCGTGATCAAGGGCGATCGCATTGATTATCTGCAGTCCACCGGCGAGGCCGACGTGCGCGGCAATGGCCTGATGATCCGCGGCGGCAACATCGTGCGCGGCCCGCACCTGCGCTACAACGTCGACACCGAGCAGGGGCTGATCGAGCAGCCGCGATTCTGGCTGGGCGGGACGGCCGGGGCAGGGCAGGCCGACGAGGCGGAAATCCTCACTCGCCAGCACATGCGTCTCAAGAACGTGCACTACAGCGGCTGGACGGGGCCCGATCCGGCCTGGTACATCGATTCCAGCAAGGTCGATCTGTACCTGGACGAGAACGAGGGGGTGGCGCGTCACGGCGTGCTGTATTTCAAGGGCACGCCGATTCTGTATTCGCCCTATCTGACGTTCCCGCTCAGCAAGGATCGCAAGAGCGGCTTTCTGCTGCCGACCTATGGCACCTCCAGCAACGGCGGCATCGAGATCACCACCCCTTATTACCTGAATCTGGCGCCGGACTATGACGCCACGCTGTATCCCCGTTTGCTGAGCAAGCGTGGCCTGCTGCTGGGCGCCGAGCTCCGTCACCTGGGCACCCGTTCCCATTCCGAACTGTTCGGCTCCTACATCATGCGCGACCGTGAGACGGGCAACAAGCGCTGGATGTATTCGGTCCAGCATACCCGGAACCTGGGCATGGGCTTCACCGCCTACCTGGATGCGCGCAAGGTTTCCGACGACAATTATTTCCGGGATTTCACCTCGTTCGGATTGACGGACACGGCCATCACCTACATGCCCAGCCAGGCGACGCTGTCGTGGTCGGACAACCGCTATCTGTCGGGCTATCTGCAGTACTACCACTACCAGACCCTGCAGGATCGCACCGGGTCCTTCCTGGCGCCGCCCTACGACACGCTGCCCAAGCTCAATTTCACCGCCCAGCGCTATGGCTGGCATGGCCTGGACGTCGTATCGGCGAACACGGTCGCGCGGTTCATGGCGCCGATCTACCGGGGCGACGCCTTTCCGGAACAGTCCGGCCGGCGCCTGATGCCCAATGGCACGCGCATGACCTCGTACACCACGATTGCGCGCCCCTTCGTGCTGCCCAGCGCCTATCTGACCCCCAAGGTCGGCCTGCACATGACCCGTTACGATACGGAGTGGTTTTCCGATACGCCGGGCATGGAGCAATTCGCGGGCCGGCCCCGCACGCAGTCGCGGATCCTGCCGATCGCCTCGGTGGACGCCGGCCTGACCATGGAACGCAATACGTCGCTGTTCGGCAATGCGGCCATCCAGACGCTGGAGCCGCGTGTGTACTACCTGTACGTGCCCTACCGGGATCAGTCGGATCTGCCCGTGTTCGACACGGGGCTGGCGACATTCAACTACCAGCAGGCCTTCGACGAGAATCTCTTCAGCGGCGGCTGGGACCGGATTGCCAACGCCAATCAGTTGACCGTGGGGCTGACCAGCCGCTGGCTGGATGCCGATACCGGGTTCGAGCGCCTGTCCCTGTCGTTCGCCCAGCGGTTCTATTTCGATGACCAGAAGGTCACGCTGCCCAGCGAAACCCCTCGTGCCGATACGGAATCGGATTACCTGATCGGGGTCAGGGCGGCGTTGACCGACAGGTTCTCGGTGTATTTCGACGGGATGTTCGACAACAAGACCCTGAACCGCAACCGGATCAGCAGCGGTGTGCGCTGGACCCCGAAGCGTCTGGCGACCGTGTCGCTGTCCTACCGCTACGAGCGGGACGTCAACAGCTACACCGATCCCTATGGCGTGCTGCCCTCGGGCGCCATCCCGGAGTCCCGCGAACAGGTCAGCCTGAGCACCCAGTGGCCGCTTTCCTCGCGCTGGTACGGGGTGGGACGGTATGATTATTCCCTGGCAGAAAGACGCAACACGCAGTCCATCCTGGGGCTGGAGTACCGGGGCGACGGCGGTTGGGCCGCGCGCGCGGTGTTGCAGCATTACGCCGTATCGACCGAAGAATCCAACACGGCACTCTTCCTGCAGCTGGAACTCACTGGCCTGGGCTCTCTGGGGACCGACCCCATGTCCATGCTGACCGATCGCGTCATCGGCTACCAGCCCGTGACGCCTCCCACGTCTGAAAAAACCGTTTTCGAGAGGTACGAATGATGTCTGGCTTGCGTCATCCCGCCCGCATCCTGTCGCTGGCCATCGCGCTCAGCGTCTGGATGTCCGCGTCCGTCCTGGCGGCCGGCAAGTCGTCGCGGCCGGCCCCCGCCGCTGGCCCGTCCGAACAATTCGTCGACGGCATTGCCGCCATCGTCGACAAGGAAGTCATCACCCTGGCCCAGGTCAAGGCCAAGGCCGTTCAGGTCCGGCGCCAGATGGAGCAGCAGCGCATCCCGGTGCCCGAGGCCCCCATCCTGCAGCGCCAGGTATTGCAGCAGATGATCAACGCCGCGCTGCAGAATCACGAGGCTCAGCGGGTCGGCGTCCGGGTGTCGGATGCCCAGGTCGAGCGGGCCGTGCAGTCCGTCGCCCAGCGCAACCGGATCACGGTCGAGCAGTTGCAGCGCGAGATCGGCCACGCCGGCATGAAATGGGAAGATTACCGCGCCGATCTGCGCAACCAGATCCAGGACGACATGTTGCGCCAGCGTTTTGTCGAGGATCGCATCCGGATCAGTGATAGCGACGTTGATGCCTTCCTGTCCATGAACGCCGGCAAGCCGATCGCCCTGCCGCCCACCGCGGCCCCCGCGCCCGCGCCTGAGCCGGCTCCCGCGCCGCGGCCGACCGGTCCCGAGCTGATCGAACTGGCGCAGATCCTGATCGAGGTCCCCGACTACGCGGCGGAAAGCGTCGTCGAGGAAAAACGCAAGAAGGCCGAGTCGATTCTGCGCAAGCTCAAGTCCGGTGCCAATTTCGCCGGAGTGGCCGCCGCCTCGTCGAACGGACCTCAGGCCCTGGAAGGGGGCAATATGGGCATCAGGCCGCTGAAGGACTGGCCCGACCTGTTCGCGAAGGCCATCGCGCGCACACCGCCCGGCGGTGTCAGCGGCATCCTGCAAAGCGGTCGTGGCTTCCACATTCTGAAGGTCCTGCGCCGGGGCTATGCCCAGCGCCCGGCGCCCAGGGCCGCCAAACGCCCCAAACCCGCGCCGGCCCCGGCGCCCACCCAGGTTCCCGCAGGGCCCATGATGGTCACGCAGATCCATGCGCGGCACATCCTGATCAAGACCTCCAAGATCGTGGACGATGCCAAGGCTCGCGCCACGCTCGAGGGGCTGCGCAACCGCATCGAGCACGGTGAGTCCTTTGCCGAACTGGCCAGGCGTTACTCCGAGGATGCTTCCGCGCCTCAGGGCGGCGATCTGGGCTGGCTCAATCCTGGCGAGACTGTGCCGGCCTTCGAGCAGGCCATGAATGCCTTGCAGGACGGTCAGGTGAGTCAACCGGTCAAGTCGCCGTTCGGCTGGCACCTGATCCAGGTCGAGGAGCGCAGGACCAAGGACATGGAAGACGAATTCCGCCGTATCCAGGCGCGCCGCGTGCTGATGGAACGCCGCATCGGGCCGGCTTACGAGGACTGGCTGGACCAGTTGCGCAGCCAGGCCTATATCGACAACCGCCTGGAAAAGGCGGCTGAGGGCGATCGCTGATGGCGCATCAGGCGCGCAAGCGTTTCGGCCAGCATTTTCTGGCCGATGCGGCCGTGGTGGATGCCATCGTGCGCGCCATCGATCCGCAGCCTGACGACCTCATGGTCGAGATCGGCCCGGGGCTGTCGGCGCTGACCGGACCGCTGCTGGACCGGCTGAACCGGTTGACCGCGGTCGAGCTCGATCGCGACCTGGCCGGCCGGTTGCGCGCCCGCTGGACGCCGGATCGTTTGCAGGTGGTCGAGGCTGATGCGCTGACGGTGGATTTCGGCGAATTGGCGTGCGCTGCCGACGCCGATCCGGGCCGGCCGGCGGATGCCGTCCGGCTGCGCGTGGTGGGTAATCTGCCCTACAACATTTCCAGTCCGTTGCTGTTCCATCTGCTGAGCTGGGCCAGCCGGATTCGTGATCAGCATTTCATGCTGCAACGTGAGATCATCGACCGCATGGTGGCCCGGCCCGGTGACAGCCAGTATGGGCGCCTGTCCGTCATGCTTCAGGCGCGCTACCGGATGACGCATTTGTTCGATGTGCCGCCCGAGGCGTTCGATCCGCCGCCCCGGGTGATGTCGGCCGTGGTGCGCATGCGCCCGCTGGCGCCCGAGAAACTGCGTCAGCCTCGGGATGCGCAGGTGTTCGAGCGGCTGGTGGCGCGGGTGTTCGAGCAGCGCCGCAAGATGATCCGGGGAAGCCTGGGCGCCTGGTCCGAATGGCTCGACTGGGACGCTCTGGGCGTGGTGCCGACGGCGCGCCCCCAGGAATTGTCGGTCGCGCAGTTCATGGACATGGCCGACGCCCTGTCGGCCGCCGGGGTGATACCCACCCCGTGAGCCATGGGACGAGGGCCCGCCGGCCTTGAACGCGCGCGCCGGCCGGGCGGGTTTCAGTCCTCGCGTCCGGCGCGCTGGATCAGTTCGATCTTGTAGCCGTCGGGATCCTGGACGAAAGCAATCACGGTGGAGCCGTGTTTCATGGGGCCGGCCTCGCGCACGACCAGGCCGCCGCGCGACTTGATGTTGGCGCAGGTGTCATAGGCGTCCTCGACTTCGATGGCGATGTGGCCGTAGCCGGTGCCGATCTCGTATTGGTCGGTGTCCCAGTTGTGGGTCAGTTCGATGACGGCGCCCTCGGCCTCATCCTGGTAACCGACGAAGGCCAGCGTGAATCCGCCTTCCGGGTAGTCTTTGCGGCGCAGCAGCCGCATGCCCAGCGTCTCTGTGTAGAACATCAGGGAACGGTCCAGGTTGCCGACGCGCAGCATGGTGTGTAGCAGGCGCATGATGAAATCCTCCGATCGCGCATTTGACCTACCATCATACGCATTTTTCAACGCCTGGCTGCGCCGGGAAGCAAAACAGCCGGCCGGGGCGGGAGCCCGGGAGGCGATGCCCGCGCGGCTGGCCGGCTCAGATCAGCGGCAGGGTGTCCGGCGGCTGTCGGCGCAGGGTATCCCGCGCCTCGCGGAAATCCGGACACAGGCGTTCGACCTCGCGCCAGAAGGCCGGACTGTGGTTCATTTCCTTCAGGTGGGCGATTTCGTGGGCGACCACATAGTCGATCAGTGCCGGCGCGAAATGAATCAGTCGCCAGTTCAGCCGGATGCGTTTCTGGCTGTTGCATGAGCCCCAGCGGCCCTGAGCGGAAGACAGGCTCCAGCCGAGGATGGATTGTCTCGCGCGCGCCAGGCAGTGGCGCAGGCGCCGGTCGAAATCGATCCGGGCCCGCTCTTGCAGCCAGGCCTGGGCGCGTTCCTGGATGCGGCCGGGGTCGGCGCTGTCGGGCAGGGGCAGGAACAGGCAGTCGCCCTCGGCCGGACTGCCCGGGTCGCCGGCGTAGCGGACGGGCCGGGCGCCATCCAGGCGCAGCTCGACGGCAATCCCCAGATAGGGGATGCGGCCGCCCGGACGCCACTGGCCTGCCTGCAGGGCCAGTTGTTCCAGGCGCCGGTCGCGGTCCTGGATCTTGTCCTGGATCCAGGCGGCCTTTTCCCGGATGGCGTCCTCAATCTGCGTGTAGGTGGCCCAGGCCGGTGCCCGGATCGTCAGCCCGGTATCCTGGATGTGCAATCCGATGGTCTTGCGGCGCACTCGGCGCAGCACATAGCCCAGCATCCCGCCGTCCAGTTCCAGCGTCCGCCAGCGCGCACCGGGCGGCAGGTCGGTGGGCGGGGCGGGAGGGAGCAGCGGTTTGGCAGCAGGGTGCGCGGGCTTCGAAGGAGCGTGAAGGGGGGATGGCGGACGCTCTGGCCGGGGGGTGGGCGCGGCGTCGCCGGCTTGTCCGGGGCGGCTCGCCGGAGCGGCGGTCGGCCAGTCGTCGGTGCTGAACAGATCGAGCTGATGGCGGTCAGCGGTTGGCATAGCGTTCGGGATTGAGACGTCGCATTTCGGCCTCGATCCAGTCGCGGACTGCATCGTTCAGGGAGGTCGGCGTATGGCCGTTCGGGTCGATGGCCGGGCCGAAGGACACCGTCACCAGCCCGGGGGTCTTCAGAAAGGCATTGCGTGGCCAGCATTCGCCGGCGTTGTGGGCGACCGGGATCACCGGTGTGCCAGTACGGCAGGCCAGCAGGGTGCCACCCTGCTTGTAGCGACCCACCTGCCCGGGCGCCACGCGCGTGCCTTCCGGAAACAGCACCGGCCAGCGGCCCTCCTCGAGGCGCCGGGTGCCGATTTTCACGACCTGATCAAAGGATTCCTTGCCCTTGGTGCGGTCGATGGGGATCATGCTGAGCAAGGCCAGGCTCCAGCCGAAAAAGGGCACCCGATGCAGTTCCTTTTTATAGACGAAAACCACATCGCGCGGCAGCTTGACCGCGAAATACAGGGTTTCCCAGGCGGACTGGTGCTTGGACAGGATGATGGCGGGCCCTGATGTCGGCAGGTGTTCCCAGCCTTGCGCCTGGTAGCGCATGCCGAGGATCCAGCGGGCGCCCCACAGCGCCATCCGGGGCCAGCCCAGGGTCAGCCGGTAGCGCCAGGCCAGGGGCAGGGGCGCCCACAGGACACAGCACAGGGCATAGGGGATCACGGTGACCACCAGGTAGACCATGTAGAGCGTGGAGCGCAGATAAGTCATGGCACGGCCTTGAGCAGAGTATCGGCCACGGTGGCCAGATCGTCGCGGACCTGCGTGCCGGCGGGGAGTTCACCGCTGGTGCCGGAGGTCTCCCAGGTCTTGCGGCCCTTGCCGGTCAGGACCAGCCAGGGCGCGCAGTGGCCGGCGGCCGCCGCGCGCAGGTCACGCAGGCTGTCCCCAACCAGCGGCACCCCGTCCAGATCCACGTCCAGCCGTTGGGCGATATCGCGCAGCATGCCGGGCAGCGGCTTGCGGCAGGCGCAGCCATCGTCCGGTCCGTGAGGACAGCAGAAGATGGCATCGATGCGCCCGCCCGCATCGGCCACCACCTGGCGCATCCGGGCATGGATCGCGCCCAGGGTCTCCATGGTGAACAGGCCCCGGGCGATGCCGGACTGGTTGGTCGCCACGACCACGCGCCAGCCGGCCTGGCTGAGGCGGCCGATGGCTTCGGGACTGCCCGGGATCGGCACCCACTCTTCAGGCGACTTGATGAACCGGTCGCTGTCATGGTTGATGACCCCGTCGCGGTCCAGGATGATGAGTTTCACCGGGCGAGCCTCGACAGATCGGCGACCTGATTCATCAGGCCGTGCAGGGATCGCAGCAGGGCCAGACGGTTGGCGCGGACGCGGGCGTCCTCGGCCATGACCATGACGTCGGTGAAGAACGCATCGACTGCGACCCTCGCCTGGGCCAGGGTGGCCATGCTGGTCGTGAAGTCGCCGCGATGCAACTGGGCGGTGGCCTCGGGCGCCAGGCGGGCGATGGTGTCGGCCAACTGGCGTTCGGCCGGTTCGGCCAGAAGCGCCGGGTCGAAATCCGGTTGCGTGTCGTCGGCTTTTTTCAGCAGGTTGCTGACGCGTTTGTTGGCGGCGGCCAGGGACTCGGCCTCGGGCAGCCGGGAGAACTGTTCGCAGGCCTGGACGCGCGCGGCGACCTGATGCAGCGGCGGGCGCAAGGCCAGGACCGCATCGATGGCCGAGCGGTCGAAGTCGGCCGCCAGCTGATTGCGGTAGCGCTCGTAGACGAAATCCAGCACGGCCTCGACCGTGCCTTCAGCCAGCGTGTCCGGGGGAAAGCCCGCGACGGCCTGCGCCAGCAGGGCCGCCAGACGCGCCGGCGTGTCCTGGCTGGGCTGCAGCTGACCGCCGGCCGTGAGCTGTTCGTAGGCGCTGATCAGGCCCAGGGCGGCGCGCCGCAGGCCATAGGGATCGCGTTCGCCCGTCGGCGCCAGGCCGATGCCCCAGATGCCGACCAGGGTCTCGGCGCGTTCGGCCATGAACAGGACGGCGGCCGTGAGCGTCGCGTCGGTGACGGGCTCGTCCAGACGGATGCGGTACTGGTCGCGCAGGGCGCGCACGACGTCGGGGGCCTCGCCGTCGTGGGCGGCGTAATAGGCGCCCATGATGCCTTGCAGTTCGGGGAATTCGCCCACCATCTGGGTGCCCAGATCGGCATGGGCCAGCTGGGCGGCGCGCGCGGCCGGTTCCGCCTGTCCGCCCAGCAGCGGCGCCAGCCAGCCGGCCAGCGCGCGCACTCGTTCGGTGCGCTGCCATTGAGAACCGAGTTTATTGTGATAGACGCTGTTGGCCAGGCCGGCCACCCGGTCGGCCAGCGGGGTCTTCAGGTCGGTCTGGTAGAAGAACTGCGCGTCGGCCAGGCGCGGGCGTACCACGCGCTGATTGCCCTGGATGATGTGGGCCGGATCGGCGGGCTGCATGTTGCTGACGATCAGGAAACGATGCGTCAGCGCGCCGGTCGCCGGATCGAACAGGGGGAAGTATTTCTGGTTCAGCCGCATCGTCAGGATCAGGCATTCGGGCGGCACGGCCAGAAAGCTTTCCTCGAAAGCGCCGACGTAGACGGTCGGATATTCGACCAGCGCGGTGACCTCATCGAGCAGGGCGTCGACCTCGGGATCCTGGCCGATGGTCGCGCCCAGCGTGGCGGAGGTCCCGGCCAGTTGCCGGGCGATCAGTGCGCGCCGCTCGGCAAAGGAAGGCACCACGCCGCCGTCGCCGGCCAGGCGGTCTGCCCAGGCGTCGGCGGATTCGACCGACAGGGGGCCGCTTTCGAGGAACCGATGCCCCCGCGTGATCCGGTCCGCTTGCAGTCCCAGCGTGGAGACCGGCACGATATCCGCGCCCCACAGGGCCAGCAGATGCTGGGCCGGGCGCACGAACTTGACGCTGGTGCGGCCATCGGCCAGCTGGTATTGCATGACTTTGGGAATGGGCAGGTGCGTGACGGCGTAGTCCAGGGCCTGTTGCAGGCCGTCGGTCAGCTGCGCGCCGGGCGCCGTGCCTTCGGCGTAGAGCACGTCCTGTTTGCCGTCGTGGCGGCGGGTCAGGTCTGCCGCGCCCAGGTGTCCCAGGCCCTTGGTCTGGAGCTTTTTCAGCAGGGCCGGTGTGGGCGCGCCCTGGGCATCCAGGCCGATGGCGGCGGGCATGAGCTTTTCGGCATAGGCCTGGTCCGGTGCCTGGCCCAGGACGGCGTCCAGCCGCACGGCCAGCCGCCGGGGCGTGGCGTAGGGGGTGCAGGGGCAGGGCTCGTCGAGCAGCCCGAGGGTGTCGAGCGTCTTGCGGATGCCTTCGGCGAAGGCCTGTCCCAGAGCGTCCAGCGCCTTGGGCGGGAGTTCCTCGGTGACCAGTTCGATGACCAGCGGACGTGCGTTCGGATTCATGCGCATGATCACGCGACCTCCCGCAGCATGGGGAAGCCCAGGCGTTCGCGCGCGTCGTAATAGGCCTGCGCCACGGCGCGCGACAGCGTGCGGATGCGGCCGATGTAGGTGGCGCGTTCGGTGACGCTGATGGCGCCGCGCGCATCAAGCAGGTTGAAGGTATGTGCGGCCTTGAGCGTGGCCTCGTAGGCGGGCAGGGCGAGCGGGACTTCGATCAGGCGCTTGGCTTCGGCCTCGTAATCGTTGAAATGAGCAAACAGCATGGCGGTGGAGGCGATTTCGAAGTTGTAGGCGGACTGCTCGACTTCGTTCTGGTGGAATACGTCCCGATAGTACACGGGCGTGCCGTCGGGGCCCCGGGTCCAGACGAGGTCGTAGACGGATTCCACGCCTTGCAGGTACATGGCCAGACGTTCCAGGCCGTAGGTGATCTCGCCCATGGTCGGGTTGCAATCCAGTCCGCCGACTTGCTGGAAGTAGGTGAACTGGGTGACTTCCATGCCGTTGAGCCAGACCTCCCAGCCCAGGCCCCAGGCGCCCAGGGTGGGGTTTTCCCAGTCGTCTTCGACGAAGCGGATGTCGTGCTGTCCGGGATCGATCCCCAGCGCGCGCAGGGAGCCGATATAAAGATCCAGGATGTCCAGCGGCGCCGGTTTGAGCACGACCTGGAACTGATAGTAGTGTTGCAGCCGGTTGGGGTTCTCGCCGTAGCGGCCGTCTTTGGGACGGCGCGAAGGCTGGACGTAGGCCGCGCGCCAGGGCTCGGGACCGATGGCGCGCAGGAAGGTAGCGGTATGGGAGGTGCCGGCCCCGACTTCCATGTCGTAAGGTTGCAGCAGGGCGCACCCCTGGCGATCCCAATATTGCTGGAGCGATAAAATCAGTTGTTGGAATGTGAGCATGACGTGGCGGGCTGTGCCCGCGATGGGTTTCTGTCGTCCGGGGGGACACGGTCTGGACCGTATCCGGAACGGCCATTTTATCCACTTCTCTTTTTTCGGAGAAAACATGAGTGATTGCCTCGATGTGCAGCGCCTGGACGGGGTGCTGGTCATACAGCTGAATCGGCCTCAGGCGCGCAATGCGATCAACCTGGAGACCGCTCAGGCACTGGCGGCGGCGCTGGACATGCTGGACAACGATCCGGAACTGCGTCTGGGCATCCTGACGGGATCGGGCGGGAACTTCTGCGCCGGCATGGATCTGAAGGCCTTTGCCGCAACCGGCCAGCGTCCCTATGTGGGCAAGCGCGGCTTTGCCGGGCTGTGCGAGCAGCCGCCCGCCAAACCGCTGATCGCTGCCGTCGAGGGCTACGCGCTGGCGGGCGGGTGCGAGCTGGTGCTGGCCTGCGATCTGGTCGTTGCCGCGCGTGACGCCCGGTTCGGGCTGCCCGAAGTCCGGCGCGGTCTGGTGCCGGGATCGGGCGGCATGCTGCGCCTGCCGTCGCGCATCCCCTATCACGTCGCCATGGAGGCCGTGCTGACGGGTGACATGTTCGATGCCGGGCGTCTGCATCAGCTGGGGATGGTCAACCGGCTGGCCGAGCCCGGCGCGGCTCTGGACGAGGCGCTGGCCCTGGCGCGCACCATCGCCGCCAATGGTCCGCTGGCGGTGCGCACGGCCAAGTCCATCGTCTCGCAATCGCGCAACTGGCGTCCGGAAGAAATGTTCGAGCGCCAGCGCCCGCTGGTGGCGCATATCTTCACCTCCGAAGACGCGCGCGAGGGCGCGACAGCCTTCGCCGAAAAGCGTCCGCCCGTCTGGAAAGGAAAATGATGGTCACAATCGCCGAGGACGACCTGATTCAGTCGATCGAGGATGCCGTTCAGTTCATCAGCATCTACCATCCGCTGGATTACATCCGGCATCTGGCGCGGGCCTACGACGTCGAGGAAAGCCCCGCGGCGCGCGACGCCATCGCCCAGATCCTGACCAATTCGCGCCTGTGCGCCGAGGGGCATCGCCCGATCTGTCAGGACACCGGCATCGTCAATGTCTTTCTCAAGGTCGGCATGGACGTGCGTTTCGACACGCGTCGCAGTCTTCAGGAACTGTGTGACGAAGGCGTGCGCCGGGGCTACACCAATCCCGATAATCCGCTGCGCGCTTCGGTGCTGGACGATCCGCTGTTCACGCGCCGCAATACACGCGACAACACGCCCTGTGTGCTGCACGTCGAACTGGTCCCCGGGAATACCGTGGATGCGCAGGTCGCGGCCAAGGGCGGCGGTTCGGAAAACAAGACCAAGTTCGCCATGCTCAACCCCAGCGAATCGCTGGTGGACTGGGTGCTCGAGACTGTGCCGCACATGGGCGCGGGCTGGTGTCCGCCCGGCATGTTGGGGATCGGTGTGGGCGGCACGGCGGAAAAGGCCATGCTCATGGCCAAGCAGTCGCTGATGCAGGACATCGACATGTACGAGCTGTTGCAGCGCGGCCCGCAGAACAGGCTCGAGGAACTGCGCATCGAGCTGTACCGCAAGGTCAATGCCCTGGGTATCGGCGCGCAGGGCCTGGGCGGGCTGACCACGGTGCTCGACATCAAGATCCTCACCTGTGCGACGCATGCCGCCTCCAAGCCGGTCGCCATGATCCCGAACTGTGCCGCCACGCGCCACGTGCATTTCACGCTGGATGGCCAAGGCCCGGCGGCGTTGCAGCCGCCCGCGCTGTCCGAATGGCCCGAAGTCCACTGGAAGCCCGACTACAAGGCCTCGCGCCAGGTGAACCTGGACACCCTGAGCCGCGAAGAGGTCGCTTCCTGGAAGCCTGGCGAGCGCCTGCTGCTGTCGGGGCGCATGCTGACGGGACGCGACGCGGCGCACAAGCGCATCCAGGACATGCTGGCGCGCGGAGAGTCCCTGCCGGTGGATTTCCGGGGGCGGGTCATCTACTACGTCGGTCCGGTCGATCCGGTGCGCGACGAGGTCGTCGGTCCGGCCGGGCCCACCACTTCCACGCGGATGGATGCGTTTACCGATATGATGTTGGGACAGACAGGTCTGTTGGCCATGATCGGCAAGGCCGAGCGCGGTCCCAAGGCGATCGAGGCCATCCGCCGTCACGGCTCGGCCTATCTGATGGCGGTGGGCGGCTCGGCGTACCTCGTGTCCAAGGCCATCCGTTCCGCCCGGGTGCTGGGGTTCGAGGATCTGGGCATGGAGGCCATCTATGAATTCGAGGTGCGTGACATGCCGGTGACGGTGGCTGTCGATGCCCAGGGCGTCTCGGTCCATCAGACCGGTCCACGCGAATGGCGCGAGCGGATTGCCGCGCGCGCCGTTCCGGCACAGGCTTGAGCGTCAGCTTGAAAACAAGGGGGTTCCATGCATGACACATTGATGCGTACCGCACTGTTCGTGCCGGCCAGCCGGGCGGACCGCATACCCAAGGCCGTTGCCAGCGGCGCCGATGCCGTGGTCGTCGATCTGGAGGATGCGGTTGCGCCCGAGGACAAGGCCGGCGCGCGCGACGCGCTGGCGCAGTATGCGGCGGCGCATCCCGGGGATCGCCTGTGGGTGCGCATCAACGACGGCTCGACCCCCTGGTTCGATGAGGATCTGGCCGTGTGCCGTTCACTGCCTTCGGTGGCCGGCATCCTGCTGCCCAAGGCCGAGGCGCCGGATCATGTCTATCGTGTCTCGGGCGCGGGCAAACCGTTGATTCCCGTGATCGAGTCGGCAGCGGGGCTGCAGGCGCTGGAGCGCATCGCCGAGGCGCATGGCGTGGTGCGGCTGTCTTTCGGCATCCTGGACCTGATGGTCGAATTCGGTACCCGGCCGGGGACCGATGCGGCCCGTTTCGTGCTGGACCAGACCCGGTTGCGGATCCTCGTGGCCAGCCGCATGCATGGGCTCAGGCCGCCGCTCGATTGTGTCCATCCGGACTTCACCGACCTGGAGGCCCTGGAACGATCGGCCGCTTTCGCGCGGGACATGGGGTTCGGCGGGATGCTGTGCATTCACCCCGCGCAGATTCCCGTGGTGCTGCGCGCCTACCAGCCGCTGCCCCAGGAAACCGACTGGGCGCGCCGGGTGATCGATCATGCCGATTCGACCGGTGAATACGCATTCCGCCTGGACGGCCGCATGGTCGATCTGCCTCTGATCGAACGGGCCCGGCGCATTCTCGAAGGCTCCACGTGAAGGCCTATCTGGATCTGGTCCGCTCGATTTTCGAGCAGGGTGCCTGGCGGGAAAACCGCACGGGCGTGCGCACCTTGAGCCTGCCGGGCGCCTGCCTGCGCTTCGATCTGCGCCAGGGCTTTCCCGCAGTCACCACCAAACGGCTGGCCTTCAAGTCGGCCATGGGCGAACTGGTCGGCTTTCTGCGCGCGGCCGACAGCGCGGCGGATTTTCGCGCGCTGGGCTGCCGGGTGTGGGATCAGAACGCCAACGAGAATCGCGCCTGGCTGGACAGTCCGTGGCGCGACGGGCCCGATGACCTGGGGCCCGTCTATGGGGTGCAATGGCGTCAGTGGCCGGCCTACAAGCTGCTGCCGGTCGAGGCCGCCGCGCGCATCGAGGCCGCGCAGGGTCAGGGCTATCGCATGATCGGCCAGGTCCTGGATCAGGACCGGCCGCACGTGCTGCTCTACAAGGCCGTGGATCAGTTGCGCGCCTGCCTGGACACCTTGATCCGCGATCCGGGCAGTCGGCGCATCCTGTTCCATGGCTGGAACTGGGCCCAGCTCGAAGAGATGGCCTTGCCGCCTTGCCATCTGCTCTACCAGTTCCTGGCCAATCCGACGACGCGCGAGCTGTCGCTGTGCCTGTACATTCGCAGCAACGATGTGGGGCTGGGCACGCCGTTCAATCTGGCCGAAGGCGCGGCACTGACGCATCTGGTGGCGCGGCTGACAGGCTATGAGCCGCGCTGGTTCACGTATTTTATTGGCGACGCGCATATCTACGAGACGCATGTGGACATGCTGCGCGAACAGCTCGATCGCGATCCCTTGCCGGCTCCCCGGCTGTGCCTGTCGGACCGCATTCCGGCGCATGCCGACACCGGCCGCTACGAGCCCGAATGGCTGGAGCGTCTGGAACCGGAGGATTTTGCGCTCGAAGACTACCGTCACCACCCGCCGTTGACGGCGCCGATGGCCGTCTGAATCGCGGCGCGGCGTTCAGCATCACGACGCAGCGGCCCGCATCGCGGCGTTCGGCATCGCGGCGCGGCAGCCTGCGTCACGACTCAGCGGTCAGCGATACGGCGTCCAGCGATGCGGCGGTCAGGCTGCGACGATCTCGATCGAGTGCGTGATCTCGGCCGTCTTTTCGAGCATGGCGATGGCCGAGCAGTATTTTGTGTGCGACAGCTCCACCGCGCGTTCCACGGCGGCGGCGGGCAGGTCGCGGCCCGTCACACGGAATGCGTAGTGGATCTTGGTGAAGACCTTGGGTTCGGTGTCGGCCCGCTCGGCCGTCAGGACAGCCTGGCAGCCCGTCACGGCATGGCGGCCGCGTTTCAGGATCAGCACCACATCATAGGCGGCGCAGCCACCGGCGCCGGCCAGCACGACTTCCATGGGCCGGGGCGCCAGATTGAGGCCGCCGCCATCCGGAGCGCCGTCCATCGCCAGGATGTGGCCGCTGCCGGTGCGGGTGATGAACAGCATGCCTTCGGGGCCTTGCCAGTCGAGGGTGCATTCCATGGAGGGTCTTTCCTGAGGATGAACACGGAAACCGGCGTGTTGCCTGTGCTGTGCGGACCAGATGTCCGCATTGCAACCAGGGGAATTTGAGCCTGATCTCCGGTCGTGGATTTATCATAGATCAAATCTGAGTCTACAATAACGGCCGCCAGAGCCCTGTTTCACGGGCTTTGCGCGTCTTTGACTTGCATCGGAAGCGCTGTGGATACCATTACCGTACTACTCCTGACCTTCATATTATCCGTCACCGGACTGGGTGTGTTCATCTGGTCGCTCAGGCGGAACATGTTCGACGACAATCCCGAAGCGGCCTCCGTGATTTTCTCGACTGGCGAAATCGGCCATGTCGAGGATCCCTCCGCCACGCCGGCGCAGCGGGCAGGGCTGCAGCAGGTCGTCACCGAAGGCGGCAAGGCCGTCGTCGATCCCTCCCTGGCGAGCAAGCTGAAAGCGGAACTCGCCGATCGTCTGGAGGCAGACCGGTCGACCGCCTACATCACTTTCACCTTTCTGTGCTGTGCCATTGTCTGGCTGGTGCTGGCCTCGGTCTTCGGCCTGATCAGTTCGATCAAGCTGCACAATCCCGAATTCCTGACGCAGTATGCCTGGCTCACGTTCGGCCGCACGCGCACGCTGCATCTGAACATGGTGGCCTACGGCTGGTGCCCGATGGCGGCCTTTGGCGTGGCCATCTGGATGCTGCCGCGCCTGCTCAAGACGCGTCTGTATGGCGGGCGTTTCGCGCTGCTCGGGTGCATGCTGTGGAATGCCGGCCTGATCGCCGGGCTGGGCAGTGTCGCCGTGGGCATCAACGCTGGCCTGGAATGGCTGGAGATCCCCTGGCAGATCAGCATCCTGCTGGTGCTGGGCGGCGCCCTGATCGCCCTGCCGCTGGTGTTCACGCTGCGCAACCGCAAGGCCAAGCATCTGTACGTATCGATCTGGTACATGGGCGCGGCGCTGTTCTGGTTCCCGGTACTGTATCTGGTGGGCAAGGCGCCCGGCGTGCACTTCGGCGTCGAGCAGGCCACCATGAACTGGTGGTTCGGCCATAACGTGCTGGGCCTGTACTACACCCCGATCGCGCTGGCCTCGGTATACTACTTCCTGCCCAAGATCATTGGCCGCCCGATCCAGTCCTACAATCTGTCGCTGATCGGTTTCTGGGCGCTGGCCTTTTTCTACGGTCAGGTCGGCGGCCACCACTTGGTGGGCGGCCCAGTGCCGCATTGGCTGATCACGCTGTCGATCGTCCAGTCGATGATGATGATCATCCCTGTGATGGCCTTCTCGGTGAACCAGCACCTGACGATGCGCGGCCAGTTCAGGACCATGTACTACTCGCCCACGCTGCGCTTCATCGTGGTGGGCGCCATGATGTACACCCTCAGTTCCATCGAGGGATCGTTCGAAGCCCTGCGCAGCATCAGCACGGTGGCGCACTTCACGCATTTCACCGTGGCCCATGCCCACCTCGGCCTGTACGCCTTTTTCTCCATCGTGATGTTCGGCGCCATTTATTTCGTGATGCCGCGCGTCATGTCCTGGGAATGGCCGCATCCGAAGCTCATCGTCCTGCACTTCTGGCTGGTGACGCTGGGCATCGGCATCTATTTTGTCAGCCTGACCATCGGCGGCTGGCTGCAGGGTCTGACGATGCTGGATGCGACCAGACCGTTCATGGATTCGGTGCGGATCACGATGCCCTATCTCGAGGGCCGCACGCTGGGCGGCGCCATGATGACCCTGGGCCATCTGGTATTCGCCGTGCACTTCGTGCTGATGGCGCTGCGCTATGGCACGAGCCGCGTCGGCCCCGCCTTGTTGCACAACCGGAAATCTATGCCTGAGCATCAGGCGATTGCAGGTGCCTGATCATGGAAAACGAATACAAACTCCTCAGCGGCGCGATGGTCACGCTCGCGCTGGCGACCGCCACGCTGGTCGTGCTGCCTTACATGCAGCTGTCCAGCGTGCAACCTTCCGAGGGTCTGAAGCCCTATACCGAGCAGCAACTGCGCGGGCGTCAGGTCTACATCTCGATGGGCTGCGTCTACTGTCATTCACAACAGCCGCGCAGCCAGTCCCAGGCGCCGGATTTTCAGCGTGGCTGGGGCCGCGCGCCGGTCGCGGGCGACTATTACTATGACAGTCCCCACCTGCTGGGCACCATGCGCACCGGGCCGGATCTGTTCAACATCGGCGCACGCCAGCCCAGCGTGGACTGGAACCTGGGCCACTTGTACGAGCCGCGCGCCTATACGCCCGGCAGCAACATGCCGTCCTTCCCCTTCATGTTCAAGCTCAAGGACAAGGCCGAAGCGGGCGACAAGGTCGTCAACCTGCCGCCGAGTTTCGCGCCGGCCGGCAAGGTCGTGGTCGCCACGCCCGATGCCCTGGATCTGGTGGCCTACCTGATCGGTCTGGATCACACCTATCCGGTCAAGCCCGGCGCCAAGCTGCCGGAACTGCCCCAGCAAGCCGGCGGCGAAGGAGCGAAGCAATGAGCGATCCCCAATTCAATCAGCAGAGCCGCGAGCAGCCCGAACCTCACGAGGGCAGCCGCCCGGTGCCCAAGATCGTGCTGACGGTCATCAGCCTGCTGCTGCTGTGGGCGGTGTACCACCTGTATTCCAGCTATAACCCGATGCCTGCTGATGTCGGGGACAACCGGGTCTCGGCGGATTTTGTCGTGCCGGCAACGGCGGATGGGGGGCAGCTCTACACGGCCAACTGCGTGGCCTGTCACCAGGCCGGCGGTGCCGGCGTGCCGGGGGTGTTCCCGCCGCTGTCCAAGTCCGAATGGGTGGATGCGGGCGATCCCGGTGTCATGATCCGCATCCTGCTGCATGGCATCCAGGGGCCGCTGACGGTCGAAGGCAACAAATACAACGGCGAAATGCCCAATTTCTCCAAGTTCTCCGATGAGGAGATTGCCGCCCTGGTGACCCATGTGCGTGCCAGTTTCGGCAACACCGCCTCGGCGACGGACGCCAAGAAGGTCGCGCAGGTCCGTGAGGAGACCAAGGGTCAGCAAGGCCCCTGGAAGGGCGACGAGGATCTGCGTCCTCTGCTGGCCAAGTAGTCGAGTCGGCCGGCGTGCGCTGGATTCTCGCGCTGGTGCTGGCCCTGGCGGCCGGCGTTGGATCGTTGTATGGCCTGACCGATGGCTTCACCGTCCTGACGGCCGAGGCCGCGCGACGGCAGGATGTCGCCCGATCCCCCCGGGCGATTCCCGCCGTCAGTGTGCTGGCTGGGGAGGATCGGGTCCTGGATCTGAGACGGGACCTGCGCCGTGACGGACGCGTCGCCATCGTCAATTTCTTCTATACGCGCTGCCTGTCGCTGTGCCTGGCGCAGGGATCCCTGACGGAGCGCCTGCAGCAGGCGATCGAGGCCAGCGGGCTGCAGCATCGCATCCGGCTGATCAGCATCAGCTTTGATCCGCGCGACCGCGCGCCGGATCTGAGCCGCTATGCCGCGCGCATGGGGGCCGATCCGGCGGTCTGGCAATTCATGTCCTTTGCCGAGCCTGCGCAGCGCGATGCCGCGCTGGCCCTGTTCGGCATCACGGTCGTGCCGGCGCCGCTGGGTGAATTCGAGCACAATGCGGCCTTTCATATTGTGACCGCCGATGGCCGTCTCGCCCGCGTCCTGAATCTGGATGAGCCCGGTCTGGCGCTCAAGGCGGCCGAGTCGCTGGCGCCGCCCGCTGTGCCCGGTCCGGCTACCGTGGCGCCGCCGCGTGAAAAGGGCGCGACATGAGCGCGGCGCCTCTCAAGCCGGCCTCGTCGGCCAGCCGGCTGTCGGACCGCCCTCTGGCAGGGCAGGACGCATGGCGGATGGCGCATTGGGGCGGGTGGCTTGCCGCCCTGGCGTGCCTGGGGCTGGCCGTGGTGCCGCGCGCTCAGCTGACGGCACTGATGAGCCTGCACATGCTGGTCCAGATTCCCCTGCTGGTGCTGGCGGGACTGTTTGCCGAACAGGCCTGGCGCGCACGGGACCGGACGGCGGACGTCGCTCCAGGGCCGCGTCCGGCCTGGTCCTATAATGAATATGGTGTTCCCGGTCTGCTGCTGGTCAGCCTGATCGGCGCGGGCTGGATGATTCCCAAGGCGCTGGATGATGCCTTGACGGACTGGCGCGTGGCGATGTTCAAATATCTGGGCCTGCCGCTGTGCGGCTGGATATTGCGGACGTCTCTGCGGCGCTCCAATCAGGTCATCAAGATTTTCTTTCTGGGTAATTTTTGCTGGATGAGCGCGATCGTGGGCATGACGTATCTGGATCAGCCCATCCGCCTGTGCAACGCCTATCTGCAGGACGACCAGGACTGGACGGGGCGGGGGCTGATCGCGCTGGCCATCATCCTGCCATCGTGCTGGCTGCTGGCCGAGCTCAAGCCGGTCTGGCATTTTCTCAATCGTTGAAAAAGGAGCTTCTCATGGAACAGGCGGCGGTGTATGCGGTGAGCGGCACGGGCCCGGCAGGCAGCAGGCAGGGCGGGCGCGCCGCGGCGCCCGCCTGGCGTCGCCGCGCCGGCCGCCTGGATGCGCTCCTGACCGAGGCGGGTCGCGCGCTGCGGGTGCTGGACGGCACGGTGTCCCACGAGCGGGCGAACCCGGCGGGGCCGGCCGCGGCTGATGATCCGGTGCTGTCCGATACGGCGGCCCGGCATGCCGCCGGCCTGATGCGGGTCAACCATGTGGGTGAAATCTGCGCCCAGGCGCTGTACCGGGGCCAGGCGCTGCTGTGCCGGGACGAGGGGATCCGCCGTGTCCTGTTGCAGGCCGCCGAGGAAGAAGTCGATCATCTGGCCTGGTGCCGGCAGCGGCTGGATGAGTTGCACAGCCACCCGAGTCTGCTCAATCCCCTGTGGTATGCCGGCTCCTTTGGCCTCGGCCTGGTGGCCAGCCGCGCCGGGATTCCCTACAACCTGGGCTTCATGGCCGAGACCGAGCGCCAGGTCGAGGAGCACCTGGAGGGGCACTTGAATACCCTGCCGGAGCAGGACAGCCGTTCGCGGAAGATCGTGACGCAGATGCGCGACGACGAGATCGGACACAGGACGACGGCCGAGGATCATGGCGCTGCGCCCTTGCCGGCTCCGGTGCGGGGCGCCATGCGCTTCATGTCCAGGGTCATGACCACCACGGCCTACCGGATCTGAGCGATCACGGATAGGGGGTTACCCTGGATTGATGCTCAAAAACAACGAAACAATGGGTATTGTCTATTGACAATAAATTTATCTTGCATTGCAGCAAGTCTTTTCTATATAATTTACTTATCGGATGTCGAAACACGATTGCAGAGGGAAAACCCTAGATCGTGATGGCTCGAAACCCTGGTTTCTCGCAGCCCGACATGCCCAGGTTGTCTCCTCCACCCTCCTCCTTTGGTGGATTTAGCCCAGGATCTTCGGATCTTGGGCTTTTTTTTTCCCGCGTCCGGCCATTTGAGTGTGTGACGTGGTCAGACGAACTTGCGAAAGGCCAGCACAGCATTGTTGCCGCCCATGCCAAAGGAATTGCTGATCGCCACCGACAGCGTCGGCACGCGACGGGCCTGGCCCGGCACATAATCCAGATCGCAATCCGGATCGCCCGCTTCATGGAACAGGGTGGGTGCGATGAGGCCCTGCTGCACGCTCAGCGCGGTCACTGCAGCCTCGACGGCCCCCGCCGCACCGATCATGTGGCCGACCGCGCCCTTGATGCTGCTCACGGGCAGACTGCGGGCGTGAGCGCCGAACACCTGCTTGATGGCCAGGGTCTCGATGCGGTCGCCGACATGGGTGCCGGTCGCGTGCGCATTGATATAGCCGACCTGGGCGGGGACCAGGCCGGCGTCATCCAGGCAGCGCTGCATGGCCAGGGCCTGGCCGATATGGTCCGGTCTCAAGGGATGGGTGCCGTCGTTGCTGACGCCGTAGCCGCAGATTTCGGCAATCGGCGTAGCGCCGCGCGCCAGGGCATGGCTGAGGGTTTCGAGCACCATCATGGCGGCGCCTTCGGAAAGCGCGAAACCGGCCCTGCGACGGCTGAACGGTCGGCAATTCCCCGTGTCCGGATCAGCCGGATCGGGGCTCAGGACGCGCAATTGTTCCCAGGCGGCGATGATGCTGGGGATCAAGATGGACTCTGCGCCACCGGCGATGGCCACGTCCAGATAGCCGTCACGGAGGCGGCGGAACGCCTCGCCGATGGCGACCGCGCCGGCCGAGCAGGCCGTTGCGTAGGTTTGCGCCTCGGCCATGGATTTCAACGTCTGGGCGATCAAGGCCGCGGCCGCATTGGGCATGGTGGCGGGGACCGCCAGAATGGGGCGTTTGGGGGTCAGGTGATGAAAGGCCTCGATGGCTTCGGTGAAGGTCGAGACGCCGCCGATGCCTGTGCCGTAGAACACGCCGGTACGGGTTTGCTGCCCGGCCGTCAGGTCCGCCTGGCCAAGGGCCTGGGTGGCGGCGTGTCTGGCCAGCAGCGTCGTCCGGTCCATCTGCCGTACCTGCATGGGATGCTCGCCGAAGGTCAGGTCCGCGTCGATATGGCCCACGCGCCGGCCCAGCGCCAGTCTGGGGTGATCCTTGATCCCGCATTGGCCCGCCATCAGTGCGTCGAATGCGGCCTGGGTCGAAAGCCCCACCGGGGTCGTCAGGCCCAGGCCTGTCACGACGACTCTTCTGTGCTTCATGATGATGATCCTGTAGTGTATCCCGGGACGGTGGCGTGGTGCCCGCCGTTTATGCCTGCCGCTGCTTCTGGCGCGCCTGCTGAGCCTCGACGGGATCCAGACCGGCCAACGCAGCCTCGCGCTGCTGCACACGGCTTGCCACGACTTGGGTATAGCTCACCAGTTCAGAGAGATTCTGCGGGAAGATGCCCAGGATTTCCTGCGCGCCGACTTCCGGATCCACGGGTACCATGTCGTCGGTTTCGATGTGGTAGCGGGATTCGATTTCCAGCAGAGTCTCGAGCACGGCGAGGGAGTCGAATTCGCTGGCGACGGCCGTGAACGGTTCGTCCTGGAGCAGGGGCTCCGGATCGCAGCGGCACACACTGGCAATGATCTCGGCCAGCTCGGTTCGCAAGACGGACGGGTCGGGCAGGGAAGGCATCTTGGAGGCGGGATTCGTCATCGGAAGCGTCGGTTCAAGGCCAGGGGTCAAAGAAGCAGCATACCAGTGAGGGCGGCTGCTCTCTATAGAGTGGAAGCGGCGGCGGGTGAATGGGGCGGCAGACGGATTCAGTGATAGGTGAACGTGACCGTGGCGGTGGCGCGGACCTTGCCTGCTTTCAGTTCTGAAGGCGCGCCCAGCCGGATGAATTGGGCGCCCAGCCGGAAGGACCACTGATCGGTCGGCAAGGCCCCCATGGGAATGCCCACGTCGCTGGTGGCAACGGCATGTTCGAAAGGCACGGTTTCACCGGATGGCATCTCGTACAGCACCTGGACGCCCACGCCCTTGGCGGCCGTATTGTCCGTGATCTGGTTGTTCAGTGTGCCGGGTGTCTGTGTTGCCAGGTTTGTCGTCGTCAGCGTGATGGACGGGGCCTCGTTGCGCACGGCATTGCAGCCGACCAGCAGGGTGGTCGAGATCATGCGCCCGACGTTGGTTGCCGCCAGTTGCCGGGTCGAGACGTCTGGCAGCGTCACGGTCAGTGCGTTGGGATTGGTGATGCCGCAGGTCGGTTGCGACACGGTGATGTCGTTGCGCAGACTGACCCTGTAGTACGTGGTGTTGGCGCCGCTTCCGCCACCGACGACCGCGCTTTGACCGAATACCTGGCCAGCGGAAATGGTGCCGGGCTGGATCGTTTCTCCTGTCGCGACGAGCTCGATCCGGGTACGCATGTTGCTGCCGTACGGGTTGGACGAATTGTTCATCGGATAGGACATCACGCCCGAGGAATACGTATTGGTGAATTGAGCCGGCGCAGTGACCTGACCGTCGCTGCTGATGTAATAGAAGACCCGGTAGCCGATTCCGGAAACCTGGGTCGGGTAGACATCGTTCATGCCCTGGACCGTGTTCCCATTGCCCCGAAAGAGCTCGATCACGCCCGAGGGACAGGCAATCAGCGGCGCTCCAGCGCCTACCTGCCCGCCTTCGAGGGTCGGCAGGGACACCTCGCCGGACAAGAGGATTTCGCCGGCAGCGGGTTGTGATGGAATGATGAAGGCGCTGTTGATCGGAATCTTGATCTGATATTTTGAGGGATCGTAACGCGAGTAGGAGGTGCCGGTCGTCGGACCGTTTCCCCCCGGGTTGACCTGACATGTCGTGGCGCGCGTGTCCAGCGGACCGGCCTGAACCACGCCGGCGCCGGTCAGGGCCAGGCCGAACGTGATGCCCAGGCCGGCCGCGGCCATGCCGATCCAGTGGCGCGCGCCGCTGTGTTTCTTTATCTGCATGTCAGTTCCTTGCCTGCCGCGAGGGCAGTGTTTTCACCGACGATGGTGTCGATGGTGAAGCTGCACTGGCGGCCCTCGCCCCATTTCACGGTAAAGCGCTCCTCGCCCTTGAGCCCGGTGAGCCAGACCCGTCCGACGGGACCGACGATGCCTCGCTGCTCGTCTTCGGTGTCGAATACGGCGGCGCCAAAGGGCAGTTCGGCGCGATCGGCACCGCGCAACACCACCAGTCGCGAGTAGCCCAGTTGCGTCTCGAATGTGGCCACCACGATGGCGCCGCGGGTGGGGACGACAGTCTGCACGTTGTTTTCCAGCGTGGCGTCCTGCCGATCGGGATCGGCGCGCAAGGATACCCGGTTCTCACGATAGGGCTGGGCATAAGGGATCAAGGCGCGTCCCTGGCCATTGGTGCGCACACCTGGGTAGTTCTCGACTTCGACGTTCTTGGCACCCGGCGCCTCCACGACGATGGCCGTCTCCCCAATGGATTGCCCCAACAGCACCCCTTCGTCATCCACGAAAAGCGCGCCGCTGAAATCCAGACTGGTGCTCGATGAATTCTTGGCATAGGCATGGCTCAGGTTGGCAACGCCGATGGGCGATGAATACCCGATCGAGCCGAACCCATGGCTGCCGTTGTTCTGTTCGCTGCCGGTCGTGACGCCTGCCTGCAAGGCATAGGTGACCGCGTAGTCGTCGGTCAATGCGCCGCTCAGGCTGACGTCCTGGCTGGTGCCCTGACTGTTGGTGCGGTTGACGCTGTAGCTGGCGCTGTGCGTGCCGCCCAGGGGGATGCTGAAGGTCAGCATCACGGCATGGTCGCGCGCCCCCCAGGGGCTGCGGTCCAGACTGTAGTTCAATGAGTAACCGATGCGTCCGATCGAGCTGGAAAAGGAAACCCGGGCATAGGTGGCGTTCTGCGGGGCATTCCGATACGAGATGCCGTAATAATTGAGCGACAGCGAGCCAAGGTCGCCCAGGCGTTGGGACATCGACAGCTGGTATTCGTGCTTGCGCGAGAACTCCGGCATGATGAGGATTTCATGATTGCGCTCACGCAGCGAGTCGTCTAGGCTGCGGTAGCCTTCGGAGTTGTAGCGATAGCCGGCCAGCGTGAAATCCGTGCCGCTGCTGAGGAAGGACTTGGCATACTGCACCCGCGCAGCCGCCCCTCGATGGGAAATGCCCTCTCTGTCTTTCGACCTCGAGGCGGTCACATCCAGCGAGATGGCTCCCAGGCTTTTCATATTGAAAGCCAGCCCGATGGCGCCGGCCTGATATGAATTCTGGGCGATGCTCAGCCCGCCATAAGCGGTCAGGCCCCATGGCAGCCCGTAGGCGAAGGTCGCTTGTCCCATCCAGGGAGATTCCGAATAGTCGTTGCGCCGGTATTCGCCAAAGGAGATGTTGTATTTCCAGATGCCTTCGCGCATCATCGTCGGCAGCGCGGAGTAGGGCTGGAAAAAGCGGGTCTTGCGGCCGTTCAGTTCCTCGACGACGACTTCGAGGTCGCCGCCGCCAGGGGTGGAATAGAGATCGTCGAATTCGAAGGGGCCCGCCGGCACGTAGGCGGTGTAGAGGACTCGTCCCGCCTGGCGTACGGTCACCTTGGCGTTGTCGGAGGCGATGCCGCGCACGATCGGGGCGTAGCCTCGCTGGCTGTCGGGCAACATGCCCATGTCGGATTGCAGCTGGATGCCCCGGATGCGCGAGGCATCGAAGATATTGCCGGGCGTGACCGAGTCCCCCAGCCGCAATTGCGCGCGCCATGGGTCGATGCTGCGTTCGGCGTAGAGTTCGGACCAGTCCCAGGTGGATTCGTTGCCGCTGTCGTAGTAGCTCGCGTTGCCGCGCAGCCGCCATGAGCCGATATTCAGGCCATTGCGTAAACTGATGAACGTCGTGGTGTTGCGCTCCGGACCGAGCCCGTCCGAGTGACGCGTGTGGTTGTAAGAAATGCGGTATGAGGACCAGAACCCGGCTTCCCCCGCGTTCCAGCGGTCTTGGGACACAAACCCGCGCGCCCGGCGGGTCATGGCCGCCTGCGGGATGGAGAGGTGGACGATGTTGCGGTCCTGGTCATAGGTGACGCGGCTCATGGGAATCTGAGCCAGGGCCTGGGTGCAGTCGCCCGCCTCCAGCGCCATCAGTTTGGGAAAAGCCTGGATGTTCACGCCCAGGTCTTCCAGCAGCGCACGCGTGATGCAGGGCTGCGCGTCGGGCTTGCCGAGGGCGGCGACGAACGACAGGTCATGCATGCCGATGGGGCTGCGGTTGAGCTGGATCTGCACGGATTTCATGCCGGGAAGCACACGGTCGGACATCGCGAAAACCGCCAGATCCACGCGTTCCTGGCCGTCCACCTGGTGCAGGAAACCGCTGTCGAACGAGGCCAGGGTTTGCGCTTCGGCGGACGAGACCAGCACGGCCGCGACCGACAGGCGCGACAGGTGGCCAAGCAGTTCCTGCGAGCGGATGCCGGCAGCAAGGCTCATTGGACCGTCCCGGTCACAGCCTGGCCTTCCTTCAGCAGAATGGCCGGCCATGATTCCGTGGCGCCATAGTCGTTGACCACGTGTGGTTGTGCTTCCAGGGAACCGCCCGCGGGACATCTGGCCAGGGGCACCCGGGTGCTTTCCAGCGGCATGGCGATCACGCCATTGGCGAACGACTTGGACCCGCCGGGTGTTTCGATCCAGGCAAAATTGACAGTGTAGGGGGAGGCATTGGCGATGTGGATCTCACAGCCCGCCAGGCTGTGCGTCAGTTGCCATGTCAGCTGGTCGCCGCCTCGTGCAGCGTCCTTGATCGCAGTGGGGCGATAGAACAGCTTGATGCGGGTGCGCATGGCCAGGGCGAGGCTGTTGGCCGTTGTTTCCGCCTTTTGCGGGATTTCGAGGATGTTGACCCAGTAATAAGACTCGCGATCCGGCGGGAAATCGGTGTCGACCCGGCTGATGTTCAGGCTGCGCTCCACGCCGCCGTCGAACCGGCTCAGTGGCGGCGTGATGAAGAACGGCGTCTTCATCTCTCCGGCCGGTCCCTCGATCCAGGCCTGGACCACGATCGGCTGAGACTCGATATTCCTGGCAAAGACGGAGACGTTGCGATCCTTTTCGTTCATGATGACGCGCGTCGAGGACAGCTGGACGGCAGCCTGAGAAATCGAGCAGGTCAGTGCGCCGGCCAGGGCGACGGGCAGCAGAAGTCGGATGAGAGGTCTCATGATTCGTTCGTACGTGCGGATAGGGCAGGGGCCATGAGAGGCCCTTGCGGAGATGCCGGAAGCATGGGCGGGCCAGGCAATCCTGCGCCTGGCCCGGAGGGAAGCCGTGTCGGCCTTCCCGGGAGAAAATTACGGATAGGTGACTTCGAAGATCGCCTTGCCGTTGGCCGGACCGGCCGTGACGGTGTCGAGGATGGCTTCGTAGTACGCCTTGAAGTTGAACTGGTTGGTGCCGGGTTGCAGGTTGTAGGTCACCCCCGTGCCGCCCACCGCGATGTTGTTGTTCGCGCTGTCGACCAGCGCAATGGCCACGCCCGAGGCGCCGGCGAGGTTCTCCAGGCTCAGCATGCGGTTGCTGACCACGGTGCCCGCGCCCGCCTTGAATGCAATGTTGGCCTTGGAGGCGACGGAGATGTCGCACTCGAGCAGCGAGATCGAGAAATCGGAACCGACGGAGTTCCGATCCCCGACAGCCGAGAATTCGTTTTTGGTGATGCTGCCCATCGGGACCGTCATGCTTGTGTTGGCGCCGGAGATCGAGCACGCGGATTCAGTGATAGAGCCCTGGAACGTGATCGTGCCAGAGTCGGCGGCCGAGGCGGAGCCAGCGGACATCACCAGGCCCACGGCCATCAGCGCACTACCGAGAACTTTATTCATTTGTAATTACCTTGTAAAAAATAAGTGTGGATTGAGGTGCCAACCCGCGAAATCGCAATCGAGCGAATGTGCTGAACGAGGCGCGCCATCCGCCTGCCAGAGGCGCCAAGCCTCCGGGCGGAGTGTCCGAGCAATCTGTTTCCGGGCCAGAAGATCATTCGGTGGACCAGAAAGCCGGGCAGGTGTGGACGCTGTCGGGCGCCATGCTGGTACTGAATGTCGGCCGCCATCCAGCGGACGAGAACCGACAGGGACCGTGCCAGTGCGGGATGCTTGCGCATCATGCGCAGGCAGGGAAGCGCCCACAGGCAGTAGCCGTGATACGTGGTGGAATCGAAACGTCTGGCGCAATAATTCGCGTCGTGAATCCAGTCCGTGACGGACATCAATCCTTGTCGGCGCAATTCATTGCATACGATCTTTTCGTCGTAATTGCCCCAGAAGCCTGGCTTGTTCATTGCATTTACTCGTTGAGTCGGCAGCCGCAGGCGTGGGTACGCTTGCGGTCCTTCCCAGGGGTGGAAAGACAGGCAGACTGTAGCAGCCTGTAAGGTATATGAGGAAATTTTTATGACAAGAGGTTTAATCCAAATCAATTCATTGATTTGGATCTTTATAAAACATCGATTTATGGCGTGCTGATTGTGGTTTTTCAGCAACCTCGAGGTCTCTGTGGTAGGGCTGAATCCTTTTGTGCCAATGCGCATTTGATTGGATGAAAGCGCAATAGACGAGGGTGCGCCGAGGGTGGGCAGGCCGGGTTGGAAGTCTGCCGATTCAAGGAGATAAATGCGCGGAGCGGGGTTGCATATACGCATGCAAAATCATGTAACATTCAGAAAATAATGGTTCTGCGGATATTTTGAATAGATCTTCGGATAACGTCTTTTTCATCGATTTGGAAAATGACGAAAGTTTCAAAATGTATTTTTAAGTATGGAATCGATTTTTGCATTCAGTCATTTTTAAAAAAATTAACTAAAACCATTTGGAGCGGGCTGGATTGAATCTCGCGGTTCCTGGTGGTATTTTCCTTGCCTTTCTTGCGTGGCTGGTTTCTCCTGTCACAAACGGCGGGACAGGCGGATCGGCGCTTTTTCCTGTTTTGTCCCATGTCCCTGGTGCCTATGCTCCCTCTCACCCCATCCGCCCCGGAATCCCGTCTGCCGCGCGTCTTGAGTCTCGGGCAGCTGTCCATGGTCGGCTTCGGCGCGGTGATCAGCTTTGGCCTGGTCTCGGGCACGGTCTTTCCGCTCGCGTTCTCGGGGCCCGCCGCCGTGTGGGCCTACCTGGCCGCCGTCATCGTGCTGATGCTGCTGGTCAGCTGCATGGCCGCGCTCACCATGGCCGGCCCGCGCCCCAGCTCGTTCAGTGAGGCGGTTGCGTGCCGGCTGGGCCGGGGGGCGGGCAGTTTCACGCGCGGGGCCTATTTCCTGACAGTGACCGCGATCATCGGTACCGAAATCGCCTTTCTGCCGTCTGTCCTCAGAGCCTGGATGCCGGGACTGCCGAACTGGCTGATCGGTCTTGGCGGCCTCAGCCTGCTGGCGCTGGTGGTCGGCCATGGCGCGCGGTCGTTTGCCCGGGTGGAGGCCGCGCTGTCCGTGATCAAGATCGGCGCGTTGCTCGGCCTGCTGGTGATGAGTGTGCGGGTCATCGGGGGCGAGGCGGATCTGGCGGGGTTGAGCGCAAGCTGGCTTCAGAGCATGCCGCTCGCGGATGCCGGCTCGCTGTGGGCCTCGTTCATCCTGGCGACGCTCGGTATCGTGGGGATCGAGTCCTTGTCGCTGGCCGCCCGCGAGACCGCCGCCGAGCCGGCGGTGCTGCGCGCGCGTCTGGTGACCGTGTCCCGATGGCTGGCCGTGCTGGTCTGGGTGACGGTTGCCCTCACCAGTCTGCTGATTCACACAGGGAACGTGTCGTTGCGGCTGTCGCCGGCGGAGTACCTGCTGACGTTTGTGTCGGTCCCGCACGCCCGGTCGTTGTTCAGTGTGCTGGTGGCCGTCACGGTGCTTTCCGTCGTCAATAGCCAGCTTTTCAGCGCGGCGCGCACGCTCTACGAGGCGGCCAGGGCGGGAGAGCTGCCCAGGCGTCTCGGCCGTCTCGATGCGGGCAGCCCCCGGGTGGCGACGCTGGCGGCTTTCCTGTGTTCGGCTGTCGTATTCATGGCAGCCGCGCACGACCTGCTCGATGTCTTCCGGCTCGCCACGGCGATCGCGACGACAGGCGCCTTGGCTGTCTGGGCGATGATTTTCATGGCGACCTGGCGCGGTCCCCGGGGTGATGAGGCCGGAGGATGTCAGCCGCTGGTGCGTGGCCAGGCGCTTCTGGGCCTGTTGGTTACGCTGCTGATGATGGTTTCGCTGCCGTTCATGGATTTTTTCGGTCCCGTGCAATGGATGTCCGGGGTGCCGGTGCTGCTGGTCCTGGGGGTCGGCGCGGCTCTGCTCGCTGCTTATCGGCGCCGGAAAACCGCCGTGGCTGCCTAGATCGCGCGGGTTTTATGTCACCGCGCGGGTGCTGGGTTCCCCGCCTCACTCATTGAGGGCGCCATGCGCCCAGGCGTTCGGACAGGCGGTCGGCGAGCTTGCGGATGGCATGTCCGGCGCGTTCTTCGAGTGCGGGATTGGCTTCCAGGGAGCGGATGCTGACGGCCACCCCGGCCACGGCTTCGGGATGATGCGAGTCGAAAACCGGCGCGCCAAAACAGTACATGCCGTCGCGTACCCCTTCGCGGTCGGTGGAATACTGCTGCCGCCGGATCTGTTGCAGTTCTGCGATGGCCGAGGCCGTGTCGCGCAGACCGTGGCGGGTCAGGGGCGCGGGCCAGCCGCCGGGCTGGTGGTCCAGCAGTTGCCGCGCACTGGCATCCGGCAGGGTGCTGAGCATGGCCAGCCCCGTGGCGGTATAGACAGCCGGCAGGCGCATGCCGGCGTGGAACCGCAGTCCCAGCGGATGTTTGCCATTACGGCAGGCGATATACACGACCTCGGTGCCGTCGCGCACCGACAAGGTGATGGTTTCTTCCGGCAGGACGCGCATGTCGTCCCAGGAGGCAAAGAATTCCTGGGTGATGTCCAGTCGCGTCAGAAAGGCATTGGCCCACATCATGACATGCGGGCCGAGCGTCATCTGGCCGCCGTCCAGCCGCGTGATCAGATTCAGGTGCTCCAGGGTGGTGCACAGACCATGCAGACTGCTTTTGGGCAGTTGCAGAGTTCTGGCCAGCTCGGCCAGCGTGACGGGATGGCCGGTGCGGGCCAGAAGATCCAGCACGGAGGAGGCGCGGGCAACGGCGGGTGCGAGGATTTTTTGAGCTTGCATGCAACAGACCATGAGAGGGGAGGCGCGTCGACCCGTCGCGGACGGGCGTCGCCCGGAGGACGGCGGGGGCCGAATCGTCACGAGTCGGTTCAGCGCGTGACAGGGGAGGCAGGGCGTCACAGCGGATTGACGCCTGACGCGACGGCCCGTTATGATCAAGGCGTTCATTCCATAAAACAGCGTTCATTATATTGAACGATTAACCGGGGCGCAAGGATGTTGAAACTGAATAAACCCGATCTGCTGCGTCAGCAGGCCTATCTCAATGGCCGCTGGTGCGATGCGGATTCCGCTGAAACCATCGCCGTCACCAATCCGGCAACCGGGGAACTGCTGGGGACGGTCCCCCGCATGGGCGCGGCGGAAACGCGCCGGGCCATCGAGGGGGCGCAGGCGGCCTGGGCCGCCTGGCGGGCGATGACCGCCAAGGAGCGCGCCGCCATCCTGCGGCGCTGGTTCGATCTGATGACTGCGCATACGCAGGACCTGGCCCTGATCATGACGGCCGAACAGGGCAAGCCCTTGAGCGAGTCGCGGGGCGAGATCGCCTACGGCGCCGCGTTCCTGGAGTGGTTCGCCGAAGAAGGCAAGCGGGCCTATGGCGATGTGATCCCCTCGTTCGCCAAGGATCGCCGGATCGTGGTCACCAAAGAGCCCATCGGCGTCTGCGCCGCCATCACCCCCTGGAATTTCCCTTCCTCCATGATCACCCGCAAGGCCGGCGCCGCACTGGCGGCGGGCTGCCCGCTGGTGGTCAAGCCGGCGGAACAGACGCCGTTCTCCGCGCTGGCACTGGCCGTGCTGGCCGAGGAAGCCGGGGTGCCGGCGGGCGTGTTCTCCGTGCTGACCGGAGATGCCCCGGCCATCGGCGGCGAGATGACATCGAGCCCGCTCGTGCGCAAGGTCTCCTTCACCGGCTCGACCGAGGTCGGGCGTTTGCTGATGGGCCAGTGCGCCCCCTCGATCAAGAAACTCTCCCTGGAACTGGGCGGCAATGCGCCTTTCATCGTGTTCGACGATGCCGACCTGGATGCCGCCGTGGAGGGCGCCATCGCCAGCAAATACCGCAACGCAGGGCAGACCTGCGTGTGCACCAACCGATTCTACGTTCAGGACGCGGTCTATGACGCCTTCAGCCGCAAGCTGGTGCAGGCGGTCGGCAAGCTGCGGGTCGGCAACGGGATGGAGGACGGCGTCACGCAGGGACCGCTGATCGATGAGGCGGCCGTGACCAAGGTCAAGGAGCACATTGCCGATGCCGTCGCGCAGGGGGGGCGCATTCTGGTCGGGGGGCAGCCTCACGCATTGGGGCACACTTTTTTCGAGCCGACGGTGGTGGCCGATGCGCTGCCCACGATGAAATTCGCCCGGGAGGAAACCTTTGGTCCCCTGGCACCTCTGTTCCGTTTCAGCGACGATGCCGACGTCATCCGCATGGCAAACGAGACGGAATATGGTCTGGCCGCCTATTTCTACAGCCGTGACATCGGTCGCGTCTGGCGGGTCGCCGAGGCACTGGAATATGGCATGGTGGGCATCAACACCGGACTGATTTCCAATGAGGCCGTGCCCTTTGGCGGGGTCAAGCAGTCCGGTCTGGGGCGCGAGGGGTCTCATTACGGCCTGGACGACTATCTGGTCGTCAAGTATCTGTGCATGGGCGGGCTGTGAGCCGTTGGCCGTCCAGGGCGGCGGCCTTGCTCGTCCACCGCGCCGCCCTTTTGTTGCATTTGTATCCGCTGCGCCGCACCACGAGTTACAAAATTGGTCGATAATCTCGTTTTGCCTGAACGGGGTTTAATTGAACGCCTCCAACTTGTCCGCAACGCTGAGCTGGCCCCTCATCGGGATCGTGGCTTTCATGGTCGGTGGCCTGATCGTGGTGTCGGAGCGCTGGCACGTTCGCCTGACGGGCGATACGGACATGCACAAGCCACAGGCCATGCACGCCCGTGCGGCTCCGCGTGTCGGCGGGCTGGCGGTGGTGGCCGGCAGTCTGGCCGGCCTGCTGGTTCTGGGGCCCAGCAACATGACGCTGACCTGGCTGTGGCCGGCCTTGTTCGTTTCCGCGCTGCCGGTGTTCGTGGCCGGTCTGCTCGAGGACATCACCAAGGACATCGGTTCCGGCAAACGCCTGCTGGCGGCTTTCGTCTCGGCCGCGATCGCCTGGTGGCTGCTCGGCGGCGTATCGCGCGTGGGCGTGTCGTGGGCCGACACCCTGTTGTCGACCTGGCCGATCATCTCGCTGCTGTTCACCATGGTGGCGGTCGGTGGCTGCACACACGCGCTGAACATCATCGATGGCATGAATGGTCTGGCGGGCATGATCGCCACCCTCATGGCGGTGTCGCTCGCCCTGGTCGCTTGGCAGGTCCAGGACATTCCCATTTTCCTCATCGCCACGTCGCTGGCCTCGGCAACCCTCGGTTTCCTGGTCTGGAACTTCCCCTTTGGCCGCGTTTTCCTGGGTGATGGCGGGGCGTATTTCGTCGGCTTCATGCTGGCCGAGCTGGCCGTGCAACTGGTCGTGCGCAATCCCGGCGTGTCGCCCTTCTATGCGCTGGCCGTGCTGTTCTACCCTGTCTTCGAGACGATGTTTTCCATCTGGCGGCGCAAATTCAAGCGCGGTGTGCCGGTCGATCAGCCGGACGCGCTGCATCTGCATCAACTGGTCTTCCGCCGCCTGGTGCGCATCACGTTCAGCCGCGACAGCCGCCATGCGCTGCCGGCGCTGTGCAATGCGATGACTTCGCCCTATCTGTGGGTGCTGGCCCTGATCGGGCTGGTGCCGGCCACGCTCTGGTGGGACAACGCCTGGATTTTGTGCCTCAGCATGGGCGCCTTCGCCGGGGCCTATATCTGGCTGTACATCCGTCTCGTGACCTGGCGGCGGCCGCGCTGGCTGCTGCTGCCCTCGGTGGGCCGCAGCGCGCGGCACGATTAAAATTTCATCCTGATCAATCGGCGTCGATGCCGTGGAGAACCAAATGAACATTCAGGACGTCCGTCTGGCCGTCGTCGGCCTGGGATATGTGGGCCTGCCGCTGGCGGTCGAATTCGGCAAGCACCGCGATGTGCTGGGTTTCGACATCAATACGCGCCGCATCGAGGAACTGCGCGCCGGCCGCGATCACACGCTGGAGGTCGATGGACCGGAACTCGCCCTGGCCGCCAAGCTGCGCTATTCGGCCGATCCTGCCGAGCTGGCGAGCGCCAATGTGTTCATCGTCACAGTTCCTACGCCCATCGACGAGTACAAGCAGCCGGACCTGACGCCGCTGGAGCGCGCCAGCGAGACCATCGGCCGCATCCTCAAGCGCGGCGATATCGTCATCTATGAATCCACGGTCTATCCCGGGGCGACCGAAGAGGTCTGCGTGCCGGTGCTCGAGCGCATTTCGGGCCTGAAATTCAACGTCGATTTCTACGCGGGTTACAGCCCCGAACGCATCAACCCGGGTGACAAGCAGCATCGCGTCTCCACCATCCGCAAGGTCACCTCGGGCTCCACGCCCGAAGTCGCCGATTTGGTTGACGCGCTCTACCGACAGATCATCACGGCCGGGACGCACAAGGCGCCCTCGATCAAGGTCGCCGAGGCGGCCAAGGTCATCGAGAATACCCAGCGCGATGTGAACATCGCCCTGATCAACGAGCTGGCACTGATCTTCAATCGCCTGGGCATCGACACGCTGGATGTGTTGCAGGCCGCCGGCACCAAATGGAATTTCCTGCCCTTCCGGCCCGGGCTGGTCGGCGGACATTGCATCGGTGTCGATCCGTACTACCTGACCCACAAGGCGCAGTCGATCGGTTATCACCCCGAAATCATCCTGGCGGGCCGTCGCCTGAACGACTCCATGGGGGGTTATGTGGTGTCCCAGCTGGTCAAGGCCATGACCAAGCGCCGCATCCAGGTGCAGGGTTCGCGTGTGCTGGTGATGGGGCTGACGTTCAAGGAAAACTGCCCCGATCTGCGCAACACCCGGGTGGTGGATATCGTGCGCGAACTGGGTGAATACAGCATCGAAGTGGATGTCTACGATCCCTGGGTCGATCCCGCCGAGGCACAGCACGAATATGGCCTGACGCCGGTTTCCAAACCTGCCGAGGGCGCGTATGACGGCATCATCCTGGCGGTGGCGCACGAACAGTTCGCCGCCATGGGCGCCGCCGCGCTGCGCGCATTGGGCAAGCCCGAGCACGTGCTGTACGACCTGAAATACGTACTCGCCGCGGGCGAGTCCGATCTGCGTCTCTGAGGCCGGACATGACTTCACGCTTTGAATCCCTTCAGACCGCATTGCGCGCGCAGCCCCGCACCTGGCTGGTGACGGGCTGCGCCGGTTTCATCGGCTCCAATCTGCTGGAGGCCCTGCTGGGTCTGGGGCAGAGCGTGGTCGGCCTGGATAATTTTTCGACCGGCTACCCGCACAATCTGGATGAGGTCGAATCCCGTGTGGGGGCCGAGGCATGGGCGCGCTTTCGTTTCATCGAGGGCGACATCCGCGACCTGGACACCTGCGCGCAGGCGGTCAGGGGCGTGCGTCACGTGCTGCATCAGGCGGCGCTGGGCTCTGTGCCGCGTTCGCTGAACGACCCGCTGACCACCAATGCGGTCAACGTGGGGGGGCAGCTCAACATGCTGGTGGCGGCGCGTGATGCGCAGGTCGAATCCTTTGTCTATGCCGCCTCCAGTTCGACCTATGGCGATCATCCGGGCCTGCCCAAGGTCGAGGACCTGATCGGCAAGCCGCTGTCGCCGTATGCGGTCACCAAGTACGTCAACGAACTGTACGCCGATGTCTTCGCCCGCGCCTATGGCGTCAAGGCCGTCGGCCTGCGCTATTTCAATGTGTTCGGCCAGCGTCAGGACCCGGACGGCGCCTATGCCGCCGTGATCCCGAAATGGGTGTCGTCCATGATCCGCGACCAGGAGGTCGTGATCAATGGCGACGGTGAGACCAGCCGTGATTTCTGCTACATCGACAATGTCGTTCAGGCCAACCTGCTGGCGTCCCTGGCCGGCCCCGAGGGCGTCAATCAGGTCTACAACGTGGCCTTCAATGCACGGACTTCGCTCAATCAGTTGTTCGAGCACCTGCGCGACATCCTGGGGCGCAACGGCGTGACCTATGCGCGCGCGCCCCGTCATGCCGATTTCCGGGCGGGCGATGTGCGCCATTCCCAGGCCGACATCGGCAAGGCGCGCAACCTGCTGGGCTATGACCCACAGTTCGACATCCTGTGCGGCCTGGAAGTCGCCATGCCCTGGTATGTCCGGTTTCTCAGCTGACCATGATGCGCGGGTCTGAGGCGTGACCGGGAGCCTGTCGTGATCGCGCCGCTCAAGCGCCGGATGGCGGGGCTGCACGCGGATCATCGTCGCATCGCCCTGGGGGCGGCCCGCGTTGCTTTTTTCCTGTTGATGGGCAAGGCTGTGGGCGCGGTCAAGGAAATGGCGGTGGCTTACCGCTACGGCGTCAGCGATGCCGTGGATGCCTATCAGTTCACGCTGACGATCGCCAACTGGCTGCCGGTGACGCTGGTCGGCGCCTGCTCGGTGGTGCTGATCCCGGCGCTGGTGCGCAGCCGCCAGGGCGAGTCGGCCCTGCATGGCCGGTTTCTGGGCGAGCTGCAAGGCTGGGCCTGGCTGCTGGGCGCGGCCGTCGCCGTCCTGTTGGGGCTGGCCTGGCCATTCGTGCTGGATGTGGCGGGGCAGGGCCTCTCGCCGACCGTGCGTGACATGAGCCTGCTGCTGATCCTGGGTTTCGCGCCCGCTGCTCTCTTCACGATCTGGACGGGACTGGGCGCCGCGCGCCTGCGGGCGCACGAACGCCACATCAATACCTTGCTCGACAGCGTGCCCGCGCTGTCGATCCTGGTCTGTGTGCTGGCCGCGCCCGCCGGTGCCGGCGTCCTGCCACTGCTCTGGGGGACCTTGCTGGGCTACGCGATCCAGGCCGTCTGGCAGCACCTCCTGGCGCAGCGCGCCGATCATGTGCAGGCGCCGCCGCGCCTGAGCCGCAGCGCGCCGCAATGGTCCAGCCTGGCCGCCGCTGCCGGCATCATGCTGGTGGGGCAACTGGCCATGAGCTTCGTCGGCCCCATCGATCAGTACACGGCCGCTCAACTGGGCGACAACGCCAATGCGACCCTGGGCTATGCGACGCGGCTGCTGTCGCTGATGATCGGGCTGGGAGCCGCCTCGGTCGGCCGCGCGGCGCTGCCCGTGCTGGCCGATATTCAAGGCCGCGGCGATGCGGCGCATGCTCGCGCGATGGCCTTGAAATGGTCGTTCGCGCTGCTGGTGATCGGCGCCATCGTGGTGCTGATCGGCTGGTGGCTGGCGCCGTGGCTGGTGTCGCTGCTGTTCGAGCGCGGCGCTTTCACGGCGCAGGACACGGTCGCGGTGGCGCATGTCCTGCGCTGGGGCATGCTGCAATTGCCCTTTTATTTCGGCGTGCTGATTCTGGTGCAACTGCTGGCCAGCCAGAACCGCTACGGCTGGATGGCCGCCATCGCCGTGCTGAATTTCTGCGTCAAGGCCTGGATGAATACGGCCCTGGCGCCGTCCATGGGGACGGCGGGCATCATGCTGGCGACGGCGCTCATGTACGCCCTGTCCTATGTCTGCTATCTGGGGCTGGCCGGGCGTGCGGTTCCCCTGAAGGGGGCGGCGTCATGAGCCTGACGGATCGTTCTGGACACAGCGGCGCGTGCGGGCCGCAAGACGGCCGTTGCGCGGATGCCGACGCCGTCGATCTGATGATCGTGATCCATTCGCTGCGTGGTGGCGGCGCCGAGCGGGTAGCCGTGGATCTGGCCGCGGGCTGGCTGGCCAGAGGCTGCCGGGTGATGCTCGTGACCCAGACGGATGACCGTCAGGATGCCTATCCCTTGCCCGAAGGCGTGCGACGTCATGCCCTGGGCCTGGCCGGCGACAGCGCAGGTCCGGTGGGCGCCCTGTGGGGCAACCTCCTGCGGGTCCGGGCGCTGCGCCGGCTGGTGCGGCGTCATCGGCCGGCGGTCGTGCTGGGCATGATGACCCGGGGCTCCGTGTTGGCCGTTCTGGCCGCACGCGGCCGCAGCCGTGTGATCGCCACCGAGCATGCGCATCCGCCCAGCCTGCCGCTGCCCGCATTCTGGGAACGGCTGCGCCGCTGGACGTATCCGCGGGCCGACGCGGTCATTGCCTTGACCCGGGGGACCGCGCAGTGGCTCGATGCGCACCTGCCCGGCGTCCACGCGCAGGTGATCCCGAATGCGGTCCGCTGGCCCTTGGTCGAGGGCCAGCCGGTGGTGGAACCGTCCCGCGCACCGGGACGTCACCGGCTGCTGGCTGTGGGCCGCCTGCATCCGGTCAAGGGCTTCGATCACCTGTTGCGGGCCTTCGCCCAGCTGGCCGGGCCGTTTCCCGATTGGGATCTGGTCATTCTGGGCGAAGGCGAGCAGCGGTCGGCGCTGGAAGCCCTGCGTGACGAGTTGGGTCTGGACAGTCGCGTCAGTCTGCCGGGGCGCGTCGGCAACATGGCCGTCTGGTATGGCGCCGCCGATCTGTATGTGCTCAGTTCGCAGGCCGAAGGCCTGTCGAATACGCTCATCGAGGCCATGGCCTGCGGCTTGCCGTGCGTGGCCACCGATTGTGACACGGGCCCCAGGGAAATCATTCGCGAGGGTCTGGATGGCGTGCTGGTCCGGCCCGTCGACGATCCCGACGCGCTGGCGGCGGGGCTCGCCCGGTTGATGGCCGATGCCGGGTTGCGGTCGCGGCTGGCGGGCCGGGCCGTCGACGCCCGCGACCGCTTCGGCACCGCGCGCATCATGGCCCTGTGGGAGCAGGTGTTCCAGGGCGAGAGGGTCTGCTAGATGAAGCGCCTGTTTCTCGTCAGCTCCATGCATGGAGGCGGCGCCGAGCGGGTTGCCGCCACCCTGGCCAACGCCTGGGCGCGGCGTGGCGATGAGGTCACCCTGGTGTGCTGCTATTCCGGTCGAGGACGCTGCGACCAGACGCTGGATCCAGGGGTGCGCCTGTTGTGGCTGGCGGACCGGGTTCGTGGCCCGGCCTGGCTGCGGCCCCTGGCCAAGCTCGCCGCCTTGCGGCGGTTGGCGCGCGAATGCCGGCCCGACCAGGTGCTGTCTTTTCTCACCAACGTCAACGTGTCGGCGCTGCTGGCGCTGCGCGGCACGGGGTTGCCCGTCGTCGTCGGCGAGCGTACCGATCCGGCTCACAGCGTCAATCTGGAATCCAGCCTGCGCTGGCTGCGGCGCTGGACCTACCCCTGGGCGCGCCGTGTCGCCGTGCAGACCCGGCGCAGCGCGTCCCATCTGCTGCAGGTGGCGCCGGGTGTGCGCCGTGTGGCGGTCATCCCCAATCCGCTTCCCGACGGCCTGCCCGGCTGCCGGACGCATGAGCCCGTCGGACCCCGCCATACGCTGGCCGCCCTGGGGCGCTTCAATCATGTCAAGCAGTTCGACCGTTTGATCGAATGTTTTGCCACGCTGGCCCCGCAGTGTCCGGACTGGGACTTGTGCATCTGGGGGGACGGTGCCCAGCTCGAGGCATGCCGGACCCGCGTCCGGGCGTTGGGACTGGAATCCCGCATCCGGCTGCCCGGCTTCAGCCGGACCCCCTGGGAGGACCTGGCCGCGGCGCATGCCTTTGTGCTGAATTCCCGCGTCGAGGGCTTCCCGAATGCTCTGCTCGAGGCCATGGCGCTGGGGCTGCCTTGCGTGGCAACGGACTGCCCCTCCGGCCCGTCCGAGCTGACGCTGGGCGGCCGGCTGGCGGAACTGGTGCCTCTGGATGATGAACCGGCGCTGGCCCGGGCCCTGTGCCGGGTGATGTGCGCTGATCCGGACGAACGCGAGGTCCGGGGCCGCGCAGCGTCCGAATCGGTCCGTGCCCGTTATGGTCTGGACGCCGTTCTGCGGGCCTGGGATGATGCCTGGACAGAGACGGACGGGATGCTCGGTGCCGAGCGCGAGGACGACGCCTCCCGGACGCGCCCCTGATGGCCCTGTGGGCCGAGGATATGCCATGAATGAAAACGAAGCGGGCCTGCCCGCCATTTCCGAACCAGCCGCCGGACAGGTGTCGGGGGCGGAGACCGCGCCCCTGCGGGTCATCCATGTGATTTCAGGTCTGCTGCATGGCGGCGCCGAGACCGTGCTGTTGCGCCTGACGACAGCGCCGGGCGGCACAGTTCAGCATACCGTGGTGTCCATGCGCGGCGAGGGTGTCATGGGCGCGCGGCTGCGCGAGGCGGGTGTCGAGGTGGTCTGCCTGGACATGCAGGGCTGGGCCGGGAACATCCGGGGGGTGTGGCGGCTGATCCGGCTGTTGCGCGCGCGCCGTCCCGATGTGGTGCAGACCTGGATGTATCATGCCGACCTGATCGCCGGTCTGGCGGCGCGTCTGGCCGGTATTCGCGCCGTGGCCTGGGGCGTGCGCAATTCGGGGGTCAGCCTGGGCGAGAGCAGCCGCTCCTCCCGCATGGCGGCCTGGGTTTGCGCGCGCGTGTCGAGCTGGGTGCCGGGGGTGATCATCGCTTGCGCCCGCAAGGCCGCCGAGGTCCATCGGGCCTGGGGCTATCGTGCTGACCGGATGCTGGTCGTGCCCAATGGCTACGATCTGGATGTCTGGCATCCGGATGCGTCGGGCGCGGCCGAACTGCGCGCCCGCTGGGGCGTGTCCGAGGGCGCGCCGTTGCTGGGCAGCGTGGCGCGCTGGAATCCCCTCAAGGACCATGAGAATCTGCTGGCGGCATTGGCCTTGTCCGTGCGTGCCCATCCGGACCTGCGCTGTGTGCTGATCGGGCTGGGCATGTCGCGCGACAACGCGGATCTGATCGCCATGGCGCGGCATTATGGCCTGCTCGATCATTTGATCTTTCTCGGCCGTCGCGACGATGTGCCCGAGTTGATGCGGGTGCTGGACATTCATGTGTTGTCGAGCAAGGCCGAAGGATTTCCCAATGTGGTTTCCGAGGCGATGGCCTCCGGCGTGGCCTGCGTGGTGACCGACGTGGGCGATGCGGCCGATATCGTGGGCGAGCATGGTTGGGTCGTGCCGCCAGGCGATGCGTCGGCGCTGTCGGTGGCCATCGGTCAGGCGGTGGCGGCTGTGCGCGCTCCGGCATGGCCGGCGCGCCGTGATGCGGCACGGGCCTCCGTCGAGCAGCGTTTCAGCTTGCGGGCCATGACAGATCGGTATGAGATCGTCTGGCGCCGGCTGGCGGCGGATTTTCCCACCGCCGGAACAGAGCGCAGGACAGGCGGTTCGGCCAAGGCCGGGGCGTGCGATCCGGCGGGGGGGGCGGCCTCCGTGGCGGCAGCGGGCGAGGCGGGGACTGCGACGGCGGCAGGCACGACGGCGCATGGATCGGACGCCCCCCGGCTGCTGTTCTTCATCACCAATCCGGCGTTTCTGGTGTCGCATCGGCTGCCGGTCGCCCTGGCCGCCCGCGATGCGGGCTATGAGGTGCATGTGGCCTCCATGGGCGGTCCGGCCGTGGCGCAGCTCGAGGCGCTGGGCCTGACGCATCATGCGCTGCCGCTGTCGCGCACCAGCATGCGGCCCTGGACCGAGGCGCGCAGCTTGTGGGCGATCTGGCGCCTGTTTCGTCGGCTGCGGCCCAACCTCGTGCATGCCGTTACGCTCAAGTCCGTGCTGTACGGCGGTATTGTCAGCCGCCTGGCCGGGGTGCCCGCCTACGTCGCGGCCATTTCCGGCCTGGGCTATGTCTTCATCCAGGGATCCGGACGGCGTGACGTGCTGCGGCGTCTGGCCCTGATCCTGTATCGCCTGGCGCTGGGGCATCCGAACAGCCGGGTGATTCTTCAGAATACGGCGGACCGCGATGTGCTGGAACAGGCTGGCGCCATTCGCTCCGGTCAGGCCGTGCTGCTGCGCGGCTCGGGTGTCGATCTGGACCACTATGCGCCTGCCCCCTGGCCGCCGGGTCCCGTGACGGTGGCGTTGGCCGCCCGATTGCTGCGTGACAAGGGGGTCGATGAATTCGTGGAGGCGGCCCGCCTGTCGTCCGCGCGGGGAGATGGCTTGCGCTGGCGTCTCGCGGGCAGTCTGGATCTCGAAAATCCGGCCTCGGTCAGACCGGAGACCTTGCGGGCCTGGCAGGCGGAAGGCGTGATCGAATACGTCGGTGAATGCGCGGATGTGGCGGGCTTTTACGCGCAGGCGCACATCGTGACGCTGCCGTCCTATCGCGAGGGCCTGCCCAAGTCCCTGATCGAGGCGGCTGCTTGTGGCCGGCCGGTGGT
The DNA here is from genome assembly GCF_047971665.1 of Castellaniella sp. Classification (GTDB taxonomy): domain Bacteria; phylum Pseudomonadota; class Gammaproteobacteria; order Burkholderiales; family Burkholderiaceae_B; genus Castellaniella. The sequence continues at coordinate 12,756 of NZ_JBKEAA010000026.1, read as the reverse complement.
GACGACGGACGTGCCGGGGTGCCGGGATGCGATCGAGCCCGGGGTCAGCGGTGTGCTGGTGCCGCCCCGGAATGCGCAGGCGCTGGCGGATGCGGTCGCGACGCTGGCGGGGGACGAGGCGCTGCGGATTCGCATGGGCGATGCGGGCCGGGCGCTGGCCGAACGCGATTTCGGCCTGGACGGGATCGTCCGGTCACACCTGGATATTTACCGGGACCTGGCGCCTCCAGGCCGTTAAGTTCTATCGAGTCGCTACGGTGTTGTTTGGCAGACCCCGCCTTCCATTTGAGGCGGGGTCTGTTTTTTTGCGAAGAAGATCCGTGTTTCCCAACGCAGCTGGAGGCTGCCCGATCCTACACTCATGCCGGGGCACGTTTCGTTGCGTTGAGTGTCATTACGGCAGGCGGCGGTCAGTCTGTCTGATTCAGGAATTTCGCACAGGAGCCGATCAGACGACGGCGGTTGACGTCCGCGCGAACCACATCAGAACGGCAGTTCCCGCCCCGGCAGCAACGCGGTGATGGCTGCGCGGAACTCGTCCTGGATCCGCGTCAGCGCCTCGGGCGTATCGCCTTCGAAGCGCAGTACCACCACCGGGGTCGTGTTCGAGGCGCGCGCCAGGCCGAAGCCATCCGGATATTCGGCGCGGATGCCATCGATGATGACGCGGTCGGTGGCGCCGGGAAAGCAGCCCTCGGTCTGCAGGCGACGAATGAATTCATGCGGCTCGCCTTCGGCCATGGGCAGCTTCAGTTCGGGGGTGGAGATCCCCTGAGGCAGAGACTCGAGCGTGGCGCTCGGGTCATCGCTGCGCGACAGGATTTCCAGCAGGCGCGCGCCGGCATAGAGGCCGTCGTCGAATCCATGCCAGCGCTCCTTGAAGAAAATATGTCCGCTCATCTCGCCGGCCAGGGGCGCGCCGGTCTCGGCCAGGCGGGCCTTGATCAGTGAGTGTCCGGTCTGCGACATCAGCGGTGTGCCGCCGGCCTCCTGGATGGTCCGGCTCAGGTGGCGGCTGCATTTGACGTCGAAAATGATGGCGGCACCCGGCACGCGTTGCAGGATGTCGCGGGCGAACAGGATCATCTGGCGGTCGGGCCAGATGATCTGCTCCGAGCGGGTGACCACGCCCAGGCGGTCGGCATCGCCGTCGAAGGCCAGCCCCAGCTCGCAATCGGTGTCGCGCAGGTGGTCGATCAGATCTTGCAGGTTGGCCGGATCGGCGGGGTCGGGGTGATGGTTGGGGAACTGGCCGTCGACCTCGCAATACAGTTCATCGACCGTACAGCCCAGCGCCCGGAACAAGCGGGCCGCGGCCACGCCGCCCACCCCGTTGCCGCAGTCGATGGCAATGCGCATGGGACGCGCCAGCCGGACATGGTCCGTGATCTCGCGGATGTAGGTCTCCACCATGTCGTTGGCGACATTCTGGCCCGGGGTCGTGCCCGAGGGCGCCTGGATGCCGTCCATGGCCTGGCGCAGGGCCTGAATGTCATCGCCGTGGAGGGTGCGCCCCGCCATCATCATCTTGAATCCGTTGTAGTCGGGCGGATTGTGACTGCCGGTGACGGCGACCCCCGAGCCGCTGCCCTCATGATGTGCGGCGTAATACACCAGAGGCGTGTGCGCCAGGCCCAGGTCCACCGTGTCGATCCCGCCCGCGTGCAGGCCGGACTTGAGGGCCTGGGCCAGTCCGGGGCTGCTCAGGCGTCCGTCGTAGCCGACTGCCAGACTGCGCACGCCTTCGCGCCGGGCCCGGGCGGCCAGGGCCAGCCCCAGGCGGTGGGCGAAAAGCTCATTGAGCTGCGTGGGCACAGTGCCGCGGATGTCATAGGCCTTGAAGACGGCGGGGGGCAGGGGATGGTTCATGGCAGTGGGATGGGGAATGACTCGGCTGCAGTCATTATCGCCGATTACAATCAAAGGCTCTTTCCCTCGAAAGACGCCTTTCATCGCTGGACCGCTGGATTATGAAAACCATGGATCATCTGGATGCTTTGCGCGCGACGGTCGGCGCCGCGCAGGTGCTGACCGGCGCGGATGCGCTGCCCTGGGAAACCGACTGGCGCGACCGCTATCACGGCCGGTCGCTGGCGGTCGTGCGGCCCGGTACGGTCGACGAGGTGTCCGCCGTCGTGCGCCAGTGCGCGCAGGCGGGGTTGCCCGTGATTCCTCAAGGGGGCAATACCGGCCTGTGCGGCGGCGCGACCCCCGATGATTCCGGCCGCGCGGTGATTCTTTCGTTGCAGCGTCTGAACAGGATCCGCGGCATCGACACCGACAATGACACGATGGAAGTCGAGGCCGGCTGCATCCTGCAGTCCGTGCAACAGGCCGCACGCGAGGCCGGCCGGCTGTTTCCGCTCAGCCTGGCGGCCGAGGGCAGTTGCACCATCGGCGGCAACCTGGCCACCAATGCGGGCGGCACGCAGGTGCTGCGCTATGGCAACATGCGCGAACTGACCCTGGGACTGGAGGTGGTGACGGCGCAGGGCGACATCTGGCATGGCCTGCGCGGTCTGCGCAAGGACAACACCGGCTATGCTCTGCGCGACCTGTTCATCGGCAGCGAGGGCACCCTGGGCATCATCACGGCGGCGACCCTCAAGTTGCATCCGCTGCCGGTCGCACGCTGCACCGCGTTGCTGGCGCTGGATTCGATCGGGTCGGCCGTGGCCATGTTGAGCCGGGCCCGTTCCGGTCTGGGCGCTTCGCTGACCGGGTTCGAGTTGATGGCCGGCGATTGCCTGCAGGACGTGGTGCGGTGTTTTCCGCAGCAGCGCCTGCCTTTCGAGGGGCCGTCGGCCGCCATGCCCTGGTACGCGTTGCTGGAGCTGTCGGACAGCGAGTCCGAGGCCCACGCCCGTGAGCGCTTCGAGGTCGTGGTGGGCGAGGCCATCGAGGCGGGCATCGTGCTGGATGCGGTGATTGCCGAATCCATGGCGCAAAGCCATGCCCTCTGGCATCTGCGCGAGAGCATCCCCCTGGCGGAAAAGGAATCGGGCAAGAGCATCAAGCACGACGTCTCGATTCCGGTCTCCCGCATGGCGGCGTTCGTCCTGGATACCAATGCCGCGCTGCAGGCTGCCTTTCCGGGGATCCGCCACGTGATTTTCGGGCATCTGGGCGATGGCAACCTGCATTACAACGTCGCGCGTGGCGCGGACTGGGACGAAGGCCAGTTGCTGGCGCGTCAGGATGCCGTCTACGAACTGGTGCATGACCGCGTGCATGCCGTGGGCGGATCGATCAGCGCGGAACACGGCGTGGGACAGCTCAAGCGCGATGTGCTGCCGCGCTACAAGGATCCGGTCGAAATGGCGTTGATGCATCACATCAAGGCGGCGCTGGACCCCCGGGGCCTCATGAATCCGGGCAAGGTGCTTGCCGGATGAGCGCGGCCGCCGCTCGGCCGCCTGGTGCGCCAGGCCGCGTCGGGCGGGCCATGCCGGGTCGAGCCGTGTCCGGATTCCAGGCTATGATGGCGCCGGTTTTCATTTTTTTGGGAAGCTGTCCTGATGACCATTCAGCGTATTGAACCCGGCGTTCGCATGAGCGAGGCCGTCATCCATGGCAACACGGTCTACCTTTCGGGCCAGGTGGGTCACGAGGGCGATGACATCCAGACCCAGACGCGCACGGCGCTGGCCGAAGTCGATCGCGTGCTGGCCAAGGTCGGCAGCCACAAGTCTCGTATCCTCCAGGCCACCATCTGGCTGGCCGACATCGCTGACTTCGAAGTCATGAATCCGGTCTGGGAGGCCTGGATCGATCCGGCCAATCCGCCGGCGCGCGCCACGGGCGAGGCCCGTCTGGCTGCGCCAGGCCTGAAATTCGAAGTCATCGTCGTCGCCGCGCTCGGCGATTGAGCGCTACGGCGGGATGCGGCCTGGCGCGTCCTGGTCGCATCCCTTGAGCAGGGTCAGCGTTTCTGGCAACCGGGACAGAAGTAGGTTGCGCGCTGGCCCTGGACAATGCGCCGGATCGGCGTGGCGCAGCGCGGACAAGGCTGGCCGTCGCGCTCATAGACGGTTGCGTGCAGCGTGAAATACGCCCCTGGAGCGCCCTGTGCGTTGACATAGTCGCGCAGGGTGCTGCCGCCCGATTCCAGCGCCCGACCCAGTGTCTGCAGGATGGCCGCGTGCAGCCGGACGCTGCGCGGGCGCGACAGGCGCGCGCCCGGCAGACGCGGGTCGATGCCGGCCAGGAACAGCGACTCCGACGCGTAGATATTGCCCACGCCCACGACGATCCGGCCGCCCAGCAGCAGTTGCTTGACGGATTGGCGGCGGCCTTGCAGTCCCGCATGCAGGATCGCGGGGGTGAAGGCCGGGTCGAAGGGCTCGATGCCCAGTCCGGCCAGCAGCGGATGGGTTGCGAGAGGCCCGGCCTCGGCCGGATGCCACAGGACGGCGCCAAAGCGGCGCGGATCGTGCAGCAGAAAGCGGGCATCGTCGAACCGCCATTCCACATGATCGTGCTTGCGTAGCGGCTCATCCATCGGCACCCGCCGCAGCGAGCCCGACATGCCCAGATGCACGATCTGTGTGCCATGCGGAAAGCGGATCAGCAGGTATTTGCCCCGGCGTTCGCAGGCCAGGACCTCGGTGTCGCGCAGCAGGTCGGGCAGTCCGGCCGGGACCGGCCAGCGCAAGCGGGATTCGTGCACGATCAGGTCGCGCAGGACGCGGCCGGGCATAACCGTGGCAATTCCACGACGGGTTGTTTCGACTTCTGGCAGTTCCGGCATGACGGGGTGATAACATCCTCTTTCGATGACGCAATTTTGCCACCAGACGCGGTCCTTCCTGCGTTCCGGCGATGGTTACCGCCAATGAGATTCCCCGTTTCCGTGATGCCCGTGGTGCTGGCCCTGGCCGCCGCACACGAAACGGCATGGGCTGCTCCCCCCGCAGCCGCGCCGGCCGAGCCGGTCGAGTCCATCCACCTGCGTAGCGGCAAGCCGCCCGCCGTCAATCTCACGCCCGAATTGCTGTATCGCCTGCTGGTGGCCGAGTTGTCGGCTCAGAACGAGCAGTACGATGACGCTGCGCAACAGCTGCTTTCCCTGGCGCGCGACACGCTCGACCCCCGGCTGGCCCGCCGCGCTTTCCAGATGGCCATGACCGGGCGCAATCTGGCGCTGGCGCTGCGCACGGCCCGCGAATGGGCCGCCCTGGATCCATCCAATCCCGAGGCCGTGGCCGCTTCCCTGGCGCTGTCGGCTTCCAGCGGGCAGACCGACGGGCTGGCGCGGACCCTGTCGCGCCGCATCGCTTCGGCCAGCGACCAGGATCGGGCGATCGTCCAGGCGGTCGGGATCGTCTCGAAGATGACGGACAAGCGTCTGGCCCTGGACGTCCTGGAAAAAACCCTGGCGAATGTGTCCGGGACATCGGTATTGGCCCGGCTGGCGCTGTCCGATGCGGCCTGGGCCGCTGGCGAGCCCGTCCGTGCCGTCGATGAGGCCCGCCGCGCCCAGGCCCTGGACCCGACGTCTCAGGATGCGGCCCAGCGCGTGCTGGAATACGGGTTGCGGGTCGAACCCATGCGCGCCATCAAGGACACCTATGCTTTTCTCGATCGCCATCCCGACCAGCGCGGTCTCCAGCTGCTACTGGTCAGCCGCCTGACCGGGCTGGGATCGTACGATGAGGCCCTGAGCCTGCTGGACCGCATGCGCCGGCGCACGCCGGAAGACTTCGCGTTGCTCTATACCGAGGCCGAGGTCAATGCCCGGGCGGGCCGCTACGATGCCGCAAAGAACCTGCTGAACCAGTACATCACGATTCAGCAGCAGCGGCGCCAGTCCCTGCACGACGGCGCCACCAACGCGCAGGCCGACGTGTCCGACGCGCGCCTGCTGCTGGTGCAGATCGCCGAGCGTCAGAACGATCTGCACGAGGCCATCCACCAGTTGCGCAGTATCGACGAGCCGACGCTGATCTTCCAGGCGCGCACGCATGAGGCCGTGCTGTACGGCAAGATGGGCGATCTGAACCGGGCGCGGGCGATCCTGGACGCCATCAAGCCCGCCGACCGCCGCGAACGGGTGGTGACCCGCCTGACCCTGGCGACCATCTACCGGGACGCGGGGCGCACCGATCAGGCGGTCGAACTGCTCAAAGCCGCCGACCTGGAGATGCCCGATACGTCGGAGATCAAATATGATCTGGGCATGCTGCTGCTTCAGCAGGGCAAGACGGCAGAATTCGAGGCCCTGATGCGCCGCGTGATCGAGCTCGATTCCGAGAACGCCAACGCCTACAATTCGCTGGGCTATACCTTCGTCGAGCAGAATCGCAACCTCGACGAGGCGCGCGGTCTGCTGGAGCGGGCGCTCGAGCTCGATCCTGAAAGCGCCTACGTCCTGGACAGCGTGGGCTGGTATCTGTTCCGCATCCGTGATTACCAGGGCGCGCTGGAATACCTGCGCCGGTCCTACGATCAATTGCCTTCGGCCGATGTGGCCGCGCATCTGGGCGAGACGTTGTGGGAACTGGGCCGCCGCGACGAGGCGCGCCGGATCTGGGCCGAAGGCCACAAGGCCGATCCTGACAATGAGGCCCTGAAGGAAACACTGAATCGTCTGGGGGTTCGCCTGCCATGAGCTCGCATCAACGCATGACCTTTGTGCTCCCGTCTTGGCGGCGCGTCCTTGGGATCGCTGCCGTTTTCAGGCGGCTGCGACCCGTCTGGCTGACGCTGATGCTGACCGGCCTGCTGGCCGCCTGCGCCACGCCTGCGCGGATCGGCGGGCAGGGAGCCGCCTTCGAGCGGCAGGGTCGCTTCGCCGTCAATCTGCAACCCCTGGGGGCCGCACCCTATGCCGCGCAAGGCGGATTCTCCTGGCGGGACGACGGACAGGTCCTGCGCCTGGATCTGGTGTCGCCGATGGGCAGCATCCTGGCGCAAATCCGGGTCGAACCGGGCCGGTCCACGCTCGAGCGCAGCGACGGCAGCCGTGATACGGCGGCCACCCCCGACGCTTTGCTGGCCCTGGTGTGGGGGCGTGCCATGCCGGTTTCGGGACTGCGTTACTGGATACGCGGCCTGAGCGCGCCCGGACTCGTCGTCGATGCCAGGCACGACGATCAGGATCGTCTGGCGTCGTTGCGCCAGGATGGCTGGGAAGTCCGCCTGTCGGACTACGATGATCAGGGGCCCGGACGCGTGCGCCTGTCGCGCCGGGACGATCAGGGTCAATGGCGTCTGCAATGGATCGTGGACCGGCCCTAGGGTCGTCGACGCGCATGGCGGTCCTGTACGATGTGCCGGCTCCGGCCAAGCTCAACCTGTTCCTGCATGTCGTCGGACGGCGTCCGGATGGCTACCATCTATTGCAGACCGTCTTTCGCTTTGTGGATCTGTGCGACAGCCTTGATTTCGAGTCCACGGCCGATGGCGTGCTGGCGCGCGAAGGCGAGGGCCTGGCGAGCCTGCCTGCCGATCAGGATCTGGTGCTGCGCGCCGCCTGCGCGCTGCAGCGGGTCACGGGGGCCCGACAGGGCGCGCGCATCCGCTACCGCAAACGGATCCCGGCCGGCGGCGGCCTGGGCGGCGGATCCAGCGATGCCGCCACGACGCTGATCGCGTTGAACCGCCTGTGGGGTACCGGCCTGACGCGCGCCGAGCTCATGCGCCTGGCTCTGCCGTTGGGCGCCGATGTGCCGGTCTTTGTCTTTGGCCGCGCCGCTTTCGCTCAGGGAATCGGTGAGCAGCTGACGGCGGTGGATCTGCCCGAGCGAACCTACTGGATCGTGCGGCCGCAGGCGCATGTCGCCACCGCGGATGTTTTTCGGGCGTCCGATTTGACAAGAAATTCCCGATCGGTAAAAATTACGGACTTTACTGAATGGCAGACAGGGCCGCGCGATAGGCGGGCCGCCGGGTTGTTTCAGAGCAAAAAACCTCTTGATGAGGATGGCGTTCTGGGATGCGATGGCGGGGCGTTTTTCGGTCGCAACGACCTGGAGGCCGTGGTCTTTCGACAGCATCCGGATATCGCCGCGCTCGTGCAGGTGATGCGGGGCGCGGGGGTCGAAATCCGCATGACTGGTTCGGGTTCGTGCCTGTTCGCGGAGTTCCCTGACGCCGCCCGGGCCAGGATGCATCGGGATCAAATAATCAGTAAAATGGAAGACCCGCCCGATGCGGCGATCCAAGGGTCCTGGATATGTCAGGGTCTGGGTGATCACCCTTTGCTGGATTGGGTCGATGATTGAATTATTGGGGAATCGCCAAGCTGGTTAAGGCACCGGATTTTGATTCCGGCATGCGAAGGTTCGAATCCTTCTTCCCCAGCCATCCTTTCCGCGCCAGCGCGCATGCTATCAGGCTGTTGAATCCGCCACCTCCTACGGGAAGGCTGACAACAGCCTTGTCATTTGACAGATTGGTTCGACACCATGGCACAAGACAGATTCATGATTTTCACCGGCACGGCCAATCCCCGACTGGCCGTCGATGTCGTGAATCACCTCGACATGTCCCTGGGCAAGATGACCGTGGGCCGTTTTTCCGATGGTGAGGTCATGGTCGAGATCAACGAAAACGTTCGCGGCAAGGACGTCTTCGTGCTCCAGCCCACCTGTGCGCCGACCAATGACAATCTGATGGAAATCATGGTGATGGTCGATGCCCTGCGCCGCGCCTCCGCGCGCAACATCACCGCCGCCATCCCCTATTTCGGCTATGCCCGCCAGGATCGCCGGCCGCGCTCGGCCCGCGTGTCGATCTCGGCCAAGGTCGTGGCCAACATGCTGCAGGTCGTGGGCGTGGACCGGGTGCTGACCATGGACCTGCACGCAGACCAGATCCAGGGCTTTTTCGACATCCCCGTGGACAACATCTACGCCGGGCCGATTCTGCTGGGTGACATCTGGAGCCGCAATTTCCAGAACCTGGTGGTCGTGTCGCCCGATATCGGCGGTGTGGTGCGCGCCCGGGCGCTGGCCAAGCAGCTCGAATCCGACCTGGCCATCATCGACAAGCGCCGCCCGCGGGCCAATGTGTCCGAGGTCATGAACATCATTGGCGACGTCAATGGCCGTACCTGCCTGATCATGGACGACATGGTCGACACCGCCGGCACGCTGTGCAAGGCCGCACAGGCCTTGAAGGACCGGGGCGCGGGCTCCGTGTATGCCTATTGCACGCATCCCGTGCTGTCGGGCGAGGCCATCAAGCGCATCCACGAGTCGGCGCTGGATGAACTGGTCGTCACCGACACCATTCCGCTGAACGAAGAGGCCCGCGCCTGCCCCAAGATCCGCCAGTTGTCCTGCGCCTCCCTGTTGGGCGAGACCATTCTGCGCATTTCGACGGCCGAATCGGTCAGCTCGCTGTTCGCCGACTGACGGCGACGAGGCAAGATTCATGGCCCCGCGCTGGTCGCGGCGCGGGGTGTTTCGCAGCTTCGGCTGCTTTGTTGTCAGGGGCCTTTCAAGGCCCTCGTTTTGGAGTTTTCCATGAAATTCACCGCCACTTCGCGTAGCGTCCAGGGTTCGAGTGCGAGCCGCCGCCTGCGCCGCGCCGGCCGGGTTCCCGCCATTGTCTATGGCGGCAAGTCCGCGCCTGCCAACATCGAGCTCGACCACAACGAGATCTATCACGCCCTGAACAAGGAAGAATTCCACGCTTCCATCCTGGACATGGTCCTGGACGGCAAGACCGAGCCGGTCCTGGTGCGTGCCACGCAATGGCACCCCTACAAGCCCCTGGTCCTGCACGTCGACTTCCAGCGCGTGGACGCCTCCCAGGCCGTCACCACCCGGGTGCCGGTGCACTATCTGAACGCCGACGTCTGCCCCGCCGTCAAGATGGCCGGTCAGATCGTCACCCACGGTCCCGCCGAGCTCGACATCACCTGCCTGCCGGCCAACCTGCCGCAATTCATCGAAGTCGATCTCGGCGGTCTGGTGGGCAATGCCCGCGTGCACCTGTCGGACGTCACGCTGCCCAAGGGCGTCAAGTTCGTGCCCCACGGCGAGGATACCGATCCGCTGCTGGCTCAGGCGTCCGCGCCCAAGGGCACGACCTCGGACGATGCCGACTCCGCCGCTGACGCCGCCGACGCTTCGGCCGAAGAATAAGCGCGGTTTCAAAAGACCCAGCAAAACCCCCGTCCGGCCCCAGGGCCGGCGGGGGTTTTGTCGTATCATGGGGACTTTTCGGATCCCCCCCTCCCGATGACGACAGCGCCCATCCGCCTCATCGTGGGGCTGGGCAACCCCGGCCCCGAATACGAAACCACACGCCACAACGCCGGATTCTGGCTGGCCGATCATTTCGCCGATGACCTGCGGGCTGATTTCACCCTCGAAAAGCCGTTTTCCGGCTGGGTCGCGCGCGCGCGTCACGCAGGCCAGGCGGTGGTTCTGGCCAAGCCGTCCACTTTCATGAACAAGTCCGGCCAGGCCGTCGGCGCGCTGGCGCGTTTCTACAAGCTGCGGCCCGAGGAGATCCTCGTCCTGCACGATGAGCTGGACCTGCTGCCGGGGGCCGTCAAGCTCAAGTTCGGCGGCGGTCATGCCGGGCACAACGGGTTGCGGGACATCCAGTCCGTGCTGGGCACGCCCGGATTCTGGCGTTTGCGCATCGGCATCGGCCATCCGCGCAGCCTCGGACTGGCCCAGCAGGTGGTCAATTTCGTCCTGCATCCGCCGCGCAAGGACGACATGCCCGGAATCGAGGACGTCATCAACCGCTGCCGCATCGTGCTGCCGCAGCTGCTGGACGGCGCTTTCGATCGCGCCACCGAACGCCTGCACCAGGCCAACCACGCCTGAGCGGCCGGCCATGTCCTTGTTCCAGCGCCCCGCGGATCTGCCCACCATGGGCCAGGAAATCGTCGATTTCCTGCGTTTCGTCGTGCGTCCGCGCCCCGGACCTCGCCTGGGCGGCCGGCGCGCCGGGGCCTGCATCCAGACGGATCTGAGCTTGAACGCGCCCTGGTGGCGGCTGGCCCATTGGGCCGTCTTGCTGTGGCTGGTGAATCTGTTCGTGTTCGCCCCGATGGCGCTGTCGGCCGCCGACGCCACGGGCGCGCAGCATCGGCTGGACCTGCAGAACCTGCCCTGGATGACGGCGCTGATCTGGGCGCCGATCATCGAGGAGTTCACCTTTCGTTATGCCTTGCGCCGCCCGGCAATGCTGTGGTGGTTTGTTCCGTTCATGGCGTCCATCCTGGCCCAGGGCGCTGGCGCGGCCTCGGGGCTCATGGCCGCCGCCGCCGTGCTGCTGGCGCTGGCGCCGGCCTGGTATCCGGCTGGTCATCGCTGGCATGCCGGCTGGCGGCTTTCCTGGCGCGGCCGGCGTCTGGCGCGGCGCGCCTATCCCTGGCTCTTTCATGCCGTGGCGCTGATCTTTGCCGCCGTGCACCTGTTCAATTTCCGCTTCAACGGCATGTCGCTGGTGCTGTTGCCGCTGCTGGTCCTGCCGCAGTGGGTCACCGGACTGGTGCTGGGCTGGATGCGCGTGCGCCGGGGCATCGGCGCCTCGATCGTCCTGCATGCATTCTTCAACAGCGGGCCGTTGGTGCTGATCGGCCTGGTGCTGTACCTGGACCCGCAACTGGCAGTGGGATAGTGGGGCGGATGCGTCGGGCCCTGCGGGTACAATAGCGCCTTGATTTCCATCCCCCTTTTCTTTCAGGTTCCCCATGGCACTGCAATGCGGCATCGTTGGCTTGCCCAACGTCGGCAAATCCACCCTGTTCAACGCGCTGACCAAGGCCGGTATCGCGGCTGAGAACTATCCGTTCTGCACCATCGAGCCCAATGTCGGTGTGGTCGAGGTTCCGGACCCGCGTCTGGCCCGGCTGGCCGCCATCGTCAGCCCCGAGCGCGTCGTGCCCGCCGTGGTCGAGTTCGTCGACATTGCCGGGCTGGTGGCGGGCGCGTCCAAGGGTGAGGGCCTGGGCAACCAGTTCCTGGCCAACATCCGCGAGACCGATGCCATCGTTCATGTCGTACGCTGTTTCGAGGACGAGAACGTCGTTCACGTCGCCGGCCGTGTCGATCCCGTGTCCGACATCGAGGTCATCAACACCGAACTGGCCCTGGCCGACCTGGCGACCGCCGACAAGGCCCTGCAAAAAAACCGCAAGCTGGCCAATTCCGGCGACAAGGAAGCCATCCGCCTGGTGGCCCTGCTGGAGCGCATCATCGCCGTCCTGGATCAGGGCAAGTCTGTGCGCGGCCTGGGCCTGGATGAAGACGAGCTGGCGCTGGTCAAGGGCTATTGCTTCATCACCGCCAAGCGCGCCATGTATGTCGCCAACGTCAGGGACGACGGCTTCCAGGACAACCCTCACCTGAAGGCGGTGCAGGATTACGCGGCGGCGGAGCACGCCCCGGTGGTGGCCGCCTGCGCCGCGATCGAGGCCGAGATCGCCGATCTGGACGACGAGGACAAGACGGTCTTCCTGGAAGACATGGGCATGAGCGAGCCGGGCCTGGACCGCGTCATCCGCGCGGGCTACCAGCTGCTGGGCTTGCAGACCTATTTCACGGCGGGCGTCAAGGAAGTCCGCGCCTGGACGATTCCTGTCGGCGCCACCGCGCCCCAGGCCGCCGGCGTCATCCACACCGATTTCGAACGCGGCTTCATCCGCGCCCAGACTATCGGTTTCGACGATTTCATCGCCTGCAAGGGCGAGCATGGGGCAAAGGACGCGGGCAAGATGCGGGCCGAAGGCAAGGAATATGTCGTGAAGGACGGGGATGTGATGAATTTCCTGTTCAACGTCTGACG
>NZ_JBKEAA010000025.1:0-2501 GCF_047971665.1 Castellaniella sp. | reverse complement strand
GCGCTGCAGCACCGACAGGACGTGCGCGTGGCGCTGCGCCTCGGTGCCGTCGGCGACCTGTGGATCGAGCCCAGCGGTGCCGGCCAGAAATTGTTCCAGGCTCTCCAGGCTGGTGAGCCGTTCGTCGTGCAAGGTCAAGATCATCTCCCGATGATCGACGACCCGCGGCCAAAGCTCCAGACTCATCTGATGTTGGAATCACCAGGCCCCCTTCAGACTCATCTGATATTGGACAGGGCTCCTTCTTGACGTGTCGCTGGCGGCGACATAAGCTGTGGACGTGTCGATAAAAGATCGTTTTTGCATCATGACCAACGCCGCCCTCGCCTGGCACCCCGAGCAGCCCCACAACCTGCTGCCCTTGCTCCCCCCATCGCACGAACTGGAAAGCAGGGCCGTGCTCAAAGCCTGCATCGAGGCGCGCGCGGCATTGGCTGAACTCAAGCAAACCGCCGAAATCTTTGCTAACGTGACCAAAAGGTTGGGATGCCCGGGAAAGGTCTCATAAATGCTCTTGGAACCATGCAATAGCGGGACGTGATGCATTCTCGAAATCGGTCGTATAGGCATCGAAATGCCCGCCATTGAGCAAGACAAGCTTTTTGGGTTCTAAAGCTTGCTCATAGGCCGAAAGCGCGAGATCGGTAATGGTCACAACGTCGTTATTTCCCACAATCATCATCAGCGGTGTTGGGCTGATATAGGGAATGTAGCCGCTTGGGTTATATTCAAAGAACTTTTCGACCGAACGCAGCGTGACCTCGTTTTTCCAGGATGGTGCCCGCTCTTTCTGTGTTCCCGTATACCATTGATAGGAGTCCGGCGTTGGCAGGGCCGCTTGCGCTGTAGGATCCTCATCAACGACTGGAATCATCGCTGGTGCGCCGCCCTTCTTGCGGTTCCTGCGATCTTCTTCCATGGCCTGCCGGGTTGGCTCCACAAAGTCGGCGCGGATAAGTCGACGGACGTTTTCAGGCCCGTTGGTGGCTGGCACCTGCGAGACGACAGCCTTGACGCGGCGATCCCATGCTGCCACGACAAGAACATGCCCGCCGGAAAAGCTTGACCCCCAAATGCCGATCCGCGCGGCGTCCGTGTCTGGCAATGTTTCGGCAAAAGTAATGGCATCACGATAGTCGGATATCTGGACCCAGGGGTCGATCTCCTGACGGATCCTACCATCGCTCGCGCCGAAATTACGGTGATCATAGACGAGTGATGCCAGCCCCGCCTCGGCGAAGGCTTCGGCGAATCTGTCCAGATACATTTCCTTTACCGAAGAATAGCCATGGGCCATTACAATGATGGGAAACGGACCGGATGTATCGTCTGGCACATAATGCCAGCCGCGTAGGGTCACACCGTCTTCTGTTTGAAACTCAATGTCTTTGCGCATATCAGATCCGTTTTCATAATGCAGTCATACAGTTGCGCAAATTCAACCCGGCAGCGCGAAGGCGGCAATATAGTCGGCCCAGTCCTTGATGTTGTAGCGCGCTCCGCTGGCGGTGATCACAACATATTGGCGACCACCCTCACCCATGTTGCGCAACAGGATATCACGTTGCGTGGCGCAACGCTAAGGAAAGCCCTGTCCAATATCAGATGAGTCTGAAGGGGGCCTGGTGATTCCAACATCAGATGAGTCTGGAGCTTTGGCCGCGGGTCGTCGATCATCGGGAGATGATCTTGACCTTGCACGACGAACGGCTCACCAGCCTGGAGAGCCTGGAACAATTTCTGGCCGGCACCGCTGGGCTCGATCCACAGGTCGCCGACGGCACCGAGGCGCAGCGCCACGCGCACGTCCTGTCGGTGCTGCAGCGCTTTCGATACCCCTCGCTCACTCGCGCCAAGAAGGGACTGGTCATCCGCTACCTGCTGGCCACCAGCGGCTACTCACGCCAGCACCTGAGCCGATTGATCGCCCGATTCCGCGATCACGCCCCGCTTGGGCAGCGCCACGCGCCCGCGCACGGCTTTACGCGCCGCTACACCGAGGGTGACATCACCGCGCTGGCCAGGCTTGATGCCCTGCACGAGAACCTGAGCGGGGCGGCCACCCGCCACCTGTGCCAGCGCGCCTGGCTGGTCTACGGCGACGCGCGCTACGAGCGCCTGGCCACGATCTCCGTCTCCCACCTGTACAACCTGCGCCACCAGGCGCGCTACCGGCAGGCGCGCGGCCACTGGGAGCCGACCCGACCCAGCCGGGCCGTCTCCATCGCGATCAGAAAGGCTCCAAAGCCCGCAGGGCGCGCAGGCTTCATTCGCATCGACAGCGTGCACCAGGGCGACTACGACGGCATCAAGGGCGTGTACCACATCGACGCCGTAGACTGCGTCACCCAGTGGCAGGTCGTGGCCTGTTGCGAACGCCTCTCCGAGGCGTTCCTGCTGCCCGTGCTCGAACAGATGCTCGCCTGCTTCCCGTTTCGCATCCGCGGGGTCCATGCCGATAACGGCGGCGAATACATCAACCACCGCGTGGCCGCCCTGCT
>NZ_JBKEAA010000024.1:0-23957 GCF_047971665.1 Castellaniella sp. | reverse complement strand
TCAAGCGCTCGTGCGAACTCCGCTGGAGAAGCTGCACAGCCTGCCGGCGCGCGCCCGGGGGCTCAAGCCCGGTATCACCCTACAGAGCCTGCTCATCGAGGCGCGGGCCATGAGTGATAATGAAGCCGCCGAGCAGCTGCAAAAGGCCCGCTCGGCGCTGTTTGCAACCATCCATCGACGATCCGCCGACAAGGCCGCCTGAACCGCCAGTTCTCCGCAAGTTCAGACTCATCTGTGTTTTGGAAAAGACTGACTGACTCTCTGGGGACTGTGGTGGAACGCCTGGCAGGCCCGTCGGCTCACACCTGCCCCCGCTGCGCCAGGGAGGTGACCTCGGTTGCGCCGACGATCAGGTGATCCAGCAGCCGGACGTCGATCAGGGCCAGCGCCTGCTTCAATTGGCGCGTCAGGGTGATGTCGGCCGGGCTGGGTTCGGCCAGGCCCGAAGGATGATTGTGCGCGAGGATCAGGGCGGCCGCGTGATGCGCCAGAGCGGCCTTGACGACTTCGCGCGGGTAGATCGAGGCATGCGACAGGGTGCCGCGCGCGATCTCCTCGCATGTGATCAGTTGCAGCTGACTGTCGAGGAACAGCGCGATGCAGTGCTCCACCCGCAGATGGGCCAGGCGCAGGGCGCAGAGTTCCTTGACCCGGTCGGGCTGACTCAGGGTGCGGCCCTGGCGCAGCGGTTCCTCGATTGCGCGGCGGCTTAGCTCCTGGACGGCCAGCAGTTCGCAGGACTTGGCCGCCCCCATGCCGGGAAAGGCCAGCAGCGCCGTGGATTCGGCTGACAGCAGGCGGCGCAGCCCGCCAAAATGCGCGATCATCCGGCGCCCCATGTCCACGGCATTGCTGCCGCGCGGGCCGGTACGCAGCAGGATCGCCAGCAGCTCGGCGGAGGTCAGCGCCTGCACTCCGTGGCGCAGCAGACGCTCCCGGGGACGTTCGGCGCAGGGAGATTGAGTGTCCTGTGTCATGATAGGCCCTAAAATGAGCAGGTTTGCATTGAATCCTTCACGGTGGCATTTTGACCTCAACTCAAGCCGCGCAGCATGTCCAGACGGACTCTTATGTCACGCTGCACTACCGCATCGAACTTCTCACCGGACCGGGCGCCGGCACGGTTTTCGTCGATACGTTCCTGGATCGTCCCGCCACCCTGCAGATGGGGATCGGGCAGTGGGCGCCGGGCCTCGAGTCCCTGCTGCTCGATCGTCCGGAGGGCGGGCACTTCACGGTGGACCTGCCGGCCGCCCAGGCCTATGGCGAACGCAATCCGGACCTGTTGCGGTGGGTCGGCCGCGACGAAATGACGCGCCATGCGCCGCCGGACACCGCATTCGAGGCGGGAGACATGGTCGAGTTCGTGGCGCCCAACGGCGGCCGCTATTCCGGCGTGCTCAAGACGCTGCGGGATGACGCCGCCCTGTTCGATTTCAATCATCCCCTGGCGGGCATCGACCTGCAGGTCGAGGTCAAGATCCTGGGGGTGCTATGAGCGACGCCCGCTCCATGGACGCGCCAGCCGATGCGCCGGACGTCGAGATCGTCCTGGCTCAGCCGCGGGGGTTCTGTGCCGGGGTGGACCGGGCCATCGACATCGTCGAGCGCGCCCTGGAAATTCACGGCGCGCCGATTTACGTGCGGCATGAGATCGTGCATAACCGCTATGTGGTCGAGGATCTGCGCGCCAAAGGCGCCGTCTTCATCGATGAGCTCGAGGATGCGCCGCAGGGCGCGATCGTGATCTTTTCGGCGCATGGCGTCTCGCGCGCCGTGCGCACGGAGGCCGACCAGCGCGGGCAGCGCATCTTCGATGCGACCTGCCCGCTGGTGACCAAGGTCCACGTCGAGGTGGCCCGCATGCGCAAGGAGGGCCGCGAGGTCATCATGATCGGACACAAAGGCCACCCGGAGGTCGAGGGGACGTTGGGACAGGCGGACGACGGCATGTATCTGGTCGAGTCGGTCGAGGACGTTCAGGCGCTTCAGGTGCGCCATCCCGACCGCCTTGCCTTTGTGACCCAGACCACGCTGTCCATCGATGATGCCGCTCAGGTGGCCGAGGCGCTGCGCGCGCGCTTTCCCGGTATCGCCGAGCCCAAGAAAAGCGACATCTGCTATGCCACGCAGAACCGCCAGGACGCGGTGCGCGTCATGGCGCCGCAATGTGATCTGGTGCTGGTGGTCGGCAGCCCCAACAGTTCAAATTCCAACCGTCTGCGCGAGGTCGCCGAGCGCAAGGGGGTGACCGCCCATCTGCTGGATCATCCCGACATGATCGATCCCGAATGGTTGGGCGAGGCCCGGCGCATTGGCGTGACCGCCGGCGCCTCCGCGCCCGAGGTGCTGGTGCAGCAGGTGATCGATCGTCTGAAAGCCCTGGGCGCGCGCTCGGTGCGCCCCCTGGACGGGGTGCGTGAACAGGTCGCCTTCCCGCTGCCGCGCGAGCTGTCCCGCAAACGGACGGACTGAGCATGAAAATCGGATTCTGCGGACTGGGCCGCATGGGCGCGCCCATGGTCGGACGCCTGCTGCAGGCCGGGCATGAGGTTCATGTCTGGAATCGTTCCCCCGGTCCGCTGCGGGCGGCTCGCGAGGCTGGCGCGCGGGTCTGCGCGACGCCGCGCGAGCTGGGCGAGCAGTGCGCCTGGGTCGCGCTGTGCCTGTTCGACGCGGCCGTCGTGCGCGACGTGGTCTTTGGCAAGGACGGACTGGCGCGGGCCAGCGCGCTGACCTTGCTGATCGATCATTCCTCCATCCCGCCGCGCGAAACCCGCGGGTTTTCCGATCGCCTGGCCGCTGCCCATGGCGCCGTCTGGCTGGATGCGCCGGTATCGGGCGGAACCGGCGGGGCGCAGGCCGGCACGCTGGCCGTCATGGTGGGCGGTCCGGCCGATGCCTGCGCCCGGGCAGCGCCTGTGCTGATGGCCTATGCCAGCCGGGTGACGCACATGGGGCCGGTGGGCTGCGGTCAGGTCACCAAGCTCTGCAATCAGACCATCGTCACCACCACCGTTGCCGCGATTGCCGAATCCGTGGCATTGGCGCAAGACGCAGGGGTCGATGCCGCCCGCCTGCAAGAGGCGCTTGCCGGTGGCTGGGCTGATTCCCCCTTGCTGCGGATTTTCATGCCGCGCATGACGCAGGCGCCTGGTTCCGTCCAGGCGTCTCTGGATACCATGCTCAAGGATCTGGACACGGTGGCGGCGCTGGCGCAGGTCCAGGGCACCGCCATGCCGGTGGCTGCCGCAACGGGCCAGCGCTATCGTCTGGCCAGCCGCCAGGGCCTGGGGGCGCAGGACGCTGCGCAATTGATCCAGCTGTATCGCCAGACCGACGCGTCTGCCGATCGAGCGGCTTGCGACGCACAAGCGCCGCCTGAGTCCTGAGGGCCGCGGGCGCCGGGCGTTCCGACGGGTATTCTCCTTGAGACGCGCGATGGATCGCGGTGGTCCGGGCCTCACCGCCTGTCCGCACTCGTGCGCGTGATCTTTGCTCCATCCGCGCGGGCCCCATCGAATCCGTCAATCCGTTTTGTGTTGATTCAGGCCGGTTGCGTCAGGAAAATTGCGTCAATTTCCGACATGACAATTTTTGAATGTTGGTCAAAGAGATGGTCGGAATTTATATGCTAACTTTCAAAAATTCTGCAGCCATGGCATTTATTTGATGCACCAGACCCCGTGCCAGCGGATATTTTGATGGAGAGGATTCGGATGAAACAACGCCCTTTGAAGATCACGGCCGGACTGGTGGTGATCCTGGCCCTCGCCTATACCGGAACCTCCTGGTATTTTGGGCGGCAGACCCAGGAGCGCATCGAGTCCTGGGTGGAAAAGATCAACCAGAGGATCGCTGAGCGGTGGCCGTCTTCCGAGACGGCGCGTCCCGTCCTGGTGATCCGGGATTACCAGCGGGGCGTGTTTTCCTCCGATATCCGGTACAGCCTGCAGTTTCACGACAAGCAAGGCGACAACAAGACGGTGGAGCTGCGTGATGCGCTGTCTCATGGCCCCTGGCCCTGGACGGCAGTGCGTCAGGGCGAGTGGCGGCCGGCTGCGGCCTGGAGCCAGATCGAACCGCTGCCCAGCGACATCCTGAAGCCGTGGTTCGGTGCGATCCCGGAAGGGGCGTTGCCCTGGACGTTGAAATCCTGGATCGGATTCGGTGGCGATATCGCTTCGCAATGGCAACTGGCGCCGATCCAGTTTGGCAACGGTCGTGTGGACTTCAGTGGCGGTCTGGTGAAGTTCTTCTTCGATCCCGCTACGCAACGAGGCATTGCGTCGGCCCGATTCGACCGGCTGGTTTCATTCGACACGGATTCCGGTGTCCGGGCGCGGTTCGAAGGCATCGAGCTGAAAGCCAACACGACCAGCCGCGACGCCTCCAGCCTGCAATCAGATCAGCAACTACGGCTCGACCGGATCTCTGTCGAAGTGCCGGATTCGCCTGCCATTGCATTCGTCGGGCCGGTGCTGAAGACGATTTCTTCCAGTACGGGCAGTTTGACGGATAACCAGCTCGACTATGATCTGGGTCGGATACAGTACGGCGACCAGGATCTGGGTCGGATCAATCTGGGGCTGTCCTTCGATCATCTGGACATGCTGGCGCTGCAGGCCCTGTCCAGTGAGCTGGAGCACCTGGAGCAAACCAAGAACGAAAGGCCGGACGATGTGGGGCCGTCCCGTGAGCAGCAGCAACGTCTGATTTCACTGATCAAGCCCGTGCTGGCGCCCAGTCCGCGTTTGTCGCTCGACAGCCTGCACTGGGAAACTTCCCAGGGGACGAGCGAGATCAAGTTCCTGCTGGAATTCCAGCCCGTCGCCGACGACGTCTCCCAGTCTGCTGTCGAAGACGTATCCCGGATGCTGAACGAGATGATCATCAAGGCCATCCGGCAGTCGTCCGCTCAACTGCGTCTGTCCAAGCCCATGCTGTTGCAGATCGTGAGCCAGATCGGGAAGGGGCAGGGTGAGGGCGATGTCGGTGTGCCGCTGGTCAGCATGCTGTTCGATCAGTTCACCGGCAAGCTGCAGCGTGAGGGGCTGGTACAGCGCCAGGGGGATGTCGTGACGGCTGACTACCGTTATGCCGGGCAGCAATTCACCGTCAATGGCAAACCGATGTCGCCGGTTGAATTTGCCGCGATGCTCAGTCCTTTTGTGAGTCTGGATCTGCCGGATCAGCAGTAAGCTTGTCGTGCCGGGCGTGCGATGGCGCGCCTTTTCCGACCGGACGGTTCGCGTGGCGAGGCGTTCTGCCGGAAAAGGCGCCGCACTGGGCGTGGCCTTGGCGTGGCTGGTCGCTGGACGAAAGTTGCGCAAATCTCTACTAGGGTAATCCTTGATGTCTGATTGACAGGCGCATCGGATTTCATGTGCTATGTTTCAAGGGTTCTACGGCACTGGCACAAACAGGCCCCGCCATCGAGTCTTTCCGCCACCCGTGGTCATACTCATAGAGAGGTAACAATGAACAAGCACTTTAAGCGGACGCTGGGCATGGCCCTGATGTCCATGGCGATGGTGACCGCGCAAGCAGCCAACACGACCTACGTCTACTGTTCCGAAGGCTCCCCCGAAGGCTTCAACGCCGCGTTCTTCACGTCTGGCACGACCAACGATGCCACGCACCCGATCTTCGACCGGCTGGTCGAATTCAAGGATGGTTCCACCGAGGTCGTGCCCGGTCTGGCCGAGTCCTGGGACCTCAGCGAGGATGGCAAGGTCTATACCTTCCACCTGCGCAAGGGCGTGAAATTCCACTCCAGCAAGCTTTTCAAGCCGAGCCGCGATTTCAACGCCGATGATGTGCTGTTCTCGTTCCTGCGCCAAAAAGACGACGACCATCCTTACCACAAGGTGTCCAACGGCTCGTACCAGTATTTCGACGGCATGGGCATGGGCAAGCTGATCGACCGCATCGAAAAGGTCGACGACTATACCGTCCGCTTTGTTCTGAACCGTCCCGAGGCCCCGTTCATCGCCAATCTGGGCATGGATTTCGCCTCCATTCAGTCGGCCGAGTATGCCGATGCCATGACGAAGGCCGGTACGCAGACCAAGGTCGATACCGACCCCATCGGCACGGGCCCCTTCGAATTCGTGACCTACCAGAAAGACGCGCGCATCCTGTACAAGGCGTTCAAGTCCTATTGGGGCAATCAGCCCAAGGTCGACCGCCTGGTGTTCGCCATCACGCCCGACGCCTCGGTGCGTTACGCCAAGCTGCAAAAGAACGAATGCCAGTCCATGCCGTATCCGAATCCCGCCGACCTGGAATCGATGCGCAAGAACAAGGACATCCAGTTGCTGGAACAGGCCGGCCTGAACGTCGGATACCTGTCCTTCAACACCGAAAAGAAACCTTTCACCGATGTGCGTGTGCGTCAGGCGCTGTCCATGGCCATCGACAAGCCCGCCATCATCGCCGCGGTGTTCCAGGGCGCGGGCCAGCCGGCCAAGAACCTGCTGCCGCCGACGATGTGGAGCTACAACGACGCGATTCAGGACTGGCCGCACGATCTGGCCAAGGCCAAGGCGCTCCTGGCTGAGGCGGGCTATCCGGACGGGTTCGAGACCGACTTGTGGGCCATGCCGGTACAGCGCCCCTACAATCCGAACGCGCGGCGCATGGCCGAGATGATCCAGGCCGACTGGGCCAAGATCGGCGTCAAGGCCAAGATCGTCACCTACGAATGGGGTGAATACCTCAAGCGTTCCAAGGCGGGCGAGCACCAGACCATGCTGATCGGCTGGACCGGTGACAACGGCGATCCGGACAACTTCCTGGCGACGCTGTTCAGCTGCGCGGCGGCCAAGGACGGCTCCAACTATTCCCGCTGGTGCTACAAGCCCTTCGAGGATCTGATCCAGCCCGCCCGCACCACGTCCGACCATGCCAAGCGCGTCGAACTCTACAAGCAGGCCCAGGTCGTGATGCATGAGCAGGCGCCCGCGGTGATGATCGCGCACTCCACGGTGTTCGAACCGCTGCGCAAGGAAGTCAAAGGCTACACCGTGTCACCTGTGGGTCGTCATATGTTCCACAGCGTCAGCCTCGACAAGTAAGGATCCATCTTCCGACCTTCGACCCGCGCCCCGGCGCCTGCTGAGCAGGCTTACCGGGGCGCAGGTCGTCATGCGTCATCCGATCCTTTCATTTCCGGGGGGCTGCGCCGCATCATGATTTCTTTCATTCTCAAACGCGTCGGACTGGCCATTCCGACGTTCATCGGCATCACGCTGCTGACCTTTGCGTTCATCCACCTCATCCCCGGCGACCCGGTGATGATCATGGCGGGCGAACGTGGCCTGTCACCTGAACGCCACGCGGCCATGATGGCCCAGCTGGGGCTGGACCAGCCGCTGTGGACCCAGTACGGCCACTATATCTGGGGTGTGCTGCACGGTGATCTGGGCACTTCGCTAACCACTCGCGAGCCGATCTGGTCGGAATTCGTGCCGCGCTTTCAGGCGACGCTGGAACTGAGTTTCGTCGCCATGGTGATCGCGCTGTTGATCGGCATTCCCGTGGGGGTGCTGGCCGCCGTCAAGCGCGGCTCATTTTTCGATCATGCCGCCATCACCGCCGCGCTGACCGGGTATTCCATGCCGGTGTTCTGGTGGGGCCTGATGCTGATCATGCTGGTGTCCGTCCAGCTGGACCTGATGCCGGTGTCCGGCCGCGTCAGTGCTGCCGTGTTCATGGACCCCGACAACCCGTTGACCGGTTTCATGCTCATCGACACCCTGCTGTTCGGGGACGAAGGCAATTTCCTCGATGCCCTGCATCACATCCTGCTGCCGGCCTTTGTTCTGGCGACGATCCCGCTGGCGGTGATCGTGCGCATGACGCGCTCCTCGATGCTCGAGGTCCTGAATGAGGACTACATCCGCACGGCACGGGCCAAGGGCCTGTCGCGGCTGCGGGTGGTCGTCGTGCATGCCCTGCGCAATGCGCTGCTGCCAGTGTTGACGGTGATCGGACTGCAGGTCGGCGTGTTGATGGTCGGCGCGATCCTGACCGAAACCATCTTTTCCTGGCCGGGCGTCGGGCGCTGGCTGATCCAGGGATTGCAACAGCGCGACTATCCGGTCGTGCAGGGCGGCGTGCTGATGGTCGCCACCCTCATCATCATCGTCAACATGTGTGTCGACATCCTGTATGGATTGGCTGACCCGCGCATTCGTCATCGCCGGGGGAGGAACTGACATGTCCACGACCGCAACCGTGACCACCCCGGCGCCCCCGGGGCCGTTCAAATCCTTCTGGCAGGACTTCAGCCGCAACCGCGGGGCGCTCATCGGCCTGTATTACATCGCGGCCATGCTGTTGATTGCGATCTTCGCGGGCCTGATCGCGCCGCACGATCCGTCCGTGCAGTATCGCGATGCCCTGTTGCAGCCGCCCGCCTGGCTCGATGGCGGCTCCTGGCGATTCATCCTGGGCACCGACGATGTGGGCCGCGACATCCTGTCGCGGCTGATCCATGGCGCGCGCCTGTCGCTGCTGGTGGGCTTCCTGGTGGTCAGCCTGTCGCTCGTGCTGGGCATTTTCTTCGGTGTCATCGCGGGCTATGCGGGCGGGATCGTCGACATCGTCATCATGCGGCTGGTCGACATCATGCTGGCACTGCCCAGCCTGCTGCTGGCGCTGGTGCTGGTGGCGATCTTCGGCCCGTCGATCGTCAATGCGTCCCTGGCCCTCAGTTTCGTTGCCTTGCCGCACTACGTCCGTCTGACACGCGCCGCAGTGCTGCGCGAAATGACCTGTGATTACGTGATCGCCTCGCGCGTCGTGGGCGCGGGGGCCTGGCGGCAGATGTTCGTCAACATTCTGCCCAACTGCCTGGCGCCGCTCATCGTGCAGGCTTCCCTGGGTTTTTCCAATGCCATTCTGGACATGGCCGCGCTCGGCTTCCTGGGGATGGGGGCGCAGCCGCCGACCCCGGAATGGGGCACCATGCTGGCCAACGTGCTGCAGTTTGCGCAAAGCGCCTGGTGGGTCGTGACCTTCCCGGGCCTGGCCATCCTGCTGGCCGTGCTGGCCTTCAATCTGACCGGTGACGGTCTGCGCGACGCGCTCGATCCGCGTCTGAAAGTGTAGAGAGGACGGACCATGCTTGAAATCCAGAATCTGTCCGTGCATTTTGGCGATGAGGCCGCGCCCTTCAAGGCGGTGGACCGCATCAGCTACCACGTCGAGGCTGGCGAAGTCGTCGGTCTGGTGGGAGAGTCCGGGTCGGGGAAATCCGTCAGTTCCCTGGCGCTGATGGGTCTGATCGACTTTCCCGGCCGGGTGCACGCCGACGCCTTGCGCTTTGACGGCAAGGATCTGCTGCGCATGCCGGAAAGGCAGCGCCGTTCGCTGATCGGATCGGAAGTCTCGATGATCTTCCAGGACCCGATGACCAGCCTGAATCCCTGTTATACGGTGGAATACCAGATTGCCGAGGCCCTGCGCGCCCACGGTGGCGGGTCGCGGCGCGCGCTGCGTTCCCGGGTGATCGAGCTGCTCGATCAGGTCGGCATCCCCGACCCCGAGTCGCGGTTGCGGGCCTATCCGCATCAGTTGTCGGGCGGCATGAGCCAGCGCGTCATGATTGCCATGGCCATTGCCTGTAAACCGCGCCTGCTGATCGCCGACGAGCCCACGACGGCGCTGGATGTGACCATCCAGGCCCAGATCATGGATCTGTTGTTGTCGCTCCAGCGCAGCGAGGGCCTGGGGCTGGTGCTGATCACGCACGATCTGGCGCTGGTGTCCGAAGCCGCCGATCGCATCATGGTGATGTATGCCGGTCAGCTGGTGGAGTCGGGCCCCGCGGCGGAGATTTTCCGCCACCCGCGGCATCCCTATACGCAGGCGTTGCTCAAGGCGCTGCCCGAGTTTTCCCAGGGCGCCGAGCGGCTGGTCTCGTTGCCGGGGGTGGTGCCGGGGCGTTACGACCGGCCGCAGGGCTGTCTGCTCAGTCCGCGCTGTGCCTATGCCACCGATGCCTGTCGCGCTCGCGAGCCGGCGCTTGCCGGCCCGCCAGGCCGGCAGGTCAAATGCCGTACCCCGCTGGACGATGCCGGCAGGCCGACGCATGCCGCACAGGAGATTCCCGCATGACGAACGAATACAAGGGTCCAAGCACCACGACCAGCGCCGCCGAAACGCCGGTGTTGCAGGCGATCGATCTCAAGCGCCATTACGAGGTGGACAGTGGTTTTCTCAAGCCGCCGAAATCCGTCAAGGCGCTCGACGGTGTGTCCTTCAGCCTGCCGGCTGGTCAGACGCTGGCGGTCGTGGGCGAATCCGGCTGCGGCAAGTCCACGTTGGCCCGGGTGCTGACCATGATCGAACCACCGACGGCCGGGCAGTTGCTGTATCGGGGTCAGGACGTGTCCCAGAGCGATCCGGTGCTGGCAAAACTGCGCCGTCGCAAGATCCAGATCATTTTCCAGAATCCCTACGCTTCGCTCAATCCGCGCAAGCGCATCGGCGATATCCTGGAGGAACCGCTGCTCATCAACACCGACATGGACGCGCGCGAGCGCCGAAAGCGCGGCCAGGCCATGATGGAGCGGGTCGGACTGCGGCCGGAGCACTATGGCCGCTATCCGCACATGTTCTCCGGCGGCCAGCGCCAGCGCATCGCCATCGCCCGGGGGCTGATGCTCGAGCCCGAGGTGCTGGTGGCCGACGAGGCCGTCTCCGCGCTGGACGTGTCGGTGCGCGCCCAGGTGCTGAACCTGATGCAGGATCTGCAGAACGACCTGGGCCTGTCCTATGTGTTCATTTCCCATGACCTGTCGGTGATCGAGCATCTGGCCGACGAGGTGATGGTGATGTATCTGGGGCGGGTGGTGGAGCAAGGCACCAAGGAGGCCATCTTCGGCCAGCCACTGCATCCCTACACCCAGGCGCTGCTGTCGGCCACGCCGCGGCTGAACGATGCAGCCCGGCGCGAACGCATCAAGCTGTCGGGCGAGCTGCCCAGCCCGCTGAATCCGCCGCCCGGCTGTCCCTTCAGTTCGCGCTGTCACCGGGCCATGCCGGTCTGCCGCGAGCGCTTGCCGTCCCTGCTGGAGCAGGGCCAGCGCCAGGTGGCCTGTTTTGCAGTGGAACAGGATCTGAGCACGAAGGCCGCATAGGCCCATCCGGCGGGATGTGCTACCGTGGCCGGACCGGATGTCGATCCGGCCATGGACCTTTCCGGAGGGCACTGCTTTGATGGAAACCGTCTTCACCCGCATTCTGGCCGGCGAGCTCCCGGCGGCCATGGTCTATCGCGATCACCGCGTCTTTGCCTTCATGGATGCCGGGCAGCTGAATCCGGGACATGTCCTGGTCGCGCCCTGCGAACCCTATCCCACCTTGCTTGACATGGACGAGGATCTGGCCGCCGATCTGATGCGGCTGGCGCATCGTGTGGCGCGCGCTGTCCAGGCGGCTTTTCGGCCCGCAGGCATGACCTTGTTGCAGGCCAACCGCCCGGCGGGGTGGCAGACGGTGCCGCATGCCCATATCCATGTGTTGCCGCGTCACGAAAACGACGGCGTCGGCCTGGTCTGGCCTGCCAGACATCCGGGCATCGATGTATTGCGTGAATATGCGGCGCGTATCCGGCTGGATTGAATTTCAATTATCAAACCAGTATTTTAGATTTGAAATAACAGGGCGGCTGGGTCCTGTTCCTTTATGCTGCGTCGCAATATTAAGGGTATGCCATAGCTGCGGTTTTCCCTTAAGGACAAACCCTTATTTTATTGCATTGCGCCATTTTGATTGAAAATAAATTGACTATAGAAATCAACAAGATGGTGATGCATTCCAGTTGCCCTGAATAAGCCCTGCGTGTCTCTCTTTCCGTGTGTGGTTGAAAGGCTTTCAAGAGCGTAAGTTTTGCGTAAGTTTCAAATCTTACTAATAGCGACACGCGGAAATCCTGGGCTTTGCAATGCGGGTTTTGGATTTTCTGCAGAGATCAAAACAAAGCTGTGCCATACAAAAATAAATCGCGGGGTTTTTGCTGGACTTATGTGTTTCAGCCGGGCGCATCCGGTGCCCGGGGCCACTCGACAGGAGACAAACTGATGAAGGACAAAAAGATTTTGGGTCAAGCCATGCAGTCGCAGGTCAAGCGCCGTTCCGTGCTCAAGGCTGGCGCGGCGGGGGTGGCCGGCGGCATGTTGCTGCCTGGCACCACCCGGGTTGCGCTGGCGGCCGATGACAAGAAGCCGCTTGGCGCCTGGCCGGCTGGCGCCGAAGGCGACTCTGTGTTCGTCGGTCTGACCGTCGACCTGACCGGTCCGTATTCGGCCCAAGGTGCCGAGCAGAAAAACGGCTACGAACTGGCCGCCGAGCAGATCAATGCCGGGGCGCCGCAGGTTCAGAAGATCTCTCCGCTCATCAAGAAAGGCATCATGGGCAAGAAGCTGGTGCTGGGTTCGGCCGATGCCGAGACCAAGCCGAACACCGGCGTGCAGGCGGCGACCCGGTTCATCCATGACAACAAGGCCATGATGATCGCCGGCAGCACCAGCAGCGCGGTGGCCATCGCCCTGCAAAAGGTCTGCAACCGCGAGCACACCCCGTATTTCACGGCGATCTCCGGTTCCAACGAAACGACTGGCGTGGATTGCCAGCGCTACGGCTTCCGTCTGTGCTATTTCGCCTACATGGCCTGCAAGGCCATCGCGCCCGTGGTCGCCAAGGAACTCGGCAAGGACCGCAAGGCCGCCTACCTGACGCCGGACTACACCTATGGTCATACGACCACGCAGTCCATGAAGGAATTCACCGAGAAGGAAGGCTGGAAGACGGTCACCAATCAGGTCCATCCGCTGGGCGCCAAGGACTACAGTTCCTACCTGATCAACATCGCCAACACCGATGCCGATGTGCTGGTTGTCGTGGCCTATGGCGCGGACGCCGCCAACGCCATCAAGCAGGCCAAGCAGTTCGGTCTGCTCGACAAGATGAAGATCGTCATTCCCTACATGTCCGCCTACCTGGAAAAGGAAGTCGGCGCCGAGGTCATGCAGGGTGTTTATGCTGCCCAGGGCTTCTGGTGGACCATGCAGGACGATCATCCGGTGGCCAAGGATTTCGTCGAGGCCTACGAGAAAAAGTACAACAGCAAACCCCGTGATTCGGCCATGTATGCCTACCTGGCGCTGGTGCTGTGGGCCGACGCGGTGGAGCGTGCCAAGAGCTTCTACCCGATCGATGTGGTCAAGGCCCTGGAGGCTGGCGAGTTGCGCGACAGCCCGGTGGGCAAGGTCACGTTCCGCGCCGAGGATCACCAGGGGATCGTCGATTTCCCGATCCTGCGCGGCAAGAAGCCCGCCGACATGAAGAGTCCGGAGGACTTCTTCGAGGTCGTCCAGGTCGTCAGCGGCAAGTCCGTGCTGCCTGAGGTCGGCCTGCTGGGCTGCAAGATGGGCGATTACGTCTAAGCGCGGGTTTCCGGCCATGTCCCCGCGCAGGGGATATGGCCGGAAACGGGTTCCAGGTCTTTCACGGGAGGCAACTCGATGCCGAGCATGTCTTTGTTTCTATCGCAGCTGTTCAACGGGCTGTCCATGGGTCTGTTGCTGGCGCTCATCAGTACCGGCCTGACGATCATCTACGGTACGCTCGGTGTCATCAATTTCGCCCACGGAGCGCTGTTCGTCGTCGGCGGGTACGCGGGCTATACGGTCTATGGCCTGACGGATTCTTTCGTGCTGGCGGTCGCGGGCGGCTCGGCCGTCGCGCTGGCCTGCGGGCTGGTCATGGAACGCGGCCTGATGCGCAAGTATTACGACCGGCCGCCCGAGGATCAGATTCTGGTCACTTTCGGCATCAGCATCATTCTGGTCGAGGTCATTCGCGGCCTGTACGGTGGCGTCAGCCTGTCGGTCACCCCGCCCGAGTGGGGCCAGGGCATCGCCCGCCTGGGGTCCCTGATCTATCCGCTGTACCGCCTGGAAACCCTGGGCATTGCCGCCGCGACACTGTTGCTGCTGTATTTCGTGCTGTATCGCACCAGCCTGGGGCTGATCGTGCGGGCCGGGATCGAGGATGCCCAGATGGTCAATGCGCTGGGCATCAACGTCAAGCGCACTTTCCTGCTCGTGTTCGGCCTCGGCGCGATGGCGGCGGGTTTTGCGGGGGTGATCAATTCACCGATCGTCGCGCTCACGCCGGACATGGGGTTCCGCTACCTGGTGGATTCCTTTGTCGTGGTGGTGATCGGCGGGGTCGGCTCGTTTCCGGGCGCCATCGTCGGCGGAATCATCGCCGGTGAAATTCTCAGCCTGACTGCGATGATCAATCCGCAATATGCCGACGTCATGCTCTTCATCGCCATGGCGCTGGTGCTGATCTTCCGCCCGCAGGGCCTCATGGGGCAGGAGGGACGGGAATGAATCCGGCTCAATCGACAACGACGACCGACTCCGGGAACACGGCGCAGCAACCGGCTGCGCGCAACACGGGAGGCGCCATGCGCAGACAGCTTCCGGAAATGCTGGTGGGGCTGGGCCTGCTGGCGGCCCCCTTCATTCTGCCGATACTGGGCATGAGCCCGGATCTGCTCACCCGCATTCTGATCTGGGGCCTGTTCGGCCTGGGCTTCGATCTGCTGTTCGGCTACACCGGCCTGCTGTCCTTCGGACAGGCCGCGTTCTACGGGACCGGCGGGTTCGTTACAGCGTATCTGCTGACCGACGGCGTGGTGCCCAACATGCTGCTGGCGCTGTTGATCGGCACGGTCGTGGCGGCCGTGGCGGGGCTGGTCATCGGCTATCTGACGCTGCGGCGCACCGGCATCTACTTTGCCATGAGCACGCTGGCCTTCGGCGAGATGTTCTATTTCCTGGAGAACTCCTCGTTCAAAGAGTACACCGGCGGGGAGAACGGTATCGCCGGGGTGCCGCCGCCGGAGCTGTCCCTGGGCTTCATCAACATCCACATCTCCAGCGGATGGCCGATGTACTGGTTCGTGGCGGTGATCTTCTTCGTGGGCTACCTGATCGCCCGACGCATCGTGCGCTCGCCCTTCGGCGCCGTGCTCAAGGCCATCCGGGGAAATCCCAAGCGCGCCACGGCGCTGGGGCATGCGATCCAGTCCTACAAGCTGGTCGTCTTTGTGGTTGCCGCCGCCTACGGCGGCCTGGCGGGCGGCCTGCTGGGTCTGTTCCAGTCGTACATGCCGCCCGATGCGTTCGCGCTGGACACCTCGGCGGAACTGGTCATCCAGACCGTCATGGGCGGCGCCGGGACGTTGCTGGGGCCGCTGCTGGGGGCCACCATCTGGCTCTATCTGTACGATGGCCTGCAGCAGGTCGGCAATC
The DNA here is from genome assembly GCF_047971665.1 of Castellaniella sp. Classification (GTDB taxonomy): domain Bacteria; phylum Pseudomonadota; class Gammaproteobacteria; order Burkholderiales; family Burkholderiaceae_B; genus Castellaniella. The sequence continues at coordinate 8,619 of NZ_JBKEAA010000024.1, read as the reverse complement.
TGGGACCCTACTGGAAACTGATCCTGGGCATTGTCTTCGTCGTTCTGGTGACGGTCTTCCGTCACGGAGTGGCGGGCGCGCTGATCAGTCTCTTCAGCCGTCGCAAACAATTGCCGGCGGACCTCGATGAGGGTGCCAGCACGCGCGTGGCCGGGGCGCTGGATATCGTGCCGCCGCTGTCCACGACCCGCACAGGCGCACCCGTGCTGGAGGCCAGGGGCGTCAGCAAGCACTACGGCGGCCTGAAGGCCAATTCGGACATCGACTTCACCTTGCGCGAAGGCGAACTCCACGGCGTCATCGGCCCCAATGGCGCAGGCAAATCGACTTTCTTTGCCATGCTGGCGGGTGAGTTGCCGACGACGACGGGCAAGGTCTTCTTCCGTGGCCGGGAAATCACCGGCATCGGGGTGACCTCGGTCTGCCAGCTGGGCATGAGCAAGAGTTATCAGATCAACCAGCTGTTCGAGCACCTGACCGTGCGGCAGAACATCATGATCCCCGTGCTGGCGCGGTTGCGCGGACGCTATCGCAGCGATCTGCTGAGCAATCTGCACTCCGATCACCTGGATTCCCAGGTCAATGCGGCCATCGCGCTGGTGGACCTCAGCCATCATGCCGATACCCAGGTCTCGGAGATGTCCTACGGTGAAAAGCGGCGTCTGGAAATCGGCCTGGCGCTGGCGACGGGGGCCAACGTGCTGCTGTTCGACGAACCACTGGCCGGCCTCGGCCCCGAGGAGCGCGTTCTGGTAGTGTCGCTGCTCAAGTCGATCCGCGAGGGCCGCAGCATGGTGATCGTCGAGCACGATATGGATGCCATGTTCGAACTCGCCGAGCGCATTACGGTACTGTACGAAGGCCGCAAGCTGGCCGAAGGCACGCCGGACGAGATCCGCACGGATCCGTCGGTTCAGGCAGCCTACCTTGGAGGGATGGACGATGAGTCTGCTTGAAGTCGACAAGATCAACAGCTATTACGGTGATTCGCACATCCTCTTCGACGTCTCGATGCGGATCGAGGAACACGAGGTGGTGGCCCTGCTGGGCCGCAACGGGGCGGGCAAGAGCACCACCATGAAATCCTTGATGGGCATGGTTGAGGTCAAGTCCGGTGCGATCCGCCATCGGGGGGTCGAGATCCAGCATCTGCCGCCGTATGGCCGGGCCGGCCTGGGCATCCAGCTGGTGCCCGAGGAACGCCGCGTGTTCGGCTCGATTTCCGTTCAGGAAAACCTGCAACTGGCGGCCATGACGGCACCCAAGGCCCGTTCTCTGGACGAGATCTACGAGACCTTTCCGCGCCTGGCCGAACGCAAGCGCAACCGGGGCAAGCAGTTGTCCGGGGGCGAGCAGCAGATGCTGGCCATCGCGCGCGCGATGATCCGCAATGCGGACATCATCCTGCTGGACGAGCCCTTCGAAGGACTGGCTCCGCTGATCGTGCGCGACCTGATGTCCGTGTGCCGCCAGCTGGCGGATGCCGGCCAGACCATCGTGATCGTGGAACAGAACGTGCGTGCCGCGCTGTCGCTGGCCGACCGCGCCTACATCGTCAACAACGGCCATGTGGTGTATGAGGGGACGCCCAAGGACCTGCATGAGAACAGTGAGATCATCGAGCGCTATCTCGGCGTCAAGGCCTGACTGTTTCCGTGCCCGGTCCACCGGGCGAGGCCCGGGTTTCGCGGTTCGCGCGGACCCGGGTTTTTTCCTCTCGGGCGGCGTCGGACGGACTGGATGGCGCCCGGCGGATCGTCCGGCTTTCGGGGTGTTAACCTATAGCCCGTTTCCATCCTTTCCACAGTGCGTTTTTCCCATGTCCTCCTCTTCCGGTTCCGTGCCCGCTGCGGATGACGGCATTCTGCAGTATGTCGCCTCCAGCCAGTTGCCCACACCCTGGGCCGTTTTCCGGATTCATGCCTTCTCCGAATCCGTTTCGGGCAAGGAGCATGTGGCCCTGACATTGGGAGAGCCGTTCGGCGACGCCCCCGTATTGGCGCGCATTCATTCCGAATGTCTGACCGGCGACGCCCTGTTCAGCCAGCGCTGCGATTGCGGCGCGCAGCTGGAGGCCGCCCTGCAGCGCATCGCCGAAGAAGGTCGGGGCATCATCATGTATCTGCGCCAGGAGGGGCGGGGCATTGGTCTGTTGAACAAGATCCGCGCCTATCAGTTGCAGGATCAGGGCGCCGATACGGTCGAGGCCAACGAGCGGCTGGGTTTCCCGGCCGACATGCGCCGCTATGATCTGTGTCTGCCCATGCTGGATCATTTCGGCATTCGCAGCGTCCGTCTGATGACCAACAATCCGCGCAAAGAAAGCGTGTTGACGGACCTGGGCATCACGGTCGCCGAGCACATCCCGTTGCAGGTCAATCGCAATCCCTACAACGAGCAGTATCTGCGCACCAAGGCGCGCAAGCTGGGCCATCGATTCAAGGAATACTTCGGCGAAGCGCCCTGATCGCGTTCGTTGCCGATGGACAGCGTTCCGGGACGCGCCAGTCTCCCCTCCCTGACCCAGGACCGCTTGTCGGCACACCTCATGGATACCACGGATGGTGACGGAGAATACCACTATGTTAAAAACGGTTAATATATCTGGATGCGCTTCGCCCGCCACTCCGGTCAAAACGATTGACCCGCTTTAACGCCTGCCGATGTGATGTCCCCCTTGCTCAAGTCCTGCCCTATCCAGGGATCCGGCGCCGATGCCGGGGCCTCATTGCCGTCCGAGGACTTCGACCGGTCTCATATCCTCCTGGCCTTGACCCGGTTGGGGGATTATTCACGAGACGCCTTTCTGGCGACCGATACGCGGGGCGCCATCGTCTACATGAACCGCAGCGCCGAACATCTGTTCGGCTACTCCGAGGGCGCGGCCATCGGGCTGGCGGTCGAGGCCCTGATGCCCGGAGTGGCTGACATCGATCTGCGGCTGCTGCGGGCCGACAAGCAGAACACGCTGCCGTGGCGGGGGCAGGGCCTGACCCGGCAACGACAGTCCTTGAGACTGGCGGGGGCGGTGACCAATATTCCGGCCTCCACGGGGCACAGTCATCTGTATGTCATCCGCGAGTCCTGCACGGACCCGCCCGATCTGGATCGTCAGACGGAACTGGCCTCTCTGGTCTACCGCAGCACCAGTGAGGGGATGGTGGTGCTGGATGCCAAAGGCCATATCCTGGGCGTCAACCCCGCCTTTGTGAAATTGCGCGGGCAGTCCGCGGCCGAGGTCATCGGCTCGCATGTCCGCTGTCTGAATTCCCCCTGTCACGACCAGGCGTTCTATCGGACCATGTGGCGTTCGGTGACGGAGACGGGCAGCTGGCAGGGAGAGCACTGGGGGCAGCACGGCAATGGCGAGCTCTATCCCCAATGGCTCAGCATCAATACGTCCTACAACGCTGACGGCCTGGTTCACCGTCGGGTGATGATTCTCTCGAACATCGCCGAAATCAAGCAGGCCGAGGCCATCATCTGGAAACAGGCCAATTTTGATCGCCTGACCGATCTGCCCAACCGGCAGATGTTCTATGACCGTCTGGGGCAGAGCCTGCGCAAGTCCCGGCGCACCGGAGAGCGCACCGGGTTGCTGTATCTGGACCTGGATCGTTTCAAGGAGATCAACGATACCCTGGGACACGCCATGGGTGACGATCTTTTGAGGGAGACCGCGCGGCGGCTCAGCAGTTGCACGCGTCCGGGCGATATCGTCGCCAGACTGGGCGGAGACGAATTCACGGTGCTGCTGGACGATGTCCGCGAACTGCGCGATATCGAGTATCTGATCCGCGAGATCCTGCGCCGGCTGGCCGAGCCTTTTTTGCTCGGGGCCGAGACGGTGTCCATTTCCACCAGCATCGGCGTCGCGCTTTATCCTGACGATGCCCAGGATGCGGATGTGCTGCTGAACAACGCAGACCAGGCCATGTACGCCGCCAAATCCGAGGGTCGCAACCGCAGTTGTTTCTTCACCCGGTCGATGCAGGCGCAGGTGCGCAACCGCATACGGCTGATCAAGGATCTGCACCAGGCGCTGGATCAGAACCAGTTCTCACTGGATTTTCAGCCCATCGTCGATCTGGCCAGCGGCCGGATCGTCAAGGTCGAGACCCTGCTGCGCTGGCACCACCCGTCACGGGGACTCATCTCGCCCGAGGCATTCATCCCCCTTGCCGAGGAAACCGGCCTGATCTGTTCCATCGGCGACTGGGTGTTCTGCACGGCCACGCGCCAGGTCGCCGAATGGTGCCGCCGGTACGGACTGGACATGCAGGTGAGCATCAATTTTTCGCCGGCTCAGTTGCGCAACGAGGCACCGGATTTTGCGTCATGGCGCCATCATCTCGATGCGCTGGGCCTGTCGCCCCGGCAGGTCATCATCGAGATCACCGAGGGACTGCTGATCGATTCCGATGATGAACGCGTCCAGCGCCAGCTCGGCGCTTTTCGCAGATCCGGGATGCAAGTTGCGCTCGATGATTTCGGGACCGGATATTCCTCGCTGTCCTATCTGCGCAAATTCGACATCGATCTGCTCAAGATCGACCAGTCGTTCGTTGCCCATCTCGAATCGGACGGGCCCGACCTGGCCCTGTGCGAAGCCGTCATCCTGCTGGCGCACAAGCTTGGCCTGTGTGTCGTGGCCGAGGGGATCGAGTCGCGCAGGCAGTACGAATTGCTGACGAACAGCGGCTGCGATTATGGTCAGGGCTATCTGTTTTCCCGGCCGCTGCCGGCCGCCGACCTTGAACGGCTGCTGGCCAGCGGCGCCGACTTGCGCCCGGTCGACGCCAGGTAGTGGATGATGGCGCGCGCCGCAGGCTGACGGGCGCACGGGCGTGCCGCGGACCCGCGCCGTGATTACCTGCACGGCCGTGTCGGCCCGGGATCGTCCGCAGAGGGGGCATGGTACTATCGGCACAGGTGTTCGCCAGGGGTGACGGACACCCGCATCCGACTCTTTCCCGCAGGTTTTCCATGACGACCGAAGTCCCCATCATCCGTGCCCGTTCGGGGGCCAAATTCATCAGTCCGCAGGGCACCAAGGCCGTCAAGGACGGTATACGGCCCAGTGACCTCACCGAGATTCCCGACTCCGCGCCCAAGCCGTCCTGGCTGCGGGTGCGCATCCCGGCCGGCGCCCGCTACCAGGAAGTCCGCGACATCGTCGAGACGCACAAGCTCAATACGGTCTGTGCCGAATCCAAATGCCCCAACATCGCCGAATGCTGGGGGCGGGGCACGGCCACGCTGATGCTGATGGGCTCGGTCTGTACGCGGGCCTGCAAGTTCTGCGCAGTCAGTACCGGCAATCCGCATGGCTGGCTGGATCATGACGAACCCGCCAGCGTGGCCGATGCCGTCGCGCTGATGCGACTGAAATATGTGGTGCTCACCTCGGTCGACCGGGATGACCTGATCGACGGCGGGGCGGGGCACTACGCCGCCTGTATCCGCGCCATCCACGAACGCTCGCCCAGGACGGCGGTCGAGGCCCTGACGCCGGATTTCCGGGGTGATCATGGCTGTGTGGAAAAAATCCTCGATGCCGGCCTGACCACCTTTGCGCAGAACGTCGAGACCGTCGAGCGCCTGACCCACGATGTGCGCGACGCGCGCGCCGGCTATCACCAGACTCTGGATGTGCTGGCGCATGCCAAGGCCTATGCGCCGGATACCCTGACCAAGACCAGCATCATGCTGGGCCTGGGCGAGACCGACGAGGAGATCGAGCAGGCGATGGACGACATCCGCGCCGCCAAGGTCGATATCCTGACGTTCGGCCAGTACATGCGGCCCACGGCCAATCACCTGCCGGTGCGCCGCTTCGTCACGCCCGAGCAATTCCGCGCCTATCGCGACCTGGGGCTGTCCAAGGGCTTTCGCGAGGTCGTCTCCGGCGCGCTGGTGCGATCCAGCTACCGCGCCGAACAGGTACTGGAAAAGGACAACGTCGGGCTCTGATGCCCTCGCAGGGCCCCCGCAGGCCCGAGGCAATCCGCAGGGATCAGGGCCGACGGATTTGGCGTCTTTGCGCTCACCGGCCTGCGCCGGTGTCAGTCGTCCCAGCCGCGACCCCGATGGCCGCCCCGGTTCTGCTTCCAGCCGTCTTTCCCGTATTTGCGCTGAGCGCGGTCATCATGGCGGTGATTCGTCCAGCCATGGCGATAATAGCCGGGGCCGGGGACCACGACCACGCGTGGACGATACACGCGGCGCGGGGGCGGCGGTGGTGGCGGATAGTAGGCCGGACCACCCCAGAAGAAGCCCGGGATGCCGATGGAAATGCCAACATCCACATCGCCCGCCTGGGCGGTGGGCCCCGCCATCAGGGCGCCGGCGAACAAGGCGGCGGCAAAGAAGCTTTTTTTCATGCGATTGTCCTGTGGTTCCAGACGTCCCATTGTGGCCCGTCCGGGATGCGGGATTGTGGATGCTTGAAGGACAGACGCATCAAAAGACTACGAATGCCAGGTCTTGTCGGTGCGGACGGAACAACTCTTCACGTTTGTTGCCAAAGGTCGGGCCTCCGGGATACAGGCCACGGCCTGCTTTAGGCCGCGTGCTCGGCAAAGAACGCCAGGGTCCGTTCCCAGGCCAGTGCCGCCGAGGCCGGATGATGGGCTGGTGTGCCCGCGCGACCAAATGCGTGGCCGGCTTCCGGGTAGACGTAGACCGGCAGACCGGGCTGCGCCGCCTGGATGGCCTGCACGTCCGCTATCGGGATGAAATGGTCCTCGCCTCCAAAGTGCATCTGAACGGGGATGCGGGGCGTGTCGTGGCGGTGGCGCGCGATGTTTCCGCCATACCAGCAGGACGCGGCGCTGAACGTTGAGCTCAGACAGGCTACGCGCCAGCTCAGGTAGCCGCCCCAGCAATAGCCCGTCACCAGCCGTGTGTGCTGGCCTTCCAGCGCGGCGGCGGCCGCCTCGATGTCGAGCAGGGCGTCCTCGTCACGGACCGTCTTGCGCAAGGCCTGGCCGAGATTCAGGCCCGCATCGTCATAGTCCAGTTGCGGGCCTTGGCCACCGTTTTCGGCCCGATCGAACAGGGAAGGGCAGATGGCCCGGTAGCCCTGGGCCGCAAAATGATCCGCCATCTGGCGGATGTGTGTGTTGATGCCGAAGATTTCCGGCAGCACGACGACCCCGGCCCGGGCATCCGCCGGGCCACACAGGTAGGCGGTAAACGCATGACCGTCGGCAGCCGTGAGCGTGATGTCCATGTTCAAGATTCCTTCGAGAAAGTGGGATGGCCCATCAGCTCAGGGGCGGACGGGGCGTGGCACGCCAGCGTCATCCAGGCGGCTCAGGGGATCCTGTCGATAATACTGCACCAGCAATTGATACCATTCTGGCCAGGCCGCCGCCATCGCCCGGGGCTCGATGAAAAAGCTTTCCGAGCTGACCGCAAAGAACTCGGCCTGATCCTGCGCGGCGTAGGGGTCCAGCGGCAGTTCCGCGTACCATCCGGTTGCCTCGTCGGATTCCGGATCCACGTCGGGCGGGATGAGGGGTTCGATTTCATCCAGCCAGGCATTGAAATCGTCGAATGTCCTGTTCAGGACCTCGGTCCAGCGGCGGGGATCCAGGTCCCGGTGCGCGCGCAGTCCTGGCATGCCGTCGGCGCCTCCATCGCGCTGGTCGAGCTTGTGGGCGAATTCGTGAATCACCACGTTCGCCTGCGCGTCCGCCGAGGCACGGGCGTCCTCCCAGGACAGGATCACCGGGCCGCCTTCCCAGGATTCCCCGGCAGTTTCCTGGACGTATTCATGAACCACCCCCGTCTCGTCGGTCTCGGTGCGCGGCACCAGAAAGCCGCCCGGGTAGACCACGATCTGCGTCCAGCCCCGGTACAGCGAGGTGTCCAGCCCCAGGATCGGCAGGGCGGCCTGCACGGCGATCGAGCGGCGCATGCCCGGCGTCACTCGCAGGTCATGGGCGCCGTGAAAGGATTTGTTCGCCAGGATCCAGGCCGTGTGCTGGCGCAAGGTCTCGGCCTCCCGGGTGTCCAGGCCGCGCAGGAACCGGTGTTGATCCAGCAGGGCTGGCCAGACCCGCATGTCCAGCGAGGCCAGGGCCTGGTTCAGAGCCTGATCGCTCGCATCGCGCCCCGTCAGCCAACTCAGCATGGCGGGTTTCCGGAGAGGGGGGGCGGCATGTCAGTGCCCGTGCAGGATCGCATTTTCATGGCGACGATTGTAATTTCGTTGGGCTGGAAATACCGGTACAATGGCAGACTCTGGGGCCGATTTGGTTTCGACGCGGGTCACAAAACAGGATAGTGCATACCGAGCACCAGTACGCTCGTAAATCCACTGGAAAACTACAAACGCCAACGACGAGCGTTTCGCTCTGGCCGCTTAAGCGGTGAGCCGCTGCACCGACTGGTCCCTGGGTCGGGTGGGGTCAAACCCACAGCAGCGTCATCTACAGGGAATCGGGTTCGATCAGGTCGCTGGGTCGGATCTTAAATCAGTGCGAATCGCCAAGGAAGGGCCTGTCGTCCGGCATGATCCAAGGTTAAAACTCAAAGTAGGCCGACTAAGTATGTAGAGCTACTTGCGGAGGGCTTGCGGACGGGGGTTCAATTCCCCCCGGCTCCACCAGT
>NZ_JBKEAA010000023.1:0-15548 GCF_047971665.1 Castellaniella sp. | reverse complement strand
TTGGCGCGACAGACCGGTGCGTGCGTCAATTTGACGCAGCAGCATCAGCCCGCCATCCGAACTCAGGTCGCCGCCCTGGAAATTGGCTTGCAAATGACGCCGCCCAAGGCGCCCAAAATCCAGTTGTTCGGTGGTACGATTTGGCATAGGCGTTCCTTTTGGTTGTTTGGCGTCAGATACCAATAACCATAGGCCTTCGGGCGGGGATCGCCTATTCCTTTTTACCCTCGTCGCGAAATTTCCGGGCTAGCTTGGTCTGGTCAGAACTCGTCGGTGCCTGAGATGAGAGTGTAATCAGTCCGTGACATGACAGGATTTCCAAAATATTGGAAATAAAAGCAATAAATGGTTCTGGCGGAGTGCTGATACTAGACTGATTTCGGTTGTTTCAGCGGTTCTTCTGGAGCTTTGTGTCACATGTTGCAGAGGGTCTGATGAGGATCCCTCCAGTACCCTGTCGGGCCAATAGGCATGAGGAGCGTGTGATGTATCGAATGCCAGGAGCCTGACGATGCATACGACTGGTTTTTTCTTGCGTGACGCAGTCGATCAAGCCTCGCGCGTGGGCAGTTTGCGTGCTTCACAGAACAGAGACCCTCATCATCCAGAGCCTCATTATTGGTAAGGCCATTAATAAAATAGTCAGCTTGGAAATCAAAAAGATATCATGGGACGAAGGCGATCGTAATTACATGATTAATAAGAAAATAATGAATGGCCTTAATGTCAAGCAAGGGTAAACACCTATTTAAGCGGGATTGACCGAAAATATCTCGAATCCATAAAATTCACCATTAATCTTAGAGTTCGATCAAATTGGTAAGTCCATTTGGATGCTGGACTGAACTCTACATCTCGCCTCGTCTCATCCTGTCCCTGGAGTCCCCTCGATGCCCTCTAGCATCTGGCAACAGAATTACGATCCTGCCGGCAACATCTGGCTCTCTGCGCTGGTCGCCTGTCTTCCCATCCTGCTGTTCTTCCTGTCATTGACCGTGATGCGTCTCAAGGGTTGGCTGGCAGGAACCTTGACTGTGGCGCTTGCCCTGCTCGTGGCCCTGTTCTTCTACGGCATGCCTGCCGGACAGGCCCTGGCCTCGGCTGTCTACGGCTTCTTCTATGGGCTGTGGCCGATTGCCTGGATCATCATCGGCGCGGTTTTTCTGTACAAGATTGCCGTCAAGACCGGTCAGTTCGACACGATACGCGAATCGGTGCTGTCGCTGACGGCTGACCAGCGACTGCAGATGCTGCTGGTCGGCTTTGCCTTCGGCTCCTTTCTGGAGGGGGCGGCCGGCTTTGGCGCGCCAGTGGCCATCACGGCGGCATTGTTGGTGGGGCTGGGCTTCCGCCCTCTGTACGCCGCCGGCCTGTGCCTGGTGGCCAATACGGCGCCAGTGGCCTTTGGCGCCATGGGGATCCCCATCATCGTGGCCGGACAGGTGACCGGCATCCCGGCGTTCGCCATCGGTGAGATGGCTGGCCGTCAATTGCCGTTCCTGACGATCATCGTACTGTTTGTCATCATGGCCATCATGGATGGTTGGCGCGGCGTGAAGGAAACCTGGCCCGCGGTGATCGTGGCGGGTGGCAGTTTTGCGATCATGCAGTACCTGACCTCGAATTTCATCGGCCCTGAGCTGCCGGACATCACCTCGGCGCTGGTTGCCCTGGTGGCGCTGTCTGCTTTCCTGCGTGTGTGGCGGCCGGCATCCATCTTCCGCTTCTCCGCCACGGGGGAGGGGACCGAGCATCTGTCGCCGGACGCCCCCGAAGCATGTCCCTCCGGCCGTGCCTTCACGAAAGGCGAGGTTTTGCGCGCCTGGTCGCCGTTCATCGTGCTGACGGTGATGGTCACGATTTGGTCGATTCCTCCCTTCAAACATCTGTTCCAGGGTGATGGGCCTCTGCACAGCTGGATCACCAGCATGTCCGTCCCCTGGCTCGACGGGCTGGTCCAGAAAATGCCTCCCATCGTGGAGCAGGCCGTTTCCTACGCCGCAATTTACAAATTCGACTGGTTCTCGGCCACGGGGACGGCGATCATGATCGCCGCCTTGATCACGATCGTGACAGCGCGTCTGAAGCTTTCCTCTGCTGCGTGCGTGTTGGGCGAGACGCTGAAGGAACTGGCCATCCCGATCTACACGATTGGCATGGTGCTGGCGTTTGCTTTCATTGCCAATTATTCCGGCCTGTCCGTGACGCTGGCGCTGGCGCTGTCGTATTCGGGCGATGCCTTCACGTTTTTCTCGCCGCTGTTGGGCTGGCTGGGCGTGTTTCTGACAGGGTCGGATACCTCGTCCAATGCGCTGTTTGCGGCATTGCAGGCGGCCACGGCGCATCAGATCGGGGTGCCGGAAGTCTTGCTTGTGGCCGCCAATTCGACTGGCGGCGTCACGGGCAAGATGATTTCGCCGCAATCCATCGCCATCGCCTGCGCGGCGGTGGGGCTGGTCGGTCGCGAATCCGACCTCTTGCGTTTCACGGTCAAGTATAGTTTCCTGTTCGTTGTCATCGTCGGCATCTTTACGACGTTGCAGGCTTACGTCCTGCCCTGGATGATCCCGACGCTCTAAAGCACTCTCTTTGCCTGCATGTATGCGCCTGTCCGACCGCCTCGTGGAACAGCTTCAGACCCTGATCGATGAACAGGGGCTGAAGCCGGGCGACCGTCTGCCGGCCGAGCGCCGGCTGGCCGAGACGCTCGGTGTCTCGCGGCCCTCGGTGCGCGAGGCCATCCGTCAGCTGGCCAGCCATGGGTTGTTGCGCAGCCGGCAGGGCGGAGGCACGTATGTCCAGGCGCGCGAGCCTGTGACGGGGGGCTGGCAGGATCGGCATCTGGTGCGTCCGCTGGAAGACCTGGTGTCCGACGACCCCGAATACCGCTACGATGTGCTGGAGGCCCGCTATGCGCTGGAGGGTGGCACGGCCTGGCATGCCGCCCTGCGCGCCACGCCCCGGGATTGTCAGGCCATCCAGCAGCGGTTCGAGGACATGGTGCGGTTCCAGAGCTGCGGTGATCCGGACCTGTCGGCGCAGGCCGATGCGCAGTTTCATCTGACCATCGCCGAGGCTTCCCACAATGCCGTGCTGTTGCAGATGATGCGCGGCGTCTTTGAGCTGCTGCGCGCGACGGTGACGGACAGTCGCCAGCGGATGTTCACCCTGCAGCATACCCAGGATCAATTGACGGCCCAGCACCAGGCGCTGATGGAAGCCATCCTGCGTGGTGACGCCGAAACCGCCCGGTCGACCGTCTGGTTGCACCTCGACTTTGTGCACGGCACTGTGCGCAAGCTCGACGAAGACGAGGCGCGGCGCGCCCGTTCCTCCCGTTTGCCTCCTTTCATACTGACATCATGATCATTTCCGCCTCTACCGATTACCGCGAAGCCGCCCGGCGCCGCCTGCCCCCTTTCCTGTTCCATTATGGCGATGGCGGGGCGTATGCCGAATACACGTTGCAGCACAATGTCAGCGACCTGGCGAGTGTGGCGCTGCGTCAGCGGGTGCTCAACGACATGTCGCAGCTGGACCTGTCCACGCGCCTGTTCGACGAACACCTCTCCCTGCCGATCGCCCTGGCGCCGGTGGGGCTGACAGGGATGTATGCCCGCCGGGGCGAGGTCCAGGCGGCGCGGGCGGCGGATCGCAAGGGCATCCCCTACATCATGTCCACCGTGTCGGTCTGCCCCATCGAAGAAGTCGCGCCCGCCATCAGCCGGCCCATGTGGTTCCAGCTGTATGTCCTGAAGGACCGGGGCTTCATGAAGAGCGTGCTGGAGCGCGCCCAGGCGGCCGGGGTATCGACGCTGGTGTTCACGGTGGACATGCCGGTGCCGGGCGCCCGCTATCGGGATGCGCACTCGGGAATGAGCGGCCCTTATGCCGCCCTGCGCCGTTATGTGCAGGCGGTGCTGCATCCACGCTGGGCCTGGGATGTCGGCCTGCGGGGCCGTCCGCACGATCTGGGCAATGTGTCCAGGTATCTGGGCAAGCCGACCGGCCTTGAGGATTACATCGGCTGGCTGGGGAATAATTTCGATCCGTCGATTTCCTGGAAGGACCTGCAATGGATCCGCGATTTCTGGAAGGGGCCGATGATCATCAAGGGCATCCTGGATCCGGATGATGCGCGCGATGCCGTGCGTTTTGGGGCTGACGGGATCGTGGTGTCCAACCATGGCGGGCGGCAACTGGACGGGGTGCTGTCCACCGCCCGCGCGCTGCCGGCGGTCGCCGATGCGGTCAAGGGTCAGATCAAGCTGCTGGTGGATTCGGGCGTGCGGACCGGCCTGGATGTGGTGCGCATGCTGGCGCTGGGGGCCGACACTGTGCTGCTGGGCCGTGCCTGGCTGTATGCCCTGTCCACGGATGGCGAGGCTGGCGTGGCCAACCTGCTGGACCTCATGGAAAAGGAGATGCGCGTGGCCATGACGCTGACCGGCGCGCGCACCATCGCCGACATCACCCGGGATTCATTGGTGCGCATCTGAGACGCCGCGCCGCGCCCGCGTGGCGCGGCGCGGCAGGCGCCTCAGATCGGCTCGTCCAGCCCGAACTGCACCTGCTCGGCGGCGCGCAGCAGGGCGCGGGCCTTGGCTTCGGTTTCCTGCCATTCTTTTTCGGGGTCCGAGTCGGCGACGATGCCGGCGGCTGCCTGGACGTACAGCATGCCGTCGCGGACGATACCGGTCCGGATGGCGATGGCCAGATCCATCTCGCCGCCGTAGCTCATGTAGCCGGCGGCGCCGCCATAGATGCCGCGGCTCACGGGTTCCAGTTCATCGATGATTTCCATGGCCCGGACCTTGGGCGCGCCGGTCAGCGTTCCGGCGGGGAAGGTGGCCCGCAGCACATCGATGTTGCTCATGCCGTCGTTCAGTTCGCCGCGCACGTTGGACACCAGATGCATGACATGCGAATAGCGTTCGATGGCCATGGTGTCGGTGACCTCGACCGTGCCGGCCTTGGATACGCGGCCGATGTCGTTGCGCGCCAGGTCGATCAGCATGACATGTTCGGCGCGTTCCTTCGGATCGGCCAGCAATTCCTGTTCCTGATGCAGGTCGTCGTCCTGGGTGGCGCCGCGCTTGCGCGTCCCGGCCAGGGGGCGGATGGTGACCATTTCGCGGGGACGGCCGTCCTCGAATTCCCGGTCCTGGCGCACCAGGATCTCCGGTGAGGCGCCGACGACGTGGAATGTGTCGAAGTTCCAGTAGTACATGTAGGGCGAGGGATTCAGAGACCGCAGCGCTCGGTACAACGACAGTGGCGAGTCGCGGAAGGGCTTGGCGATCACCTGGCCGACCTGGACCTGCATCAGATCGCCCGCGGTGATGTAATCCTTGGCCTTGCGCACGGCGGCCAGATAGTCGTCTTTTTTGAAGTCGCGTTCCGTGGGGGTCTGCATGCTGGCGTAGGCATAGGGGATGACCACGGGCGTGCGCAGTTTTTCACGCAGGGCCTTCAGGCGGCGGCGGGCCAGGGCGTAGGCCTCGGGCTGCTGGGGATCGGCGTAGACGATCAGGTAGGTGCGGCCCGCCAGATTGTCGACGATGACCAGCTCGTCGATCTGCAGCAGCATGATGTCGGGCGTGCCCGGCTGCTGGCCGGACGGGCGCGGCTTGACGCAGGGCCCCAGGCGCGGCTCGATATGGCGCACGGTGTCGTAGCCGAAATAGCCGGCCAGGCCGCCGGCGAAACGCGGCATGCCGGGCAGCAGCGCGACCCGGAAGCGTTTCTGGAAGGCTTCGATGAAGGCCAGGGGATCGCCTTCGTGGGTTTCCACGACCTGGCCGCGGGTGACGACTTCGGTGGTGGTGCCGGTGGCGCGGATCAAGGTTTTGGCCGGCAGGCCGATGAAGGAATAGCGGCCGAAGCGCTCGCCCCCCACCACGGATTCCATCAGGCAGCTGTTGCGTCCTGCCTCAGGTCCCGCGTGGGCCAGCTTCAGGTAGATCGCCAGGGGCGTGTCCAGGTCGGCGTAGGTTTCCGCGATCAGCGGAATCCGGTTGTAGCCTTGGGCGGCCAGTGCGTTGAATTCGATTTCCGTCATGGTGGTCTCTGGGTGGGGGGGACAGACCGGGACAGAAACGAAACAGCCCGGCCGATGAGGGGTCCGGGCTGTGGAGCGGGCAGCGCAGCAAGGTCTGCGCATACCGTGTAACCGTCATTACCCGGAACAAAAACACCACCAGCGCCAATAGGCGCCGGTGTCGATCGGGTAAGCAGTCATGGTCATGCGTGTTCGGTCTGTGAAGTCGCGTCGGCGGCCCACTGGGCGGCCTCGACAAGGGAGTCAACTATAGCATCCACTGGCAGGCTCTGCACAGGGCGGCCTTCGTTGTAGCCGTAGGGCAGGGCCAGCACGCGCATGCCGGCGGCGTTCGCCGCCAGGGCGTCATTGATCGAATCCCCGATGAACAGCGTCCCGGCAGGCGATGTGCCCAGCAGGTCGCAGGCATGCAACAGCGGCATGGGATCGGGTTTTTTGCGCGCGCAGGTGTCACCGCAGACGACGGCGTCGAAATAACCGTCCAGACCCTTCTGGCGCAGCAGGGGCGCGGTGAATTCGGTGCCCTTGTTGGTGACCACGGCCAGCCGGGCGCCCTGATCGCGAAAAGCCTGCAGGCCTTCGAGCACCCCGGTGTAGAGGTGGCTGCGCTGGCCGTTCAGCGCCCGGTAGTGGTCCTGATAGCGCGCCAGGCCGCGCATGACCATGTCCACGTTGGCGGCGGCGCCCTCATGACTCAGGGTGCGGATGACCAGTTGCTCCACGCCTTTGCCGACATAGGTGCCGATGATGTCCTCGGCGATCGGGGGCAGGCCCATGTCCCGTCGCATGGCGTTGGCGGCGTCCGCCAGATCGGGGAGGGTGTCCAGCAGCGTGCCGTCCAGGTCGAACAGAATTCCGGAAAATCGCATTCAGGGGATCTCTCACATCAGCGGGTGTCATCCTATCACTTGTCGATGGATGACGTCGTGTCGGGGCGTCAGGCGCGCGCCGGATCCTGACCGCCCGCTGCGCGCCGCCGTGTTTCTCCCTGGGCAATGCCGTCGCGCAGGGCGGCGATCACACGGGCGTAGTCCGGTTGTCCGAAAACCGCTGAGCCCGCCACGAAGACATCGGCGCCGGCGGCGCGGATGTCGGCAATGTTGTCGGCCTTGACGCCGCCGTCGACTTCGAGGTCGATGGGCTGGCCGCCCTCGGCCATCCAGTGGTCGATGCGCTGACGCGCCTGAGTGAGTTTTTTCAGCGTATGCGGGATGAAGGATTGACCGCCGAAGCCCGGGTTGACCGACATCAGCAGGATCAGGTCGAGACGGTCCATGACGTGATCCAGCCATTTCAGGGGCGTGGCCGGGTTGAACACCAGCCCGGCCCGGCACCCGTGGTCGCGGATCAGGGCCAGGGTGCGGTCGACATGCCGCGAGGCTTCGGGGTGGAAACTGATGATGTTCGCGCCGGCCTGGGCGAACGCCGGCACCAGGGAATCGACAGGTTCGACCATCAGGTGCACGTCGATGGGGGCTGTCGTGTGAGGGCGCAAGGCCGCGCACAGCATGGGCCCCATGGTCAGATTGGGCACGTAATGATTGTCCATGACATCGAAATGGATCCAGTCGGCCCCCGCGGCCACCACATTGACGACCTCTTCGCCCAGGCGGGCGAAATCGGCGGACAGCAGGCTGGGGGCGATGCGGGCGGCGGGCAGTTCGGTCATGGCGAAAGTGGGTCCGGATATGTCATGATGACGGTTTCGTACAGCCCTCATTTTAGTGCACCCCCGGGTGCCGCTCCGGCATGAAAAAGTTACTGTGGTCTGCGACCGTCCTGGTCGTTCTGAGCGCCTGCTCCTCGGTGCCGCTCGATAATGCCGTCCCTGGGGATGGCGCTGGCGGCGCCGTCTCGGTCGGCCAGCCGTTGGCGGTCCCGCCGCTCTCCGCGTTGCCGGAGACTCCCGCGCGGGCGCTGCAGGGGCGGTATACGGCCGTTTCCTGGGACAGCCTGCCGGGTTGGAGGGATGATGACCTGGCGCATGTCTGGAAGGCGCTGCTGAATGATTGCCGGGGGCTGATGCGGCCCGTGTCGGGATCGCTGACATTGCCGGCGCGCGCGGCGCCCCGGGCCTGGCAGCCGGTCTGCCAGGCCGCGGCGCAGTCCGGCCTGGGCGCCGGGGCGGGCAGCGTGGAGGTGCGCCGGTTCCTGCAGGATCAGTTGCGGCCCTGGCGACTGGACGCATCCGCGGGTCAGTCTGCCAGCGGTACCGTGACGGGCTATTACGAACCGCTCATCCGCGCATCGCGCACACGGGAGGGGGTCTACCAGTGGCCGCTATACGCGACGCCGGACGATCTGCTGACCATCGACCTGGGGGCGGTCTATCCCGAATTGGCCGGCAAGCGGGTGCGCGGCAAACTCGAGGGGCGCCGGGTGGTGCCCTATGACACGCGGGCCCAGATCACGGCCGATCCGGCCCGCCAGCCCGCGGTGATCGCCTGGGCCAATGATCCGGTCGAGGCGTTTTTCCTGCAGATCCAGGGATCGGGCCGGGCCGTCCTGCCCGATGGCAGTGTGCTGCGGCTGGCCTATGCCGACCACAATGGGCGGCCGTACGCCTCCATCGGTCAATGGCTGGCCCGGCAAGGCGAAATGCCGTTGTCCAGGGCTTCCATGCAGAACATCAAGGCCTGGGCGCGCACCCATCCCGAACGGGTGCCGGAACTGCTGAACGTGAATCCGGCCATGGTGTTCTTCCGCGAGGAGGCCATCGTCGATCCCGAGCTCGGTCCCAAGGGGGCCTATGGGGTGCCGCTGATGCCGCAGCGCTCGATCGCGGTCGATCCGGCCTATGTGCCGCTGGGGACGCCGGTTTTCCTCGAGACCGGCGCTCAGAGAGGCGCGAATCCGTTGCGGCGACTGGTGTTCGCCCAGGATACCGGCGCCGCGATCAAGGGCGCAGCCCGGGCCGATTTTTATTGGGGTACCGGAGACGAGGCGGGAGCGAGCGCCGGGCGCATGAAGCAATCCGGCCGGATGTGGCTGCTGTGGCCCGCGCGGGCCGGGGCGCCGTCGGCGCGCTGAGCGCCGTCCAGGACAGGAACCTCCTGCGCCGCGATTTCCGGCGCGGGACACAGTGAGATGATCGGATGAAGAATCAGGATTCCATACTCGTCTGCGGCACAGGCATCGCCGGTCTGGCCTGCGCGCTGGGGCTGGCCCGGGCGGGCCTGCCCGCCACGCTGCTGGGCGCGCGCCAGGTCCCCGACCAACTGGCCGCGGATGACTATCACCCGCGTGTCTACGCGATTTCGCCCGCCAGCCGCGATCTGCTCGATCGCCTGGGGGCCTGGCGGCTGATGGATGCGCGTCGCGTCACGGCGGTCCAGGCCATGGAAATCCAGGGCGATGCTGATGGCCGACTGGGCCTGTCGGCCTGGCAGGACGCGCGCGACACGCTGACCTGGATCGTCGAGGCCGGAGAGATCGAACGCGCGCTGCATCAGGCTGTTCAGGTCATGGGCATTGTCTGGCACGAGGACCGTTTCGAGCGTCTGGAAAATCGCGTGGCGGGCGTGCGGGTCACGACCAGCCAGGGCCAGGTGCTGGAGGCGGCGCTGCTGGTCGGCGCCGACGGCGCGCGCTCCCCGGTGCGGCAGGCCTCCGGAATTGAATACCATTACACGCCTTATGGCGATATGGGGGTGGTCGCGCATCTGGATCTCGGTTTGCCGCACCAGAACCGCGCCTGCCAATGGTTCACGGGCGACAGCGTGTTTGCGCTGCTGCCTCTGCCGGATACGGCGGACGGCCCGCAGGCGTCTTTGGTGTGGTCCATGCCCGAGGGCCGCGCGCGTGAATGGCTGGCGCTGGATGCCCAGGCCCAGCAGCAGTTTTTCGCCGCGCACGCGCGCGCCATCACAGAGGATCGTCTGGGCGCATTGCGCCTGCGCACACGGCCGCAGGGCTTTGCGCTGACCCTGGAGCGCAGCGCCATGGTCGCGCCGGGGATCGCCCTGGTGGGCGATGCGGCGCATCGGGTGCATCCGCTTGCAGGACAGGGGCTGAACCTGGGGTTGGGGGATGTGCGGGATCTGGTGGATGTGCTGCGGACGCGTGAATCCTATCGCGCGCCGGGCGACCCCAGGGTTCTGGCCCGTTACCGTCGCCGCCGCGCCGAACCCGTCTGGGCCATGGGCCTGGTCACGGATGGCCTGCACCGCTTGTTTGGCGCGTCGAACGCGCCGACCGCCTGGGCTCGCAATCAGGGCATGCGCCTCGTCGATGGCCTGCCTTTCCTTAAACGCCGCCTGATCCGGGCGGCCGCCGGCGATTGACCGCCGGTCCGTTTGTCGAGGTTCACTCCATGAAACACTCCCTGAATCTGGCCGCCGTGCTGCTGTGTGCCAGTCTGTCCGTGCAGGCGCAACCGTCCGGCGAGCCGGTCTTGAATGTCCAGACCGCGAGCGTTCAGTCCGATTCGACCCGGACCGATTCGACTCAGGCCGTCCAGCGCGCCTTTGAGCAGCGCTTTCCCGGCATTCAGGTGGACGGTGTGCGGGCGACCCCCATGACGGGGATCTTCGAGGTTCAGGTCGGCATGGACCTGCTGTACACCGATATCCAGGTGGATTATGTGCTGCAGGGCTCGATGGTCGATGCCCGGGCGCGCCGGGATCTGACGGCCGAACGGCTCGAGGCGCTCCAGAAAGTGGTGTTCGACAGCCTGCCGCTGGATCGCGCGATCAAGCAGGTCAAGGGCTCCGGCGCGCGCAAGATCGCCGTCTTCGAGGATCCGAACTGCCGCTACTGCAAACAGCTTCACCAGACCCTGGAAGACGTCGACAATGTCACGGTCTATACCTTCCTGTTCCCGATCCTCTCGGCGGATTCCTCCACCCGTTCGCGTGACATCTGGTGCGCGGCCGACCCGGCCCAGGCCTGGAAAGACTGGATGCTCAACGGCAAGGATCCGGTCAAGGCGGAATGCGACACGCCGCTTCAGGCCAATCTCGAACTGGGCCGCAAACTGAACGTGCAAGGCACGCCGGCGCTGTTCTTTGCCGATGGCGCCCGCATCAACGGCGCGCCGCCGCTGGATGAACTGAAAAATAAACTCGACGCCCAGAACGGGTAGGGCAACGTCAGCGGCCCGTCATGGCGTGACGGTACTGGCCCGGACTCTGACCCGTCCATTTCCTGAACGCCCGGTTGAAGCTTGCCTCGTTGCGAAATCCGGCGGCCGCGACCACCTGCTTCAATGACTTGCGTGATTTGGTGAGCAGGTGAATGGCCACCTCCTGCCGTACCTCGTCCTTGAGACGTTGCAACGAGGTGCCTTCCTCGGACAGATGGCGGTACAGCGTGCGGGTGGACAAATTGAGTTCGAAGGCCAGGGCGTCCGCATTGGACAGTTCGAGACCGCGCGCCCGCAGCAGATCCCGCAGACGCTGCGACAGCAGCCGGTCGCGCCTGTATTGCAGCACGATCAGGGGCAAGGGGCGCAACAACATCTGGCGCAGGTCGCGGTCGTCGCGGCGCACGGGCAGCTTGAGGTATTCGGCATCGAAGCTGAAGCCGGCATGCCGGGCCTGAAAACTCACTGGCCCGCGAAATATCACGCCATAGGCTCTGGCATGCGCGGGTTCGGGGTACGGAAATCGCGCCCCGGTCAAAGGGATGCGTGAGTCGATCAGCCAGCAGGCAAAGCCCAGGGCGTTGCGCAAGGTGGTCACCAGACAGAATTCGCGCTGCCGTCCCAGATCCGTGCGTTCATGGACATCCAGATGGGCCGAGCCGCCTTCGATGCGCATTTCGAGGCGGATATCGTCGACCAGCAGCGCGTAATGGCGACACCAGCGTGACAAGGCGACCCGCAAGTCGGCCGAGGGCAACGCGGCGCGGCACAGCATGCCGTTGGTCCCCCATGGCAGACGCCGGGCGAACCAGCCGAGCGCTTCGTCGTCGAGCTCCCGCATGGCGGCATCCGACAACGCCTCGAATTGATCCGCTGTGACCCGCGCCCCGGGGCGGGCCAGGATCGATTGCGGGATTTGCGCCGCGCGCAAGGCGTGATCGGGGGCTTTCCCGTAGCGCTCATAAGCATGGATGATCGACTGAACGAAGGCGATCGGTGTTTCGGCGGCAGTCGGCTGCATGCAGGAATTATCCAAGTCATTGGCAGAATTTGCAAAGAAATTGGCGCGACTGCCCTCTGCGGGATGTCTATCCTGAGCAAATACCGAGTCAAGCCAATCGCAAGGATGTGTGGTGCGAATCATCCCCCGTCAAACAAGGCCGTGTCCGGCCGGATTCCAGTGCCGCGCCGAGTGCCTCCGGTGCTTGGCGGCTGCCTCCGGATGCATGGGCGGACCAGGCCGGTTCGCGTGCGAGGCTGAGCGATGAGCATGACCGCGCGCATCGTCGAGGTGGGTCCCCGGGATGGACTGCAAAACGAGGCAGGGATCGTGCCGACGGACACCAAGCTGGCGTTCATCGAGCGTCTGGTGGCGACGGGATTGAGACAGGTCGAAGCGACTGCGTTCGTGTCGCCCAAATGGGTGCCGCAGATGGCTGACCATGCGAGGCTGCTGGCCGCCCTGCCCAAGGACGACGGGGTCAGCTATCCTGTGCTGACGCCCAATATGAAAGGCTTCGAGGCGGCGATGGCCGCCGGTGCGACGGAAGTGGCGATTTTCGCCGCGGCCTCCGAAGGATTCTCGCAACGCAACATCAACTGCTCGATCGCCGGGTCGATCGGACGTTTCGTGCCTGTCGTCGAAGCGGCGCGTCGGGCCGGCATTCGAGTGCGCGGCTACGTCTCGTGCGTGATCGGCTGCCCCTATGACGGCCCCATCGACCCCGCCCAGGTGGCCGCGGTTGCCCGGGATCTGAGCGAACTGGGCTGCTACGAGGTGTCCCTGGGAGACACGATCGGCGTCGGCACGCCCGCGTCGGTGCAGCGCATGTTGGCGGCGGTGGCCGCCAACGTGCCGGTCTCGAGACTGGCCGGCCATTATCACGATACCTACGGCATGGCGATTGCCAATGTCATGGCTTCCTGGCAATTCGGGCTGCGCAGTTTCGACAGCTCGGTCTCGGGCCTTGGCGGTTGTCCGTATGCCAAAGGCGCATCGGGCAATGTGGCGACCGAGGACGTCGTCTACCTGCTCCATGCCCTGGGCGCCGAGACGGGGGTCGATCTGGACCGGCTGGTAGACTGCTCAGCCTGGATCAGCGCTTTCCTGGGTCGTCCCCCGGGATCACGCGTCACGCGGGCCCTGCTCGCAAAAAGAGCCGCATCACCATCACTTTGAACCATCGCGCGGACACGCGGTCTCATCCCCCATGTGGGCGTTGACCGGATCGCGCACACATCATCCCTGCCAGGATGCCCACATCAGGCAAAGACGAAACACAGGAGGCAATGCATCAATGAGTTCGGACATCTCCCCTATCGATACCGTCCCTCACGACAATCTGGCGCATGTCAGCGGTCCGACGGGTGTTCCGCTGTCCTCGCTGACGATGGATGCGCTTTTGCGCGAGACCGTCAGCCGGAGGCCGGACCAGTTGGCCGCCGTGTTTCGCGCGACCGGAACCCGATGGAGCTGGCGCCAGTTCGAGGCGGAGGTGTCGGCCCTGGCGGCCGGGTTTCAGGCGCTCGGTCTGCGCAAGGGCGACCGGTTGGGCATCTGGGCGCCCAATCGTGAAGAGTGGGTGTTGACGCAGTTCGCCACGGCCCGCATCGGCGTCATTCTCGTCAATATCAACCCGGCCTATCGCCTCGCGGAACTGGAATACGCCCTGCATACCGCGGGTTGCCGGGCTATCGTGGCGGCGGAACAGCTCAAGACGTCCAACTATCTGGAAATGCTCAAGGCGCTCGCGCCGGAGCTGGAGCGTTGCGAGCCCGGCGCGTTGCGCGCCGACCGGCTGCCGGATTTGCGCATCGTCATCCGGATGGGCGAAGGCCGCACGCCGGGCATGCTCAATTTCAATGAGGTGCTGGACAGCGGGCGGGGTGCCGGCATCGGCGAGGCGCCGACGCTGACCTGCCACGATCCCATCAACATCCAGTTCACCAGCGGCACCACGGGCAGTCCGAAGGGTGCGACGCTGACGCATCACAACGTCGTCAACAATGCCCGCTTTGTCGCCCGCGCGATGGGGCTCACGGAGGCGGATGCGCTGTGCGTTCCCGTGCCGCTTTATCACTGCTTTGGCATGGTCATGTCCGTGCTGGCATGTGTCGCCACAGGCGCCACCATGGTGTTTCCGGGCGAGTCATTCGACCCGGTTGCGGTCCTGTCCACGGTAGAGGCCGAGCGCTGCACGGCGCTGCATGGGGTCCCCACGATGTTCATCGCGGAACTCGACCATCCGGATTTCGACCGCTTCGACCTGTCCACATTGAGAACAGGCATCATGGCCGGCTCGCCCTGCCCGATCGAAACCATGAAGCGGGTCGTGTCGCAGATGCACATGAGCGAAGTCACCATTGCCTACGGCATGACCGAGACCAGCCCGGTGTCGTTCCAGAGCTCGGCGGATGACCCGCTGGAGCGGCGGGTGACGACCGTGGGTCAGGTACAACCCCATCTCGAGGTCAAGCTGGTGGATGTCGACGGCAAGACGGTCAAGGTCGGTGAGCGCGGCGAGCTTTGCACACGTGGCTACTCCGTGATGCAGGGCTACTGGAACGATCCCGCGCGCACCAGCGAGGTGGTGCGCGAAGGCTGGATGCACACCGGCGATCTGGCCGTGATCGATGCCGACGGCTATTGCAACATCATCGGCCGCGTCAAGGACATGGTCATCCGCGGTGGCGAAAATCTGTATCCGAGAGAGATCGAGGAATTCCTTTTCCGCCACCCGAAAGTCCAGTCGGTGCAGGTCTTCGGCATCCCCGATGTGCGCTATGGAGAGGAGTTGTGCGCGTGGGTCGTCACCAAGCCCGGCATCGAGTGTTCCGAGGAGGAGATCCGTGATTTCTGCCGCGACCAGATCGCGCACTACAAGGTGCCGCGCTACATCCGCTTTGTCCCGGAAGTCCCGATGACGGTGACGGGCAAGGCGCAGAAATTCGTGATGCGCGAAAAAATGATTCAGGAACTGGGCATCGCACCGGAACAGACGGCTTGATGCGCCGCCTGTCTTCACCGGAGGCAGGTCTGCCTTCCGCGGGGGAGCGCGCCTTTTCCGGAAGGGGGCGCATCTCTTGCGGGGGCGGCCTGACGGCAAATCGGACAGCGGGTGCGCCCACCCGCTGAGTTCACACCAGTCCCGAGACGTCCAGTCTGGCGGAGGTCTTGGCGCGGATTTCGTCGACCGTCACGCCCGGTGCCAGCTCGGTCAGCCGCAAGCCGTCGTCGGTGACTTCCATCACGCCCAGGTCGGTGATGATCAGATTCACCACCCCCACCCCGGTCAGCGGCAGCGTGCACTCGGGCAACAGCTTCAGGGACTCCGTGCCGTCCTTGGCGCGGGCGACGTGTTCCATCAGCACCACCACCTTGCCCACACCCGCCACCAGGTCCAT
>NZ_JBKEAA010000022.1:0-68395 GCF_047971665.1 Castellaniella sp. | reverse complement strand
GCAACGCCATCTCACGGCGCTGATCTTGCGCAAACTACTAGCCTCCAGCGCAACTGCAGTGACGGGCACTCTCCTCACCATCCGCGAGCGTCTCCAGGGATTGCTTACAGCAGACACAACGGAAGACGATGGCAGCCAACTGGTCGAACAGCTCATTGCTGAGGACGACCTAGAGCAAGACTATTTGGAAGAGGAAGCCAGCGAGGCTGACGAAGCCGCCAAAGCTCCTACCCCCGCACCAGCGGAAAACAACCAGACGAGCGCTGCAAAAGACGCACATGCCATCCGTGCTGCCATCAGCGCCGAGATCGCCGAGCTGACTGCGTTCGTCGATGCCGCCCAGGCGCTGCAAACCGACACCAAGGCGCAGGCGCTACTGAAGGCGCTCACTTTGGGCTTCGGCAAGATGGCCGAACTAGGCGCACCGCGCAAAGCCATCATCTTCACGGAGTCCAAGCGCACGCAGGAGTACTTGCACCGTTTCCTCTCGGCAAACGGCCACGCGGACAAGCTGGTGCTATTTAGCGGCACCAACAATCATGAAGATTCCACCGCCATCTACCAACACTGGCTGGAAGAACACAAAGGCACGGATCGCGTCACCGGCTCGCCGCAAGTAGATCGTCGAACAGCGTTGATCGACCACTTCCGCAAGGATGACGGCAACGGCGCGGAAATCATGATCGCCACCGAAGCGGCTGCCGAAGGTGTCAACCTGCAGTTCTGCGCACTCATCATCAACTACGACCTGCCTTGGAACCCGCAGCGTGTCGAACAGCGCATTGGCCGCTGCCACCGCTACGGTCAGCGTTTCGACGTCGTGGTCATCAACTTCCTCAATACCCGAAACCAGGCCGACCAGCGCGTTCTGGAACTGCTCACCGAAAAGTTCAACTTGTTCTCCGGCGTGTTCGGTGCAAGCGATGAAGTGCTAGGCCGCATTGAAGGCGGCCTCGACTTCGAGAAGCGCATCCTCCAGATCTACGACACCTGTCGCCAGCCCGAGCAGATCGAAGCCGCCTTCAATGCCTTGCAAACGGAACTGGAAGAAGTCATCGCCGACCGTATCAAGGACACCCAATCCCAACTGCTGGAAAACTTCGATGAGGACGTTCACGACCGGCTCAAGCTGCGCCTTCAAGACGCCGAGGCACGGCTCGACAAGCTGGGACGTTGGTTCTGGGGTGTCACCTGCTTTGCATTGGAAGGCCGTGCGCGCTTCGATGAACAGTCCTATGCGTTCTCTTTGAACACGCCACCAACTGGCATCGCCACGGGCCGCTACCAGCTCATTCGTGGTGCGGCGCAGCCGGACATGCTGGCGCACGCCTATCGCCTCAGCCACCCGCTGGGCGAATGGAGCATTGATGCCAGCCTGAACGCGGCCACGCCCGTCGCCACCTTGAAACTCGATTATGGCAAACACGGCGCACGCGTTTCTGTCATCGAGAGACTGCGCGGCGTGTCCGGCTGGCTTACGCTGGCTCGACTGGAAGTCACCGCCTTCGAGACCACCGAGGCACTGCTGTTCTCCGGCCTCACTGACGATGGCCAGGCGCTGGATCAGGAAACCTGCGAAAAGCTGATGACCATTCCAGCAGTAGGCAGGCCTAGTCCTTTGAGCACCGCTGTGCCTGAGGCCCTGCTGGCCAACAGCCGGCGCGCACTCGAAGCTACTATTGCCCAGGTGCTGGAAGGCAACCAGCGCCTGTTCAATGAAGAACGCGACAAACTGGAACACTGGGCCGACGATAAGCTGCTAGCCGCAGAGGAAGCCCTGAAGGCCACCAAGGCGCGCATAGCCCAGTTGAAGCGCGACGCCCGCAAGGCCGCCACCTTGCAGGAGCAGGACGGCATCCAGCGCGAACTGTCAGAGTTGGAACGCAAGCAGCGCCGCCTGCGGCAGGAAATCTTCGTTGTCGAAGACGAGATCATCGCCAAGCGCGACGAGCTGATTGCCTCGCTCCAGCAGCGCCTGCAGGAAAAGACAAACCACGAGACCCTGTTCAGCGTGCGCTGGCAAGTGCTCTAACCCGATTCAAGTATCCGACACCAGGGCAAGTCATGACCAACACACAAAATCCCAAATTCCAGGAGCTTGTCGCCAAGCTGCGCGAGATCTTCCAAATTGATCGCCCAGAACTGGACTTTGGCATCTACCGCATTCTCAACGCCCGCGCGAGCGAGATCAACAACTACCTGGAAAACCGATTGGCCGAAAAAGTCCAGGCAGCCCTAAGCAGTGGTCATGAGTCGCAACGTGAACAAGTGATGCGTGAGCTCAAGGAAAAGGAAGCTCAGTATCAGGCGGATGGCATCAACCCGGATACCGTGCCCAAAGTGCTGGAGCTTCGGCAGAAACTGGCTCAGTACGGTGCCGGTGTCAATGAACACGAAAACACCGTGTTCTCGCACCTGCTCACCTTTTTCTCTCGCTATTACAGCGAAGGCGACTTCATCAGCCAGCGTCGCTACAAGGGCGACACCTACGCCATCCCCTACGCGGGCGAAGAGGTGATGCTGCACTGGGCCAATAAGGATCAGTACTACACCAAGAGCGGCGAGAACTTCAGCAACTACAGCTTCAAGCTTGAAGACGGCCGCACGGTGCATTTCCGCCTTGCCGCCGCCGACACCGCCAAGGACAACCGCAAGGACAACGACAAGGAACGTCGGTTTGCGCTAGTAGCGGCCAAGACCGTCACCCGTGTGGATGAAAACGGCGACGAGTACGAAGACGAACTGGTGCCCGTGGAGGAAGTATCGGGCAGTGACGGAAATCAGGATCTGATCATCCGCTTTGAGTACGCTGCCCAGCCCAAAGGCACCAAGCAGGAGGCGCTGGTTACCAGGGCCGTAGAGGCCGTGCTAGCGGACGTTGCCGTCAAGGCACGCTGGCTGGCTCTGGGTAACCGTGCGCCTACCGAAAAGAATCCGCAGCGAACCCTGCTGGAAAAGCACCTGAGCGACTACACCACCAAGAATACGGCTGACTACTTCATCCACAAGGATCTGGGTGGTTTCCTCCGGCGCGAGCTGGACTTCTACATCAAAAACGAAGTCATGCATCTGGACGACGTGCAGAACGCGGGCGCGTTTGCAGATATCGAGAAGAACCTGCGCATGATCCAGTGCCTACGCAGCATTGCGCTGGAGTTAATTGCCTTCCTCGCACAGCTGGAGGATTTTCAGAAAAAGCTCTGGCTGAAAAAGAAATTCGTCGTCTCCAGCCACTACTGCATCACCCTGGATCGGGTGCCGGAGGCACTGTGGCCGGAAGTGGTGGCGAACGAGCAGCAATGGGAACGGTGGAAACAACTGGGCGTTTGGGATGGCGACGCGCCGGGGACGGTGGAGGACTTGAAAGCTGCGCCGTATCGGATGTTGGATACGAGTCTGTTCTCGGCTGACTTCAGAGCCAGCTTACTGAAGCATCTAGCCGACATAGACGCGACGCTAAATGGCATTCTCATACATGGCGACAACTTTCAAGGGCTTGG
This sequence comes from Castellaniella sp., assembly GCF_047971665.1. Taxonomy (GTDB): domain Bacteria; phylum Pseudomonadota; class Gammaproteobacteria; order Burkholderiales; family Burkholderiaceae_B; genus Castellaniella. The sequence goes on along the minus strand of NZ_JBKEAA010000022.1, from coordinate 64,895 downwards.
AACGCTCCAATCGAAGTATCTTGGCAGTGTTGACTGCATCTACATTGACCCGCCATACAACACAGACGCAAGCGCCATTTCCTATAAGAACGGCTACAAGTCTTCCAGCTGGGCATCGCTTATGGACAGTCGGATTTCTCGATCAAGGAATCTGCTGACAAAGGACGGCGTATTGGTTGCTGCGATTGATGATGCACAACAACGCGAATTGAGCTTTCTAATGTCAAATATCTTTGACGGCCGGATTCTCGGAACTGTCACGGTGCGTTCAAACCCATCCGGACGTCCTACACAAAGCGGCTACGCTGTCTCCCATGAATACCTAATTTTTGCTGGCGCAACTTCAGAATCAGTTATTGGCAGACTGCCACCGACGACCGAGCAAATGGCTAGATTCAATCAACGCGATGAGGATGGGGTATTCGAATGGCGGAATTTGAGGCGCGAGGGATCTAACTCAGATCGATCCGCACGCCGCGCACTCTATTACCCAATTTATATCTACGGAGAGAGAATCCGGGTCCCTGAAATGTCGTGGGATGAGGTTAACGAGTTATGGGTGGATATTGAGCCTCCCAAGGATGGCGAGCAGGTGGTCTTTCCTAACAACGACGACGGCGTCGAGAAGACGTGGCGCTGGGAAGGAAAGACTGTCACGAATTCTCTGAAATCGTTGGCAGTTAGAAAAGATCGATCCGGACAGGATTATATCTACTACAAGAGACGTCCTAATGAGGACGGAGTTGTATCAGTATCGTCGTGGTTTGATGCAAAACATTCTTCAACAGAGCACGGTACTGCACTTTTGAAGCATCTGTTTGGTGGAAGCGCGTTCTCTTACCCGAAGTCGATTCACGCCGTTGTTGACGCCATTTATATCGCTGGCGCGTCCAAAAATGATGCACTGGTACTTGATTATTTCGGCGGATCCGGAACAACGGCACACGCCACCATCACTTTGAATCGCAGGGATGGGGGTAAGCGGCAGTACCTACTTGTTGAGCAGGGTGAGTATTTCGATACTGTGCTCAAGCCACGCTTGCAGAAGGTCGTATTCTCTGCCGAATGGGCAAACGGAAAGCCGACTGCACCGGACACCGGTATCTCCCACTGCTTCAAAGTCCTCAAGCTTGAAAGTTACGAAGACGCCCTGAACAACCTGCAATTGCGCCGCACTGCCGCGCAGGGCGATCTGTTGAACACCCTGCCGCAGCAAGCCAAGGACGACTACCTACTCAACTACGTGCTGGACGTGGAGAGCCGTGGCTCACTGCTGTCGGTGGAAGACTTCAAGAAGCCTTTCGACTACACCCTCAACGTGGCTGTGGATTCGGCGGGAGCGTTCGAGCCGCGCAAGATCGATCTGGTCGAGACATTCAATTTCCTGATCGGCCTGCGAGTCAAGCACATCGACGCCAAGCCACAGCGCGGCTTTGTCACCGTCACCGGCACGCTGCCCGGCGGTGAAAGCTGCCTCGTGTTGTGGCGCGACTGCGATATGCTGGACTACGAAGGTGTAGGCAAGCTCTGCGACAAGCTGGCCATCAACCCGGCGGACAACGAGTTCGACGTGGTCTACATCAACGGCGACCACAACATCCCCACCGTGCTGACGCAGGCCGCCGAGGAAGGCGGTGCCACTCGCGTGCTCAAGCTGCGGCAGATCGAGCCGGAGTTCCTGGAACGCATGTTCTCGGTGGAGGATGTCTGATGGCACGAGCTGCAAAAACCACAAGGAGTGCGGCTGCCAAGAAGCGCAGCTTTCATCAGGAGTTGGTTCTGAACCGCTGGGTATTGGGCTTCTTTGAGGGCGGCACGCTGGCGGCGCTCAAGATGCGCCTGGGCGATGACCGTTTCGAGGGCATCGACGAGGACGGCCAGACCAAGTTCTTCCACGAACTGATCCGGGGTTTGTTCGATCCCAACAAGGTGCCCGAGGCCGATCTGCGGCGCTACGACTTGAACATCGTCGCCCACTGGCAGGCCATCACGGCCCAGCGCAACAAGCTGGAAGGCCATGAACTGCAGATGAAGTACTTCCAGTACCTATCGCTGCTGTTTACCGAGTTGTATCTGGACTGGTACTTCAATCACCGTCAGGACTTGCTCGATGGCCTGAACGAGGAAATGACGCGCTACCGTACCGAGATAGGCGCGGAACCCTTCCGCGATTTCGACGCGGACGACCTGAACAAGATCGCCTTCTGGAATGCCACCGGCAGCGGCAAAACCCTGCTGCTGCACGTCAATATTCACCAGTACCTGCACTATTTTCAACAAGGCGTAGCCGGTGTGTACCCGGACAAGATCATTCTGCTCACGCCCAACGAAGGCTTGAGCCGTCAGCATCTGCAAGAGTTGGAGTTATCGGGCTTTGAGCTCTCGCAATTCTTCAACAAAACCCAGTCACCGGCACGCGGTACCATCGAGATCATCGACATCAACAAGCTGGGCGATGAGATGGGCGACAAGACCGTCGCCGTCGATGCTTTCGAGGGCAACAACCTGGTGCTGGTGGACGAAGGCCACCGGGGTACGGGCACAGCAGCGGGCGCGTGGATGGCACGGCGCGAAGCACTGGTGCGAGGTGGGTTTGCCTTTGAGTACTCGGCCACCTTCGGGCAGGCAGTGGCAAAGGGTATGACCGTGGCGGCAGCGGAAGAAGACATCCAGAAAAAGCGCGCCAAAATGCTGTTCAACACCAGTAGCCTGCGTAGTCTGGACGACGGACAGAAAGCACAACTTGCACTGACTGCCGAGGACAAGTGTCGCGCGCGCACCACCGCTACCCGCGAGATTTACGCCAAATGCATCCTGTTCGACTACTCGTACAAATTCTTCTATGACGATGGCTACGGTAAAGAGTCGCTAATCCTCAACATGAGCGGTGAGGCCTACGAACAGGCCGACAACGCCCGCAAATACTTCACCGCCTGCTTGCTCTCCTACTACCAGCAGTTATGGCTATGGAACACGCACCATGAAAAGTTGACGGACTTCAATATTGAAAAGCCGCTGTGGGTATTTGTTGGTAATAAGGTTTCAGGTGAAGAATCGGACATTCTGGAGGTAGTGAGCTTCCTCGCTGACTTCCTGAACAGCGACACGCAGATCAAGACCTGGCTGGCCGACCTGATTGCTGACAAGGCACAGATTCTGGACGCCAAAGGCAACAATATTTTCAGCGGTCGATTCACGCCCTTAATGGGCTTTAGCGACCACGTAGATGATCTGTACGCTGACATTCTGCGGCGTGTGTTCAATGCCTCGGCCCGTCAGCGCCTGAAGCTGGTCAACATCAAAGGCAGCAAGGGCGAGCTGGCATTGCGTGTGGGCAATGCTGATCCGTTTGGCCTCATTAACATCGGTGACGACTCGGGCTTTTACGGGATGGCAGAGGGCGTGAAGACCTTTGACAGCGAACGCGACGACTTCGGCGGTGCGCTGTTCAGCACACTAAACAACAAAGATAGCCGCCTCAACGTGCTGATCGGCTCACGCAAATTCACGGAAGGCTGGAGCAGCTGGCGCGTGTCCACGATGGGTCTGCTGAATATGGGTCAGGGTGAAGGCTCTCAGATCATCCAGTTATTTGGACGCGGGGTGCGCCTCAAGGGCAAAGGCTTCTCACTCAAGCGCACCTTGCCGCAGGACAGACCCAAGGGCGTGCATCTGAACAAGCTGGAGGCGCTGAACATCTTTGGTGTGCGCGCCAGCTACATGGCTGCGTTCAAAGATTACCTACGCGAGGAAGGCATCACGCCAAGTGACGAAGTACTGGAGCTGGACTTTCCGACACGGGCCAACCTACCCAAGGGCAAGTTGAAGACCTTGGCATTGAAGGACGGCTACAAGGACAACCAGAAACTCGGGTTCAAGCGCACGCACTTCCCGTGGCTCTATGAAATCCCCACGCAGTTCCAAGGCAAGATCAAGCTCCCTCATGTGGTGCTTGATCTATACCCTCGCGTTGAAGCACTATCCAGCAAAAATACCGGGGCGCAACATGTGCATCCCTTGGCAGAAGCACGGAATAAGGGCAAGCTGAACCCCGCCCTATTCTCGGCCTTCAACTGGGACCGTATCTATCTAGCCTTGCAGGATTACAAGCTGCAACGCAGTTGGAGTAATCTGCGGCTAGACATGCAGAAGCTGTTCGACTTCTGCGCCGGAGATCAGGCTTGGTATACGCTGTTCATTCCTGCATCCGAGCTGAACGTAACGACCTTCGCCGACATTCACAAGCAAGAAGACATCCTGCTAAGATTATTGACGGACTATACCGACCGTTTCTACAAGGCATTGAAGACCGGGTACGAGGGCCAGTTCTACGACATTACCCACGTCGACGAAGACCACGGGTCAATGCTCAAACTGTACCAGTTCGAGATTGAGAATAATGATGACGGCCTGGCATACCAAAAAAAGCTGGAGACCCTGAAAAAACTGGTCTCGGACAGCAAAATTGGCGAGGCAAGCCAATGGTATGCACCGCACATGGTGGCCATCAGCTTCGACCGGCACTTGTTCTATCCTCTGTTTGGCTTCGAGCAAGATAGCGACAAGGATCTGGTGCCACTCAAGCTGCGTCCACTGGGATTGAGTGCCCCCAGCGAAGTGACGTTTGTTCGCGATTTGGAGGCGTTCTATCGGTCTGCAGGTGGGCGCGAGGCTATCGGCCAGCGCAGTCTGTACCTGTTGCGCAATGCTGCTAGCGCGGACAAAGGTTTGGGCTTTGCATTGGCGGGCAACTTCTACCCGGATTTCTTGCTGTGGCTGGTGGACGATACCAGCGGCAAACAGTGGCTCACCTTTGTCGATCCGAAGGGGTTGCGCAACCTCGACCTGTCACACCCGAAACTGGGGCTGTACAAGGAAGTCAAAACCCTGGAAACAACGCTGGCTGGACAGGCCAAGGCGGGTGAGCCTCCACTAATCCTGAACGCCTTTATTCTGTCGCCTACGAGGTTTTCCGACCTACTCAACGTGGGCGACCCAGCCAAAAAAGCCGAGCTGGAAAACCGTAATGTGTTGTTCATGGAAGATGGCCCAAATAGCTATCTGTCGAAGCTTTTCAGCGCACTGACATAAGCATCTGACGCTAGGAGCCATGCCCTCCGTGGAATACCTGCTTGATCTCCCCATCCAGCAGATGAGAATCAATAGCTCCTAGCCCTCACCTCGCAATTCCGGCCAAATCTGCCACCAGTCATCCGGGCGCAACTGTTTCCGGGTGACCCCTCCCCCCGTCAATTCTTCGATCTCCACGCAGCGGATGATCGGCACCGGTCGCGTACCGGCTGCCCAGCCGCTGACGACCTGCACCGGCAGGCCAAGCTTCTGGGCGAGTGGTGTCATCCCGCCCATCAAGGTACAGGCGTGACGTACAGGTTGAAAGTCAGGCATATATGTTCATAACCCTGGCATGAACATGGATTCTATTAGATAAATCAGCTATTTGGATGTGACGGAAGGTAGTGTGTTTGTGCAGTTTTTCTGCATGAAGTTCAGCCTGAATCGCCCGGAATGTAACGTCATGTCAAATTAACAGCATCGAGGCATGAAACGGCCTGAACCTTACTGAAACAAACTTGCCCCGCCCGCCTCTAGGGAGTGAGGCAATTTTAGCGATCCCGGCACGGTCACAGGGAAAAACAATTTGCGTCTTGGTTGTATCCCTCTAGTGTTCGGGATCAGCTACGCTCAACGCTCTTTCAGTAAACCATTGAATTATTTATAAAAATGATCGCCTTTGAAGACTATTGACATTGCTAATCAATTTGATGAAAATGCCCCTATCTGCTCATCCCAGACCAGCTCTTTAAAAAGCAACAACCGATAAATACTGCGCCCTGCCCGACATTCGGCATGCGATTGCGCAGCAACCTGTAACGCATCGGGGTTGAAGCAAAACCGACGAAATCCGCAACCAGCCGCCTGTCCCTCGCGTGGGGCGCGATGGCTGCAGGTCGCGGGGACTCCCCCAGCGGAAGCGCCCGGAGCGCCCACAACAGGCGCCCAACATCCAGGATGGCGACGTAATCCCATGATGACGGCGGGAAAGACCGCAGTCTCTGGCACCCAGCCGTACCGCTCTACGCGGATCGGCGGCTGGCCCTGCCAAACGCTCACACTCCACATTTGGAGCCACTATTTTCACCGGCCATCCGAAGAGGATCGACTTATGACAGTAGCAAGCACTCCCATTTCCCATCCTCCCCACCGCGCCGCAACACGGGCGCTGCTCTACCGCATCAACGTGGCAGAGGCCAAGCTGGGGGTTTCTCGCTCTACGATCTACCGACTGGTCCATAACGGCGAACTGGAGCTGGTCAAAATCGGCAAGCGATCCAGCGGCATCACGGCCACCAGCCTGCACGCCATGATCGAGCGAAACAAGATGCCCTGCTGATACCATAGTCGTATTCACGCAACACAAAGAAAAGACGCCCACCAGGTCCAAATTGGGTAGCCAGGTGGGTAGCTAGACCGAAAATTCAATGTGTGGTGATGTGATAATTATTTGATTATTAACGGAATTTAAAATCGAATGAAACTCGCCACCTGGAACGTCAACTCCCTGAACGTCCGCCTGCCGCATATCCTGGAATGGCTGCAAACCAACCCGGTCGACGCCCTGTGCCTGCAGGAACTGAAGCTGCCGGACGAAAAATTCCCGCACGAGGCCCTGCTGGCGGCCGGCTACCACGCCTGCTGGGCGGGCCAAAAAACCTACAACGGCGTGGCCATCCTGAGCAAGGCGCCCCCACAGGACATGCAGCGCAACATCCCGGGCTACGAGGATGCGCAACAGCGGATCATCGCCGCCACCCTGCCCGGTGCGGACGGACGCTCCGTGCGTGTCATCAGCGCCTATTGCCCCAACGGACAGGCCGTGGACAGCGACAAGTACGCCTACAAGCTGGACTGGTTCCAGGCGCTGCGCAGCTGGCTGAACGACGAAATCGCCCGCCACCCCGACCTGGCCATCCTCGGCGACTACAACGTGGCCCCGACTGACGAGGACGTGCACGACCCCGAAGCCTGGGCCGGCGGCATCCTCGTCTCCGATCCCGAGCGCCAGGCCTTCCGCGATCTGCTTGGTCTGGGCCTGCAGGACACATTCCGACTGTTCGACCAGCCAGCGCGCGTCTTCAGCTGGTGGGATTACCGCCGGATGGGCTTTCGCCGCAACGCCGGTCTGCGCATCGATCACATCCTGGCCACACAAGCCCTGGCGGCGCGCTGCCGCGAATGTCTCGTGGACAAGACGCCGCGCGGTTGGGACAAGCCCTCGGACCACGCCCCTGTCGTGGCGGAATTCGACGCAGCCTGACGACAAACCCGCCGGACAAAGCGTCTATAATCCAGGGCTCGTCCTACTTTCCCCTTGCTCATGCCGCTCGACAGCCGATTGATTTCTCATCTGGACCGGGGGCTGGTCCTGGACATCACCCTCGAGGATCTGCCGTTCCGGGTCTATGTGGCCCAGCGCGCCGCCGACATCGAGCAGGTGGCCGACCTGGTTCCCGCCGAGCAGTTCCAGGGGGACGGCGACGTCCATGTCGCCGCGATCCACGACGGAGACGACGCCTCCGAGCAGATCCAGGACGTGCTGTTCAACCTGAATCCGGGCGATGCCATCGTCTTTTTGTGCACAGGCGCCCAGGCCTATGCAGAAACCTTGGCCGAACTGGGCCAGCCCGACCTGTCCGCCTCGGCCGAACGCTGAAACCCATCCGATATGAAGCAGTCTTCCGGCAATATTTTCATGGTGATCGCTCCAAGCGGAGCGGGCAAGTCCAGTCTGGTCAACGCCTTGCTGGATCAGGACGCCAGCCTGGCCCTGTCCATTTCCTGCACCACCCGCGACCCGCGTCCGGGCGAGCGCGACCAGGAACACTACCGTTTCGTGTCCGTGGAGACTTTCCAGGCGCTGCGCGACCGCGGCGACATGCTCGAATGGGCGGAGGTCCACGGCAATTTCTATGGCACACCCCGCGACCGGGTCGAACAGGCCTTGAGCGGCGGCACGGACATCATTCTGGAAATCGACTGGCAAGGCGCCCAGCAAGTGCGCCGCCACTATCCCCAGGCAATCGGTATCTTCATCCTGCCGCCCTCGATCGAGGCGCTCGAAGCCCGTCTGCAAAAACGCGGCCAGGATGCGCCCCAGGTCATTGCCCGCCGACTGCTCGCCGCCGGCGGAGAAATGGCACATGCCTCGGATTGCGAATATGTTATTATTAATCAAGAATTTAGCCTTGCATTAGAGCAGCTCCGGCAAGTCGTCGGCGCGGCCCGTCTGCGCTATCCGGCGCAATCCGTCCGTCATGCCGAACTGTTCACTCAGCTGGGTATCCGCAAACCACTGTCAACCGATTCCTGAACCAGGACACATATGGCCCGCATCACCGTAGAAGACTGCCTCGAACAAGTTCCCAATCGTTTCGATCTGACCCTGGTCGCGACCTACCGCGCCCGCGAGCTGGCCCAGGGACACGAGGCCCGCATCCAGAGCCACAACAAACCCACGGTCACCGCGCTGCGCGAGATCGCCCAAGGCCAGGTGGGCACCGAGATGCTGCGCAAAGTACCTACCTGATTCCCGGGGCGGGCCATGGCGTTTTCGGGTTTACGCGGCGCGTCCTCCGGACTGCTCGCCGTCCTGCGCAAAGGCCCCCGCTTGCGGCGACGCAAGCCGCATGTTACGCCCGCCGCCCACACCGACGCATCGCCCAGTCCGATCGCCTCGCTGACCGGACTCAACCAGATCGTCTCCGGCTATCTCGGACCCCGCGACATCGAGCGCATCCGGGAGGCCTACCGCTTTGCCGACAACGCCCATCTCGGGCAGTTCCGCGCCAGCGGCGAGCCGTACATCCATCACCCGATCGCCGTCACGGAGATCTGCGCCGGCTGGAAACTCGACGCCGATTCCCTGATGGCCGCCCTGCTGCATGACGTGATCGAGGATCAGAACGTCAGCAAACAGGAGCTGGCCGAGCAATTCGGCGCCGAGGTGGCCGAGATCGTCGACGGCCTGACCAAACTCGAACGCCTGGAATACGCCACCAAGGCCGAGCAGCAGGCGGAATCCTTCCGCAAGATGCTGCTGGCCATGGCGCGCGACGTCCGGGTGATCCTGATCAAGCTCGCCGACCGGCTGCACAACATGCGCACGCTGGATGCCGTCAGCCCCGAAAAACGCCGCCGCGTGGCGCGCGAGACGCTCGACATCTACACTCCGATCGCGCACCGGCTGGGCCTGAACGCGCTGTTTCGTGAACTGCAGGACCGCTGCTTCAAGGCCATCTACCCGAACCGCTATGACGTCTTGCACAAGGCCATGCTGGCCGCGCGCGGCAACCGCCGGGAGGTCATCTCCAGGATCGCCGAGGCGGTGCGTGCCGCGCTGCCCGCCGCGGGCCTGGACGCCCAGGTCAACGGCCGGGAAAAATCGCTCTACGGCATCTACAAAAAAATGGTCCAGCAGAAAAAGTCGTTTTCCGACGTGCTGGACATCTACGGCTTTCGCATCATCGTCCACACGCTGCCGGAATGCTATCTCGCCCTGGGGACACTGCACCAGCTCTACCGCCCCGTGCCCGGCAAGTTCAAGGACTATATCGCCATCCCCAAGATCAACGGCTACCAGTCCCTGCACACGACGCTGATCGGCCCCTACGGCACGCCGGTGGAGTTTCAGTTCCGTACCCACGACATGGATCATGTCGCCGAAGAAGGCGTGGCCTCCCACTGGCTCTACAAGGAACAGGGCACCTCGCTCAACGATCTGCAAAAACGCACCCACCAGTGGCTGCAATCGCTGCTGGACATCCAGAGCCAGACCGGGGATTCGGGCGAATTCCTGGAGCACGTCAAGGTCGATCTGTTCCCCGACGCGGTCTACGTGTTCACCCCGCAGGGCAAGATCCTGTCGCTGCCTCGGGGCGCCACCTCGGTGGATTTTGCCTACGCGATCCACACGGATGTCGGCAACCATGCCGTGGCCTGCAAGATCAACGGCGAATTCTCGCCGCTGCGCACGGAGCTGCACAGCGGCGACTCCGTGGAGATCGTCACGTCCACCACCTCGCGCCCTAGCGCGCAATGGCTGAACTACGTGCGCACGGGCCGCGCGCGCTCGGAAATCCGCCACTACCTGCGCAATGAACGCTACGAGGAGTCAGTGGCGTTCGGACGGCGGCTGCTGAACCAGGCCTTCGATCAGCTTTCCATCCCCTACCCCAAGGACGACGACCCGCAATGGGAGCGGCTGGCCAAGGGCTCGGGCGGCGCGTCGCGCACGGAGATTCTGGCCGACATCGGCCTGGGCAAACGCCTGGCGGCGGTCGTGGCGCGTCGCTTCGCGCCCGAGAACGACATGCTCGAGACCACAGCGATGGCCGTGGACGAATACACATCCGCCAACAGCGCGCCGATCGTGATCCATGGCAACGAGGGCCAGGCTGTCCAGCTCGCGCCGTGCTGCGGCCCGCTGCCCGGCGACGTGATCATCGGCGGCATCCGCCTGGGTCACGGACTGGTGGTGCACATGGCCGATTGCCCGGTCGCCAAGCGCCAGCAGGCGCGTGAGCCCGAGCGCTGGATCCCCGTGGTCTGGGACACCACCACTGCCCGGCATCTGAGCACGCGCCTGGAACTGACCGTCCTGAACGAACGCGGCGTCCTGGGACGCCTGGCGGCGGAGATCACCGAAGCCGACTCCAACATCATCCAGCTCACCATGCCCGACGAGGTCGCCTCCACCGCCTTGCTCAACATCATGGTTCAAGTCGACAGCCGCAAGCACCTGGCTCAGGTCATCCGCGCCATCCGGCACGTCCCCCAGGTCCAGAAAATCGTGCGGGCCAAGCGATAAAACACAAAGGCCCCGGAAAACCGGGGCCTCGGACATCGCGCAACCGGGTCATCGGAGGCCCGGTCAGCCGACGGATCAATTCGGACTCACATCCCCCTGCTCGATCAGCTTGCGGCCCTCGTCCGTGACCTTGACGCCCAGTTGCTGGCGCAGCTCGACCAGCACGGCCTCACGTTCCACACCGCCCCAGAGACGGGCCATCTGCTGGCCCAGACCCGCGAGCGCCGGCGCGCTGGTCGTCCCGGGCTGGATCTTTTCGACCTGAATGATGACGTAGCCGCTCGGCGTCAGCGTGACGCCGCTGAAAGCCGGCAGCGTCTTGTCCGCCTTGATCGAGAATGCGGTCTCCAGCACCTCATCGGACAGGTCCGCGGGATTCAGCCGGCTGGCCGTGACCGGATTTTCGAAGCCCTCGGTCGAAGGCTGGGCCTGCAATCCGGCGAGCACCTTCTCGCCCTCGGCCACGGCGGCCGCCAGCGCGCGCTCACCAACCAGCCGCTTGCGGATCTGATCGCGAACCTGATCCAGCGTCATCACATGCGCCGGCGTCATGTCGCGCACCCGCACCACGACCATGGTGTCGGGCGAGATCTCGATGACCCCGGAGTTCTGCTTGTCCGTCAGCACCTGTGTACTGAACAGGGCCTGACGCACACGCACATCGCCCAGGATCGCTGCATCTTCAGAGGCGGAAGCGGCGTCTTTGCCCGCCTCGTCGGCCGTCAGCAGGCGGTCGCGCGCGATGCCGCCGGCCTGGCGGATGCTGAGCCCCAGGTCCTTGGCGGCCGGATCCAGGCTGGACGGATTGTCATAGACCAGGCTGGTGAGCTTGGTGGCCATGTCGGCGTAACTCTCGGCGGCCAGCTGGCGGCGCACCTCGTCTTCGACCTTGGTGCGAGCCTGCTCGAAGGACTCGCCCTGCTCGGGCTGAACCTGATCGGCCATGAAAACATGATAGCCATCCGGCCCCTTGACCGGATCGGAGATCTCGCCTTGCTTGAGCGCGAACACCGCCTGCTCCATGTCCAGCGGCAGCGTCCCGCGCTGAATCCAGCCCAGACGGCCGCCATCGTGCGCCGTGCCCGCATCCTGGGATTCCTTGCGGGCCAGGTCGGCAAAATCGGCGGGCTCGGTGCGGGCGCGGGAGGCGATGCCCTGGGCCTTGGTCAGCGCGGTCTTGGCGACATCGTCAGAGGCGCCAGCCGGCAGCTTGACCAGAATATGGCTGACGCTGACGCGCGCCGGCACCACATAGCGCGACTTGTTCTGCTCGTAGTAGTCCTTGAGCTGGGCTTCTTCGAGGGTCGGCACGCTGGCCCGCGCGGCCGCCTCGTCGAGCACCAGATAGTCGGCAGCGACCTGATCGGGCAGGCGCAATTCGTCCTGATGGCCGCCGTACCAGGCTTGAATGTCCTGATCGGGCACCTGGATGCCCTGGATGTAATCCTCGGCCTTGAAGACCCGCCGACGGACAGTGCGTTCCTCGGTGAGCGCGCGCTTGAGGCCGTCGAGCACCGGCAGCGGCAGCCCGGCCGTGTCGCGTACCGGATCCAGCACGCGGCCCAGCGCCAGTTCGGCGCGCTGACTGGCCTCGAAATCGCGCGGCGTCATGCCATAGGATGCCAGGACCTCATGGTAACGATCGGGAGAAAATTGGCCATCGACCTGAAGCTGAGGCATCGCGGCGATGGCGCGGCGCAGGGCGCCGTCGGACACGCTGAAGCGGTTCTGCGTCGCCACGGCGATCTGCAACTTGCGATCGACGAGCTGGTCCAGCAACGCCTGGCGCGCCTGGGGATTGTCCAGCAACGCCGGATCGAAACGCCCCTGACTGCTTTCCTGCATCTGCTGCAACTGGTTGCGCTGAGCCTGGACGAACTCGTTGCGGCTGACCGAGGCCTTGCCGATCTCGACCACGGCCGGATCGGCCGTGACGAAGGAATAGCCACTGATCCCGAGGAACACGAAGGACGGCACTACGAGAATCAGGAGGATCAACTGCATCAGGCGCTGATGCGTGCGAATGAAATCGAACATGAACGGCTCACCTGCTGGAGACTGACGGCCCCAGGGCCGCGCACACGAAATGTTTCGCAGTTTACCACCGTGGCCGGCGCAGTCGCCAAGACCGTGCCTGGTGAAGGCGGCCCCGGCTGGCTAAAATGCGGGTTGATTCCTTCCTGCGACCCTGCCCCATGCCCTCCTCTCCTCCCGTCTGGCCCTGGCCGGCCTTCATCGCGCACCGCGGCGGCGGCCGCCTGGCCCCCGAAAACACCCTGGCAGCGATGCGCACGGGCGCGGCCGCCGGATTCGGCATGGTGGAATTCGACGTCAAGCTCAGCCGTGACGGCATGCCTTTCCTGCTGCATGACGATACCGTGGACAGGACCTCCGACGGCCATGGCCTGGCCAGCGCGCTGGACTGGCTCGCGCTGGGGCACATGGATTTCGGCAGCTGGCACGGCCCGGATTTTTCCGGGGAGCCGGTCCCGTCCCTCTACGCCGTGGCCCGCTGCACCCGCGCGCGCGGCATGCATTGCAATATCGAGATCAAGCCGACCACGGGACACGATGCCGAGACCGGCGCGGCCGTGGCCCGTGAGGCCGCGCGTTTGTGGGCGGGCGCCGACCTGCCGCCGCTGCTGTCGTCGTTCTCCGAAGCCGCGCTGGAGGCTGCCCGCGCTGCCGCCCCCGATCTGCCCCGCACCCTGCTCATCGAGGGCCAGGTCCCGGCCGACTGGCGGAACCGCCAGCAGGGCCTGGGCTGCATCGGCCTGAACATCGACACGGCCTATGCCGACCAGGCCACGGTGCGCGACATCCTGGACCAGGGCGCCGCGCTGGCCATCTGGACGGTCAACGACCCTGACCGCGCCCGCACCCTGTTCGACTGGGGCTGCCACGCGGTCTTTACCGATGCGCTGCACAGCGTCCGGGCGGATGCGCCCGGCCTGGCCCGATAATCCGCCGGGCCGTCATGTTCAGCTATCGCCATGCCTTTCACGCCGGCAATCACGCCGACGTCCTGAAACATGCCATCCTGGTCCAGATCCTGGACTATTTCAATCGCAAGGAAGCCCCCTACTGGGTGATCGACACGCATGCCGGCGCCGGGCTGTACGCACTGGATGGCGAATGGGCCGGTCAGAGCGGCGAAGTCGTCGACGGGCTGGACCGGCTGCTGGGCGCTCCCCAACCGCCCGAGCTGGTGACGCGCTACCTGCGCGCCATCCAGGACTTCAATCCAGACGGCGTCGCCAACCGCTACCCCGGATCGCCCGCATTGACCCTGCACGCCCTGCGCGCGCATGACAAGCTGCGGCTGTTCGAACTGCATCCGACCGAAATCGAGGTCCTCCAGGATACGCTGCGGCAACTGGGCAGCGCGCGCCGTCAGGTGGCCATCGCCCGCGAGGACGGTTTTGGCGGCCTCAGACGCCTGCTGCCGCCACCGACCCGGCGCGGTCTGGTCCTGATCGATCCGTCCTATGAGGACAAGCAGGACTACCGGCACACCCTGCACGCGGTGCGCGATGGCCTGGAACGCTTCGCGTCCGGCTGCTTCGCGATCTGGTATCCCCTGGTGCAACGGGTCCAGGCGCACGAAATGGCCCGCGCGCTGGAGCGGCTGCCGGTGCAATGGCTGCATGCCACCCTGACGGTGCACAAGCCCTCCACCGATGGATTGGGGCTGCACGGCAGCGGCATGTTCATCATCAATCCGCCCTGGACACTGCACCAGGAATTGCGCAGCGCCATGCCCTGGCTGACCGCCACGCTGGCCCAGGACGACCATGCGCGGCATACCCTCACCACCAGCGCGTCGCCCGGCGCCAGTCCTGTCGCGTCACCGGAATCGCCCGCCCCCCAGGCCCAGGCCCGGTCATCGCGGCCGGCCAGGGACCGTGCGCAGCCTCAAAATCGTTCGCCGTCCCGCAAATAGCGCCACTGGCCCACCGGCAGGTCGCCCAGCACGACGCGCCCCATGCGCACGCGCTTCAGGCCGACGACTTTCAGACCGACCAGATCGCACATGCGGCGGATCTGCCGCTTGCGGCCTTCGCGCAGGGTGAAGTGCAACTGGTCCTCGTTCTGCCATTGCACCCGGGCCGGCCGCAGCGCCTGGCCGTCCAGCGACAGGCCATGATTCAGCAACGCCAGCCCGTTGGCCGACAAACGTCCCTCGACCCGGACCAGGTATTCCTTTTCGATCGAGGAGTCATCGCCGATGAGCTGGCGGGCGACACGCCCGTCCTGGGTCAGCACCAGCAGTCCCTGGGAATCGATGTCCAGCCGTCCGGCGGGCGCCAGCCCGCGCAGATGCGCGGGGTCGAACGCCGGGCTCTGCCCCGGCCGGTACTGGGTCCGCGCCTGAATCAGGGATGCGGCCAGACGATAGCCCTTGTCGGACTGATGCGACACGTAGCCCACCGGCTTGTTCAGGATGATCGTGACCTTGTCGGTCTGACGGCGCGCGGCCTGCCGTTCAAGCGTGATGCGGGCGCTGGGCAACGCCTTGGTGCCCAGCTCGCTCACGATCCGGCCATCCACGCGCACCCAGCCGCGTTCGATGTAGGCATCGGCTTCGCGCCGCGAGCACAGGCCGCGCTGGGCCATGAGTTTTGAGATTCGGACCGGTTCCATGATGCTGCGCATTGTATCGAATCCTCCGGCCGGACTCCCGGCCGACGCCAGAATGCCGCCGGAAAAGCCCCGGGCATCGCGCAAGCCGGTCTGAGCATCCGGGCCATGCTATCGTGAGGCCCCTGATCGCCCGCCCATCATGACGCCCGATACCGCATTCTCCCGCCCCTGGCACAGTACGCCGCCCCCCGGAAAGGACAGGGTGAAGCAGGCCTGGCTGCAACGGCCTGGCGCCCTGACCGCCGGATTGAGGCGTCTGGGCGAGGTGCGGCTGACGGTGCGCCGTGAATCGGCCGAGGCGCTGACCCGGGGCTGGGCCGCCGAGGCCGGACTGCCGGCGGGCACCCCGGTCTGGTGGCGCGAGATTCTGATGACCATCGACGGGGTGCCTGCGGTTCAGGCATGCAGCTTCACGCCCTTGCCCGCCAGCCGGGGCGTCTGGAAGGCCATGCGCGGCCTGGGACTGCGGCCCCTGGCCGACATCCTGTACCAGGATCCGCGCATCACCCGCAGCGGATTTTGCTTTGGCCGCCTGCGGGCGCGACGCGGCAACCAGACCTGGGTGGGCGTGGACGCGGGCCAGACGATCCTGGCCCGGCATTCGGTGTTCATGCGCCTGGGCCAGCCTTTGCTGGTGGCAGAGTATTTTTTGCCGGCCTTCTGGGCGATCGCCAGGCGGCCGTTCGCCTGATTACAGCGCCTCGACGCCGCTTTCCCCGGTGCGGATGCGCACCGCCTGTTCCACCGGCGTCACAAAGATCTTGCCATCGCCGATCTTGCCTGTGCGCGCGGCGCGGATGATGGCCTCGATCACCCCCTCGGCCTGATCGGCCGCCACCACCACATCGACACGGATCTTGGGCAGGAAATCCACCACGTATTCCGCCCCGCGATACAGTTCGGTATGGCCCTTCTGGCGGCCAAACCCCTTGACCTCGGTGACGGTCAGGCCGTTGACGCCCAGCTCGGACAAAGCCTCGCGCACCTCATCGAGCTTGAAGGGTTTGACGATCGCCGTGATCTGCTTCATGTCGGACTGCGCCATGGTGTCTGGTTTCCGCTGAAAAAATTCTAATATAGCGCAGACGGCGCCGGACCTCCCGAACGGCACGTGCGTCCGGCCCCGCCCGTCCAGGGCCGGACACACCCTCCTTTATAATGCGCCCACTATGTCAAATACCTCGTCCGCACACAATCAGTTCGACAACAAGTCGCAGGCCTGGTCGGCCCGCTTTTCCGAACCCGTCTCCGATCTGGTCAAGCGCTATACAGCCTCGGTCGACTTCGATCAGCGCATGGCCGCCTTCGATATCCAGGGCTCGCTGGCCCACGCTGACATGCTGGCCGCCGTGGGGGTGATCAGCGCGGCCGATCTGGCCGACATCCAGCGCGGCATGGCGCAGATCCTGGAAGAAATCCACGCTGGCAGCTTCATCTGGTCGCTGGACCTGGAAGACGTGCACCTGAACATCGAAAAACGCCTGGTCGAGCTGATCGGCGACGCGGGCAAGCGCCTGCACACGGGCCGTTCACGCAACGACCAGGTCGCCACCGACATCCGCCTGTGGCTGCGGCACGAAATCGACCTGGCCATCGATCTGCTGGGGCAATTGCGCAACCGGCTGGCCGCGCTGGCCCTCGAACACGCCGACACCATCCTGCCGGGCTTCACGCACCTGCAGGTGGCCCAGCCGGTCACCTTCGGCCATCACCTGCTGGCCTACGCGGAAATGTTCGGCCGCGACGCCGAGCGCCTGACCGACTGCCGCCGCCGCACCAACCGCCTGCCCCTGGGCGCCGCCGCGCTGGCGGGCACATCCTACCCCATCGACCGCGAACGCGTCGCCCGCACCCTGAACTTCGACGAGGTCTGCCGCAATTCCCTGGACGCCGTCTCGGACCGCGATTTCGCCATCGAATTCTGCGCGGCGGCCGCGCTCATCATGACGCATGTCTCGCGCCTGTCGGAGGAACTCGTCCTGTGGATGAGCCCGCGCGTGGGCTTCATCGAACTGGCCGACCGGTTCTGCACCGGCAGCTCGATCATGCCGCAGAAAAAGAACCCCGACGTCCCTGAGCTCGCGCGCGGCAAGACCGGTCGCGTGCACGGCCATCTGGTCGCCCTGCTGACCCTGATGAAGGGCCAGCCCCTGGCCTACAACAAGGACAACCAGGAAGACAAGGAAGGCCTGTTCGACACCGCCGACACCATCCGCGACACGCTGACGATCTTCGCCGACATGATCGGCGGCATCTGCGTCAAGGCCGACGCCATGCGCGCCGCCGCCCTGCAGGGCTACGCCACGGCCACCGACCTGGCCGATTACCTGGTCAAGCGCGGCGTGCCCTTCCGCGACGCCCACGAGACCGTGGCGCTGGCGGTGCGTTCCTGCGAAGAACGCGGCTGCGACCTGGCCGACCTGTCCCTGGACGAGCTGCGCGGCTTCCACACCGACATCCAGGATGATGTGTTCCAGGTGCTGACCCTGGAAGGCTCGGTCGCCGCCCGCAAACACATCGGCGGCACCGCGCCCGAACGTGTGCGCATCGAGGCGCAGCGGGTGCTGGATGAGTCCGGACACAGGCCAGTCCCCGCGGACTGATCCGTGCCTGACGAATCCGAGCCGCCTGAAAACGGTGAAGGAGGATCTGGACCGCTCAGGCGTGAACACACCGGGCGCAGGCCCGGGCGCCATGCGAAAACGCTGGAGTGATGTCCGGCGTTTTCGCATCCCAATCCGCGCGGAATACGCTTACGAAGCGCTGACCCCGCCCATCGTGCCAACCGGCTTTTGCGTACGCGCCAACACCAGGGTCAGGATGGCCGACAACACCAGCAAGCCAGCCACGAAATGGAGTCCCCCGGCAAAGCTGCCCGTCTGATCCTTGATCCAGCCGATCATGGCCGGGCCGAAGAAGCCGCCCAGATTGCCAATGGAATTGATGGTGGCGATCCCGGTGGCCGCCGCGCTACCCGACAAGAACAGCGTCGGCATGCTCCAGAGCGGCGGCTTGGCGCAACTGATCCCGATATTCACCAGTGTCAGGGCCGCGATCAGGCCGACGATGCTGTTGGAGGCGGCCGCGATCCACAGCCCCACGGCCGCGGCAATACACGCCAGCACGACATGCCAAGTGCGCTCGTTCATTCGATCGGAATGGCGCGACCACAGCACCATGGCGACCACCGACACAATGGGCGGAATGGCGTTCAGCACGCCAACCGTCATGGACGACACACCCAACTGCTTGATGATCTGCGGTGCCCAGATGCCCAGGGTGTACAAACCCGCCGACGTGCCGAAATAAATCAGCGCCAGGGCCAGCACACGCGGATTGGCCAGGCCGCTCAGCACGCCGTGCCTGGCCCCCTTGCCCACACGAGCGGCTTCCTGCTCCATGGCTCCGACCAGCCAGGCGCGCTCGTCGTCCTTCAACCATTTCGCCTGCGCGGGCCGATCCGTCATGTAGAAGAAAACGACGACGCCCAGGATCAAGGCCGGGATGGCTTCCAGGATGAACAGCCACTGCCACCCCGTCAGGCCCATGATGCCGTGCATTTCCAGCAGCGCGGCGGAGATCGGCGAGCCGAGCGCCGTGGACAGCGGCGCCGCCGCCATGAACAGCGCTGTCACCCCGGCCCGGTGGCGCGCCGGAAACCAGTAGCTCAGGTACAGAATGATGCCGGGAAAGAAACCCGCCTCGGCCGCGCCGAGCAGAAAACGCATTACATAGAAACTGGTCGGCCCTTCGACAAAGGCCATGGCGCCCGAAATAATGCCCCAGGTGACCATGACGCGCGCGATCCACAACCGCGCGCCGAGCTTGTGCAGCACGATGTTCGACGGCACCTCGAACAGAAAGTAGCCCCAGAAGAAGATGCCTGCCGCAAAACCGAAGACCGAGGCACTCAACCCCAGATCGGCCTTCATGGTCAGCGCCGCAAAACCCAGATTCACCCGGTCAATGTAGGCGACGAAATACAGCAGCATGATGAAAGGCACGATGCGCCAGCTAATCCGGCGCAACGTGCGCTTCTCGATATCCTCGACATCCTTGATGTTCTTGTCCATTGCATTGTCTCCACGCTGATTGCTGGGCGGGCCCCTTCAGGGGCTCTACGGACGACGGCGTATCGCACGTCGCCCGCCAGTTCTGTCTCAGGCCGCTGCCAGGGCCTCGCCGACCGATGCGCAAACGGCCTCGGTCACCCGCACGGTCGTGGCCTGACCGCCCAGGTCCCGCGTATGCAATGCGGGATCAGCCGTCACGGCCTCGATGGCGCGCATCACGCCGGCAGCAGCCTGCGTTTCGCCCAGATGCTCAAGCAGCATCACGACCGACCAGAAGGTGCCGACCGGATTGGCGAGCCCCTTGCCCATGATGTCGAACGCAGAACCGTGGATCGGCTCGAACATGGAGGGATAACGGCGCTCGGGATCGATGTTGCCCGTGGGCGCAATGCCCAGGCTGCCTGCCAGCGCGGCCGCCAGGTCGCTGAGGATGTCGGCGTGCAGATTGGTGGCCACGATGGTGTCCAGCGATGCAGGACGGTTGACCATGCGCGCGGTCGCCGCATCGACCAGTTCCCTGTCCCAAGTCACATCCGGGAATTCCTGCGCGACTTCACGGGCGATCTGATCCCACATCACCATGGCGTGGCGCTGCGCATTGCTCTTGGTGATCACCGTCAACAGCTTGCGCGGCCGGGACTGCGCCAGGCGAAAGGCGAAGCGCATGATGCGCTCAACGCCGGCTCGCGTCAGAACGGACACGTCGGTGGCCGTCTCCAAGGGATGGCCCTGATGCACGCGGCCACCGACACCCGAGTATTCGCCTTCGGAGTTTTCCCGCACGATGACCCAGTCCAGATCCCGCGGCGCACAGTGCTTCAGCGGCGCGTCGATGCCCGGCAGAATGCGCGTCGGGCGGACGTTGGCGTACTGATCCAGTCCTTGGCAGATCTTCAGCCGCAAGCCCCACAGGGTGATGTGGTCGGGCACGTCAGGATCACCAGCCGAACCGAACAGGATCGCGTCCTGGTCACGAATCGCATCCAGTCCATCCTCCGGCATCATCACGCCATGCTGCCGATAGTAATCAGCCCCCCAGTCGAAGTCCTGAAACTCGAATTTGAACCGCGTGCCGGCGGCGGCAACGGCCTCCAGTACCTGACGCCCTGCGGGAATCACTTCTTTGCCGATGCCGTCTCCGGGAATGGTGGCAATGCGATAGGTTTTCATGGTCTCCGCCCAATGGAAATTGAAAGTGTTGGAACACTTTAATCATGTTTATTTCCTAAAGATCACGTCTAAAATCAATTCATAATTAACTTTGATTCATGAATTGAGGCACCATGAGCGAGACCATTCATCCTGCCGATCTCGGCTTTTTTTCAGTACTGGCCGCAGCCGGCAGCCTGAGCGCAACGGCCCGGGAACTCGGCCTCACGGCAGCCGCCGTCAGCAAGCGGCTCGCGCAGATGGAACAACGCGCAGGCGTCATGTTGGTCAATCGCACCACCCGGCGGATGATGTTGACCCCGGAGGGTGAGGTCTATCTGGAACGGGCACGCAGGATCCTGGATGAGATCGATGAACTGGGCGAACTGCTGGGCAGCGCGAAGAAGGGGCCAACGGGCCTGTTGCGCGTCAATGCCACACTCGGCTTCGGCCGCAGCCATGTCGGTCCGGCCATTTCACGCTTCATCACGCAGTATCCGCAGGTCTCTGTTCAGTTGCAGCTTTCCGTCACACCGCCGCCGCTGACTGAAGGCGCCTTCGACGTGTGCATTCGTTTCGGAGAGCCGCCCGACACCCGTGTCATCGCCCGCAGCCTGGCCCCCAACCGACGGCTGCTATGCGCGGCACCAGCCTATCTCGCCCGACACGGCATGCCGGCTTCTCCACGGGACTTGAACCGACACAACTGCATCGGTATCCGGCAAGGAGACGAAGCCTATGGCGTCTGGAAACTGAGCAGCGGCCGTGGTGGCACGCAGAAGACCGAATCCATCCATACCCACGGCACGCTGACGACCAACGATGGCGAGATCGCGGTCCAATGGGCGCTGGACGGACACGGCATCCTGATGCGGGCGGAATGGGACATTAATCAATACCTGGCCGACGGGCGTCTGGTGCAGGTGCTTCCGCTGCATTCGACGCCGGGAGCCAACATTTATGCGGTCTATGCACAGAGCCACCAGCTCTCGACGCGCATTCGGACCTTCGTCGATTTCCTGGCGGCGGAACTGGGCGACAAACTGCGCACCCAGAGAAGTACGGCGACCCGCCGGACAGAGCACTAATTGTGTTCTTTGGCGGATGCCTGGCGAGGGAATACACGGATACGGCCCACCACAGAAGAGATTCCTTCACCGCTGCGTCCGAAAACCGCGATCGCCTCCATCCTCCCGATTCCGTGGTTCTCCCGACGGACAAAACGGATCACGCGCCGGCTCATCCTCGGCCGCCCCCTTTTATCCTGGCCTTTTCAGGAATTCATCACCTCTCTACGGGGAGGCCCGTCTGCTGTCCACAGCCACGCGACTCGAACGCGAGGTCGGACGGTTCTTGCAAGGCATCGGCGCGCTGGATACGCAGATCGCCGCGCACGCGCTGATCGCCAACAACCCCTACGCTGCCCGCCCCCGTCCCGCCGGCATGGCCAGCCCCAGCAGCGCCACGGCCGCGAACACGGCGCCGGCCAGAAAGGTCGCGGACGGCCCCCAGGCCTGCCACAGCCAGCCGGCCAGGACGCTGGCCAGCAGCATGCACACGCCGCTGGCGAGATTGAAGACCCCGAACGCCGTCCCCTTCATATCCGCAGGCGCTGTGTCCGCCACCATGGCCGACAGGATCCCCTGGCTGAATCCCATGTGCAGCCCCCATAGCGCCGCGCCCGCCAGCAACGGCCAGGCGCCGCCGTCGATCGCCAGCGCCAGATCGGCCAGCACCAGCAGGATCAGGCCGGAGGCCAGCACCGCCGTGCGCGGCACACGATCCGACAGCCAGCCTGCCGGATAGGCCGACAGCGTGTAAAACAGCGACATCACGATCAGCACGACGGGCGCCCAGGCGGCACTCAGGCCCATATCCTGCCCACGCAGGATCAGAAAGGCCTCGCTGAAGCGCGCCAGCGTGAACACGGCGCCGATCGTCACCACCCGCCAGTAGGCCGCGCCCAGGCCGCGCACGGCGTGCCAACGGATGGGAGAACGAAACACGCGGCCCCGCCCCGGCGCCGGACCCGCCTCCCGCACCCCCCAGAACAGCAGCCCCATGGCCACGATTCCCGGCACCACGGCAAACCACAACACGTGCCGGATATCAGTGAAAGCCAGCATCAGGATGACCGCCAGCCCCGGCCCCAGGAGCGCGCCCACGGTATCCATGGACTGGCGCAGGCCGAAGGCCGCTCCGCGAATCCGCGGCGGCGTGACATCGGCGACCAGGGCATCGCGCGGCGCACCCCGGATGCCCTTGCCGATCCGGTCGATGAAACGGGCCGCGAACACCATCGTCACCGAATGCGCCAGTGGAAACAGCGGTTTGCTCAAGGCGGCCAACCCGTAGCCCGCCAACAGCAGCCCCTTGCGCCGACCCAGGGCATCGCTGATCGCACCGGAAAAGACTTTGACGATCAGGGCGATGGCCTCGGCCACGCCCTCGATGACACCGACAGCCAGCACACTCGCGCCCAGGCCGGAGACCAGGAAGATCGGCAGCAGGCTGTGGATCATTTCCGATGAAAGATCCATGAACAGGCTGACCAGCCCCAGCATCCAGACCGTGCGCGGAATGGCGCGTTTTCCGTTCGTGTCCGGAACGGAATGCTCTTGATTCATATAAAGTCCCTCAGGGTTCGAAGACCGAGATCGATTCCACGTGCGCCGTGTGAGGGAACATATTGACCGCGCCCGCGGCCTTCAGCGTCCATCCGCCCACATGGTGCAGCACCCCGGCATCGCGCGCCAGGGTGGCGGGATTACAGGACACGTACACCACGCGGCGCGGCCTTTGCGCGGGCGTCAGCGCAGCCAGCGCCTGCGCCACGGCCAACGCGCCTTCGCGGGGAGGATCGATCAGCATGCGGTCGAAATGACCCAGGCCGCGCAGCCAGTCGGCATCCACTTCGAACAGGTTGAGCTCGGTGAACGCGGCCTTGTCCGCCAGGCCCTGGCGGACGGCGTCCTCGCGGGCGCGGGACACCAGCGCCGCGCTGCCTTCGATGCCCACGACCGCCCTGCCCTGCGTGGCCAGCGGCAGGCTGAAATTGCCCAGACCACAGAACAGGTCGGCCACGCGATCATCGGGCTGGACGTCCAGCAGGCTCAGGGCCCGCGCCACCAGCACCTGATTGATGTGGGGGTTGACCTGGGTGAAATCCGTGGGCCGGTAGTGCATCCGCAGGCCATAGGCCGGCAGCGCATAGGCCAGCGTGTCCGCCCGGGCGGGATCCAGCGGATGCGCCGTCTCCGGCCCCTTGGGCTGCAACCACCAGTCGATCCGGTGCCGGACGCCAAAATCGCGCAGGCGCTCCAGGTCGGACGGGGTCAGCGGCTCGAGGTGCCGCAGGCAGAACACCGTGGATTCGTCGCCGACGGCCACCTCGATCTGCGGCATGCGGTCAGGCCGCGACAGCCCGCCGATCAGGTCGCGCAACGGCATCAGTAGCGCCGACACGTGCGGCGGCAGCACGAGACAGGATTGCATGTCGGCCACGTAGCTGCTGGCGCGCTCACGGAACCCCACCAGCATGCCACCCTTTTTCGGCACCAGCCGCACGGACAGCCGGGCGCGATGGCGGTAGCCGGAAGTCGGCCCCTGCAACGCTGGCAGGATCTGCGCGGACCGGACTTTGCCGATGTGCGCCAGCGCATCCTCGAGGGCGCGCTGCTTGATCGCCATCTGGGCGGCCGGTTCGAAGTGCTGCATGGCGCATCCCCCGCAGACGCCGAAATGCGGACACGGGGGCCGGGCACGTTGGGCGGAAGGCCGCAGGACGCGCTCGACCTTGGCTTTATCGAAGGACGGCTTGCGGCGCGTCACGCGGGCCAGAACCCGTTCGCCGGGCAGCGCGCCCTCGATAAAGACGACTTTGCCTTCGTGATGGGCAATACCCTGGCCTTCGAGATCCAGGGATTCGACATTCAGGGACAACAGAATGGGTTCAACCATGAGGCCAGGCAGAGAGGAATGCTTTCCAGTGGGGCGCATCGATGGCCGCCAGGGTGTCGCGCACCAGCGCGAGTTCGGCCGCATAGGCGGCCGCATCGAGTTCGCCCTTGATCAGGCGGTAGCGGCAATACACCAGCCAGGTATTGACCACGTCGGTCTCGCAGTAGTTGCGCACCTGATCCCGTTGCCCGGCATGCCAGGCCTGCCAGACCTGGCCTCCGTCCATGTCGAGTTTGCCCGGGAAACCGCACAGCTTGGCCAGCTGATCCAGCGGCGCGTTGGCGCGACCGTTGAATTTTGCCAGCACGTCCATCAGATCGACGTGCCGGGTGTGGTAGCGGTTCAGGTAGTTGTTGAAACGGAAATCGCGATCGTCCTCGCCCGTGTCCCAGTAGCGCAGCGCGGCCACGCCATGAATCAGGCTGCGATAGTGCAGCACGGGCAGATCGAACCCCGAACCATTCCAGCTGACCAGCGTGGGCGTGTAATGGCCGATGGTCTTGAAGAAACCGGCAATCAGGGTCTCCTCGGGATCGTCCGTCTGGCCCAGCGTGCGGACGCGAAACCCCTGGTCGTCACGGAACACACAGCCGATGACAGCGATCTTCTGCAAGTGCAGCGGCAGAAAATCGTTGCCATGGGTCTCGCGGCGACGGGCAAGCGCGACCTCGATCAGATCGGCATCCGGCAGATCGGCCCACTGCGGTTCCAGGCGCCGCAGACCGTCGGCGTCCGGGATCGTTTCGAGGTCGAAGACCAGCGTCGGAATCATCGCGCCGGCAGGTAGGACAGGGGATTGACCGGCGTACCGCGACGGCGGATCTCGAAATGCAGGCGCGGCGAAGTGGTATCGCTCTGGCCCAGCGTGGCGATTTTGGCGCCTTTTTTCACGGTCGCGCCCGTCTTGACCAGCAGAGACTGATTATGCGCATAGGCCGTGATGAAGCCGTTGCTGTGGCCAAGCAGGATCAGATTGCCCAGGCCGCGCACACCGTTGCCGGCGTACATGACCTTGCCCTCGGCAGCGGCCGTCACAGGCGCGCCCACGACACCCTCGATGTCGATGCCCTTGGTGGTGGCGTTGAACCCCTGGATGATCTTGCCGCTGCTGGGCCAGTCCCAGGAGATCAGGCTGGCGTCGCTGGCGCGCGAGGCCGAGGTCTCGACCGGCGTCGTCGTGCCGCCCGTCGCCGTGGAGCCACCGCTGCCGCCCGAGGCGCCCCCCGAGGATGCGGGCTTGACCGGCGAAGTCGTCGCGCCCGAGCCGCCCGAAGGCATCGGGGTGCCGCTGTCCAGACGCAGCACCTGGCCAATGGCCAGCTGGGTCGGGTCGCCGATGTTGTTCAACTTTGCCAGGCGCGAGACCTCCATGCCATGCGCCTGGGCGATCTTGTAGAGGGTGTCGCCCGCCCGCACGACATAGGTGCCCTTTGCCTGCGCCCCTCCGGCGGCGGTCCCGCTGGAATGATCGGTCACGGGCGCGCGCGCGGAGGTCGAGGCGCAGCCCGACAAACCAACCGCTGACAGGACGGCAACCGACAAGGTGACGGCCGACAGAAGAAAGCGCCCGGTGCGCTGCGGTTGGGTAGACGGAGCATCTGTCACCAGCGTCCCATCGAGCATGTGGTTCTCCTACTTAGGTCTGCGTGCCAGGACGCAACGGTACGAATCGGACATCGTCGAGTTCAAGCCGGTGCCAGGAGGACAATCCGGTCCGCTCGATCAGGATCAGCCTTTGGTGCGCCGTGCCTTCCGGGGCGATCAGGCGTGCCCCCACAGCCAGCTGGTGCAGCAAGGCTTCTGGGATTTTAACCCCCGCAGCGGCAACGACAATCCCATCGAAGGGCGCGCGGTGTTCCAGCCCCCGCATGCCGTCGCCAAAAATCAGCCGCACCCGCCCCCGGACACCGGCCTGGGCGAGGTTCAGCCGTGCCTGATCATACAGGCCGCGCACCCGTTCGACGGCATGGACCTCGGGCACGAACCGGGCCAGCACGGCCGCCTGGTAACCACAGCCAGCGCCGATCTCCAGCACCCGCGCCGGCGTGCGGCCCTGGCACATGACCGCCAGCATATGCGCCACCACCCAGGGCTGGGAAATGGTCTGGCCATAGCCGATGGGCAAGGCGGCATCCTCATAGGCCCGGCTGGCCAGCCCCTGATCCACGAACAGATGGCGCGGCACCGCCTGCATGGCCGACAGCACCCGCTCATCGGCAACCCCCTGCTCGCGCAGGCGATGCACCATCTGCAGGCGCAACCGGTCCGAATTCAGGCCCAGGTTGGCGGCGGCGGGCGCAACGGGCGTCCTGTCCTGGAAGTGCGGCAAAGCGGACGGGCGCGGCCCGAGAATGCGCGTATTGCTGTTGGCCACCGAATAGCCGGGCCCCAGCGCGGACCCCACCGGAGACGTCCGCGGCCCGCGCGCAGGCTTGTCCAGCGGGTGACGCGGCTTGTCCAACGGATGACGCGGCTTGCTCATCGGATCTCCCGGGAACTCATCGGTCGCTCATCCACTGCGCGACCTTGTCGGTACGGGCATGGTCCGTGAGATCGGCCCGCAAGGGCGTCATCGATACGGCATGCGCCTGGATGGCGCCGAAATCCGTGTCGGCGCCGCCGTCCAGCGCCTGCCCGACCGGACCGATCCAGTACACCGTCTCGCCGTAGGGGGTCGTGCTGCGGATGACGGGTTCGGCGGGATGACGGCGCCCCAGGCGGGTCGTGCGGTAGCCCGCCAGGTCGCGGTAGGGCACCGCCGGAATATTGATGTTGAGCAGCAGCGGTTCCTCCCAGGGCCGATCATGGAACCGCGCCGCCAGATCATGCGCGACCCGGGCCGCGCAATCCAGGTGGCGCCACTCGCGGTCGGCCAGGGAAAAGGCCATGGACGGGATGCCGAACAGGTAGCCTTCCATGGCTGCGGCCACCGTGCCCGAATACAGGGTATCGTCGCCCATGTTGGCGCCATTGTTGATGCCCGAGACCAGCAGGTCGGGTCGGTTATCGAGCATGCCTGTCAGCGCTACATGAACGCAGTCCGAAGGCGTACCGTTGATGAAATAAAAGCCATTGGCGGCCTGGCGCACCGACAGGGGCCGGCGCAGCGTCAGCGAATTGGATGCTGCGCTGCAATTGGTTTCCGGCGCCACCACGGTGACCTCGCCCAAGGGCCGCAGCGCCGCCGCCAGGGCTTCGATCCCCGCTGCGTTGTAGCCATCGTCGTTGGACACCAGAATGCGCATATGCTCGCCTTTCCCACTTGAAACCGGATGGTGCGAATTGTACCCGCGCCGCGCTGCGCTTTAGAATGGCGCCCATCACTCATCCCGTGCGGATCGTCCCGCCGCCCTACCCGCCATGACTTCTTTTATTTCGATTCCAGGCCTGGCCACTGCCCTGCTCATCGGCTACCTGATGGGCTCCGTGCCCTTTGCCGTCGTGGTCAGCCGCGTCATGGGCCTGAAAGATCCGCGCAGCTTCGGTTCGGGCAATCCCGGCGCGACCAATGTGCTGCGAGGCGGCAACAAGCTGGCTGCGGCCCTGACCCTGATCGGCGACGCCGCCAAGGGCTGGCTGGCGGTGGCGCTGGCCGCCTGGGTCGTGCGTCAGGGCCTGCTGCCCGAAGCCGCGATCCCGCTGGCTGGCCTGGGGGCGTTTCTGGGCCATCTGTATCCGCTGTTCCTCGGCTTTCGAGGCGGCAAGGGCGTCGCCACGGCGCTGGGCGTGCTGCTGGCGCTGCAGCCCTGGCTGGCCCTGGCAACCGCCGCCACCTGGCTGATCGTGGCGCTGGTGACCCGCTACTCGTCCCTGGCGGCGATTCTGGCCGCTGTCTTTGCGCCGTTCTACTACATCCTGGGGGACAAGGTGGCCTGGCACGCGGATCCGCTGACCATTGTCGTGATCGTATTCATCAGCGTCCTGCTGCTGTCGCGCCACCGGGCCAACATCGACCGTTTGCTGGCGGGCAAGGAAAGCAAGATCGGCAGCAAGAAAAAATAGTCTCCCCGGGAATCGGACCATCCCCCGGAAGCGGGGCGCTCAGCCGACGCACACGTCCTGCAAGTCCCAGCGAGGCCGCACCTCGAAGGCGGCATCACTGCGCAGAGCCGCAAGATCGACCAACCCGGCGCGCCCGCGCATCACTGCGGCCCAGGCAATCATCGCGCCATTGTCGGTGCACAGATGCAGCGGCGGGAAAAACACCTGGCCGCCCAGGGTGTTCAGGGCATCGCGCAACCGCGCGCGCAGATGCCGGTTGGCGCCCACACCGCCCGCCACCACCAGGGTTTTCAGCCCGGTGCGGCGCAGCGCCTGCAGAGATTTGGCCGCCAGCACATCCACGATGGCCGCCTCGGTCGAAGCGGCCAGGTCGGCGCGCGCTGCCCGGTCGTCGTCCTGACCGACATCACGCAGGGACCGCATCCGGGTCAGCACGGCGGTCTTCAGGCCGCTGAAACTGAAA
Source organism: Castellaniella sp. (assembly GCF_047971665.1). Taxonomy (GTDB): domain Bacteria; phylum Pseudomonadota; class Gammaproteobacteria; order Burkholderiales; family Burkholderiaceae_B; genus Castellaniella. Next base: position 35,719 of record NZ_JBKEAA010000022.1, on the reverse strand, counting down.
TCCAGGTCGCCGCTATGCAGCATGGGACGCGGCAGCGCGCATGCCTGCGGATCGCCCTGCTCGGCCAGACGCGACAGTTCCGGCCCGCCCGGATAGCCCAGCCCCAGCAGTTTGGCGCTCTTGTCGAACGCCTCGCCTGCCGCGTCGTCCAGCGTCTCGCCCAGCAGATCGTACCGCCCCACGCCGTCGACCCGCATCAACTGCGTGTGGCCGCCCGACACCAGCAGTGCCACGAAGGGGAAATCGGGTCTTTCGTCGGCCAGCAACGGCGACAGCAGATGGCCTTCGAGATGATGAATGGGGATCGCGGGCAGATTCCGCGCCCAGGCAAAGGCGCGGGCAAAACTCGCGCCCACCAGCAGCGCCCCGGCCAGGCCGGGACCGGCCGTGTAGGCAACGGCATCGAGGTCTTCGGGACGCACACCCGCCTCGCCCAGCACCTGGCGCGTCAGCGGCACGATGCGGCGGATATGGTCGCGCGAAGCCAGTTCCGGCACCACCCCGCCATACTCCCGGTGCATGGCGATCTGGCTGTGCAGGGCATGCGACAGCAGACCGCGCTCGGTGCACGCGACCGCCACCCCGGTCTCGTCGCAGGAACTCTCGAATCCGATGATCAGCATAGGGCGCAAGTGTACAACTGATCTCGAAAGGGCTTTAGAATGACCCGGTCTTAAACAAAAGTAACGAAGACAGACATCCAAAGGAGACACCATGCTGGAACAGTTCTTCAAGCTCACGGAACATGACACCTCGGTCCGCACAGAAGTGCTGGCTGGCCTGACCACCTTTCTGACGATGGCCTACATCGTATTCGTCAACCCGGACATCCTGTCGAGCACCGGCATGGACAAGGGCGCGGTTTTCGTCGCCACGTGTCTGGCTGCGGCGCTGGGCTCGCTGATCATGGCCTTCCTCGCCAACTGGCCCATCGGCATGGCGCCGGGGATGGGCCTGAACGCCTTTTTCGCCTTCACTGTGGTGGCGCAGATGGGCTACTCCTGGCAACAGGCGCTGGGAGCGGTCTTCATTTCCGGGGTGGTGTTCGTGATCCTGACGGTGACCGGCGCCCGGGAGTGGCTGGTCGCAGGCATCCCGGCCTCGCTGCGATCGGCCATCGCCGCAGGGATCGGGCTGTTCCTGGGCATCATCGCCCTGGGCTCGGCGGGCATCGTGGTCGCCAATCCGGCCACCAAGGTCGGGCTGGGCGACCTGACCCACGCCACGACCCTGTTCGCCGTCCTGGGATTCTTCATCATTGCGGCCCTGGACGCGATGAGAATCCGTGGTGCCATCCTGATCGGCATCCTGGCCATCACCCTCCTGTCGATCGTGACGGGCTACACGGAATTCAGGGGCATCTTCTCGGCACCGCCCAGCCTGAGCCCCACATTCTTCGAGCTGGACATCATGGGGGCGCTGAATACCGGCTTCTTCCACGTAATCCTGGTGTTCGTGCTGGTCGAGGTCTTTGACGCGACCGGGACGATGATCGGCGTGGCCACCCGCGCCGGCCTGATCCGCCCGGGTCGCCCCGGGCGCCTGGGCCGCGCCCTGCTGTCGGACAGCTGCGCCATCGTGGCCGGCTCCATGCTGGGTACCAGCAGCACCACCGCCTACATCGAAAGCGCCTCAGGCGTTCAGGCGGGCGGGCGCACCGGCTTGACCGCCCTGACCATCGCCGTGCTGTTCCTGCTGGCGCTGTTCCTGTCGCCGCTGGCCGCCATCGTCCCGGCCTATGCCACGGCCCCCGCCCTGCTGTATGTGGCCTGCCTCATGCTGCGTGAACTGGTCGACGTGGAGTGGAGCGACATCACGGAATCCGTCCCGGCCGCCATTGCCGCCATTTCCATGCCGCTGACCTATTCCATCGCCAACGGCCTGGCCTTCGGTTTCATCAGCTACGTGGCGATCAAGATCCTGTCGGGCCGCTTCCGCGAAATCCACCCGGCCACCCTGCTGGTCGCCATCCTCTTCACCATCAAATACGCCCTGTTTCCGGGATGAGTCGGGACATAGGACAGCCCTCTGCGGGCTGTCCTATGCCAGACGAATCCGAGCGGCGTGCAAGCCGCGAGGTGGGGGAGGCCGTCACACTCAAAGCGGCGTGCAGGCCACGAGGCAGAGAATCCCGCAAAGCGAAGGGATGCCACGATCCAAGAATCCCCATCCCGCCCGGCTTGCAAATTCCCGCTTCCGCCCCCATATTGATTGGAACCCCGGACGGCATCCTGCCGTCCGACCCGATCCTGGAGCACTCATGAGCGTCATCGAACTCACCCAAGACACCTTCCAGGCGGCCACCCAGGCCGAGCAGCCCCTGATCATCGATTTCTGGGCGCCCTGGTGCGGTCCCTGCCGCCAGTTCGGCCCGACCTTCGAGGCCGCCGCCGAGCAGCACCCCGACGTCACGTTCGCCAAGATCAACACCGAGGAACAGCAAGAACTGGCGGCGGCGCTGCGCATCCGCTCCATTCCGACCCTGATGGTCTTCCGTGAAAACGTGCTGCTGTTCCAGCAGGCCGGCGCGCTGTCCGCCTCGCAACTCGAAGAACTTCTGACCCAGGTGAAAGCCGTGGACATGGCGCAGGTCCACGCCGAAATCGCCGCCCAGGAAAAAGCCTCGTCCACCTCCCATTGAGCGCCGCGCCCCCGGTTGCCGCGCAACCCGCCCATCGGCCGGATCCCGGCCGATGGCGCATCCTGGCCGTACTGCTGACGACGATCTTCATGTCCCTGATCGGGGTCAGCATCGTCAACGTCGCCCTGCCCTCCATCCATGTCGCCCTCAACGCCACGCAATCCGACATGCAGTGGGTGCTGTCCGGTTATGCGCTGACGTTTGGCGTCGTGCTGGTGGCCGCCGGACGCGCCGGCGACCTGATGGGACGCGGCGGCCTGTTTCTGATCGGCGTAGCCCTGTTCACCCTGGCCTCCGTCGCGGCGGGGCTGGCGCCGGATGCCGCATGGCTCAACGGCGCGCGCTTCGCGCAGGGTGTGGGATCCGGCCTGCTCAACCCCCAGGGTCTGGGCATGATCCAGCAGTATTTCCAGGGCGCGGAGCGTGGCCGCGCCTTTGGCTATTTCGGCACCATGGTGGGATTTTCCGTGGCCATTGGCCCGGTCCTGGGCGGGCTGCTGATCGAACTGGGCGGACAGCAACTCGGCTGGCGCCTGACCTTTCTGGTCAATGTCCCGATCGGGATCGCCGTTCTCGTGCTCGGCTTCAAGTGGTTTCCCCGGCCACTGATCCGCCTGCCTGCCGCCCCGGGCCCGAACCAGGCATCCACCCCCAGGGCCCCCGCGCACCAGGGCTGGCGCTCCCTGGATCCCGTCGGCTCCCCGCTGCTGGGACTGGCGGTCCTGTGCTTTCTGTATCCGTTCGTCGAATCCCGCACCGCGCCCCTGACCTGGCTGCTGCTGCCGCTGAGCCTGGGGTTGACGGCCGCGTGGATCGGCTGGGAACGGCATACGGCGCGCCATGGCCACAGCCCCATGGTCGATCTGCGGATCTTTTCCACGTCCAGTTTCAGCAATGGCGTGCTGATCATGAGCCTGTATTTCCTGGGCATGACCAGCATCTGGGTGCTGGTCGCCCTGTATGTCCAGGAAGGCCTGGGCATGACGGCCCTGCAATCCGGCCTGTTCGGCATCCCTGCCGCCCTGCTGTCCTCCTGGGCCGCCGACTGGGCCGGACGCCGGGTGATGGCATATGGTCGCCGGATCGTCATCATCGGCCTGCTGCTGGCCCTGGCCGGGCTGCTCCTGAGCGCGGGGGTGATCCTGCTGCAGGTGCATGACCGGATCAGCGCCTGGTGGCTGCTGCTGACCCTCTCGTTCATCGGCCTGGCGCAGGGGCTGGTGATCAGCCCCAATCAGGCGCTGACACTGATGGATGTGCCGCTGGATTACGCGGGCAGCTCCGGGGCCATCATGCAGACGGGACAGCGCATCGGCACCTCCGTGGGCATCGCCATCATCACCGCCGTCGTCTTCTGGACCCTGAACATGTCCTCATGGCCGACCGCGATGGTCGCCGGATTCGGCGTCATTGCGGCCGTTGTCCTGGTGGCCCTGCTGGTCGCGATCAAGGATCAACGGATCCGGCGCCAGCCAGGCGCGGCATGACGGCCGCTCACTCGCGGCCGACCTGTTCCCCGGCACCCCCGCCGGCATCCAGGACGCGCCAGCATCCCTGTCCGCGCGTCTGATCGGTATAGAGCGTCTCGAGATCCACAACCTCATCGCGCAGACAGCGCAGGCGCCAGACGACGCCCTGGCCGTCATATTCCGCATGCTCGATCCGCGCACCCATCGCCAGCAGGCGCGCCTGCACACGGTCCATGTCCGCATAGGGACAGGCGCACAGCACGTGGCATTCCTCGCGCAATTCCACCCGATCCGCCAGCCGCAGACATTCGGCTGCCGTCCCGCCATAGGCCCGCACCAGACCGCCCGTGCCCAGCTTGATGCCGCCGAACCAGCGGATCACCAGCACCGCCACACGGTCATAACCCTGAGCGTCGATGGCCTGCAGGATCGGCCGGCCCGCTGTGCCGCCCGGCTCACCATCATCCTGGAAGCGATACTGCTCGCCCAGACGCCAGGCCCAGCAGTTGTGCGTCGCCTGAAGATCACGGGACGCTTCCAGAAAGGTCTGGGCGGCCTCGGGCGAGTCGATGGGCGCTGCCAGGGCCAGAAACCGGCTCTTGCGGATGTCGGTCTCGTGGCGGACCACGCCGGTCAGGGTATGTGGCATGCGCCCGTCCATGCCGGTCGCCGGCCACCATCCGGTCTACGGCACCCGTCATCCGGCGCCCGGGCGATCATGGCAGACGCCACGCCTCACACCTCGATGCCCTGGGACGCCAGGTATTCCTCGTAAGTCCCGGGGTAATCGTTCAGGCGGCCGTCGGGCAGGATCTCGATCACCCGCGTCGCCACGCCCGACACGAACTGGCGGTCGTGCGAGACGAACACCAGCGTGCCTTTGTATTGTTCCAGTGCATATTGCAGGGACTCGATGGATTCCATGTCCAGGTGATTGGTGGGCTCGTCCATCAGCATCACATTGTGGCGGCCCAGCATCAGGCGGCCAAAACTCATGCGGTTCTTTTCGCCGCCCGAGAGCACGCGCACGGCCTTGGTGATCTCGTCACCCGAAAACAGCAACCGGCCGAGCACCGAGCGGATCGACTGGTCCTCGTCTCCCGGCTGGCGATAGTCCGTCATCCAGTCGAACAGATCACGGTCGGAATCAAACTGATCGGACACGTCCTGGGCCATGTAGCCGAGGTCGGCGTTTTCTGACCAGCGCACTGCTCCCTCGTCGGGCGGCAGGTTGCCGGCCAGCAGGCGCAGCAGGGTCGTTTTCCCGACCCCGTTGGCGCCAATGATGGCGACCTTCTGGCCGGCCTCGATCATGGTGGACAGGCCCGCGATGATGGGCCGGTCATAGGCTTTCGACAGGTCCTCGATGTGCACGGCCTGACGATGCAGCACCTTGTTGACCTCGAAGCGGATGTAAGGATTCTGCCGCGAGGACGGCTTGACCTGGACGGTTTCGGCCTTGATGCGGTCGATCTGCTTCAGGCGTGAGGTCGCCTGGCGCGACTTGGACTTGTTGGCGGCAAAGCGGCGCACGAAATCCTGCAGCTCGCTGACGCGTTCCTTGGCCCGCGCATTGGCGGCCACCTGCCGTTCGCGCGCCTGGGTGGAGGCCAGCATGTAGTCGTCGTAGTTGCCCGGATACACGCGCAGTTCGCCGTAGTCCAGATCGGCCATGTGGGTGCAGACTTCGTTCAGGAAATGGCGATCGTGGCTGATGATGATCATCGTGCTGTCGTAGCCGTTGAGCACGGTTTCCAGCCAGCGGATGGTGTTGATGTCGAGGTTGTTGGTGGGCTCGTCGAGCAGCAGCACATCAGGATTGGAGAACAGCGCCTGAGCCAGCAGCACGCGCAGTTTCCAGCCCGGCGCGATCTCGCGCATCGGCAGCTGATGCTGTTCGACGGGGATCTCCAGGCCCAGCAGCAGCTCACCGGCGCGGGCCTCGGCGGTGTAGCCATCGTACTCGGCAAATTTGCCTTCCAGCTCGGCGGCGCGCATGTAATCGTCCTCGGTCGCCTCGAGGTTGGCGTAGATGGCGTCGCGATCCGTCATCGCCTGCCACATTTCGACGTGTCCCATCATCACCACGTCCAGCACCCGCACATCCTCGAAGGCGAACTGGTCCTGGCGCAGCTTGCCCAGCCGCAAGCCGGGTTCCAGCGCGATGTTGCCCGAGGTCGGGTCCAGGTCGCCGCCGATGATCTTCATCAGGGTGGACTTGCCCGAACCATTGGCGCCGATGAGGCCATAGCGGTTGCCGTCGCCGAATTTGACGCTGACGTTCTCGAACAGGGGCTTGGAGCCGAACTGGATGGTGAGGTTGTTGGTGGAGATCACGGTGGCGACAAGAAAAATGAAATCAAAATAACCTGCTAGTTTAGCAGGTGGAGAATCATGATTTTTTAAGACCGGCGGCCCTCCCGACGGGACGATCCGTTCCCGGGGAACCGCTGATCCAGAAGCGCGCTAGTGTGGGTCCTGGCCGGCGTCTTCAGCTCCGGCCGCCTCATCGCATCCACTGCATTCAATCCCATGCGCATGTCCATGCTCCTGGAACACCAGGTGCGCCATGCCGTCTTCGGTGGCGATGCCCGTGCGGGCCCCCACCGGCAACGTGGCCTTGACCTTGACATGACCATAGGGCAGGCCCGTGATCACCGGCACGCGCACCGTCTTGCGCAGCCAGCGCACCACTGCGTCCAGGTCGTAACCGTTGTCATGCGGCGCCAGACGGTAATCGGTGAACTGGCCCAGCACGATGGCGTGCTGCTTTTCCAGCACGCCGGCATGCCACAGCTGGGTCAGCATGCGCTCGATCCGGAAAGGATGTTCGGAGATGTCCTCCAGGAACAGAATGCCGCCCTGGACATCGGGCAGGTACGGCGTGCCGACCAGCGAAGCCACCATCGCCAGATTGCCACCCCAGAGGATGCCGCGCGCGTCCACCGAATCGGCGCCGGGCGACTCGAAGCTGAGGATTTCCAGCTCGCCCGACAGGGTTTCCTGGAACAAGGCCTGGGTCAGGTCATCGACTTTCTTGGCACCAAAATCGAAGATCGCCGTGGGACCGGCGAGGCTGACCGCGCCGGTGCGCGCCAGCAGGGCCAGGTTGAAGGCGGTGAAATCGCTCTGGCCGATGAAGGTCTTGCCGCTGTCGGCCACGGCCCGCCAGTCGATGTGCGGCAGCAGGCGGCTCAGGCCATAACCGCCCCGCGTCGCCATGACGACCGGGTGCTTCTGTTTCAGGGCGCGCTGGATGGACGCCAGACGCTGCTTGTCAGTGCCCGCAAAACGCTCGTGCACGGCCAGCGCCGTACGATCGGCCGTCACGCGGAAACCCATCGCGCGCAGGCGCTCCGTGGCCAGATCCAGTCTGGCGGGTTCCGGCACGGCGCCCGAGGGCGAGATCAGGTAGATCCCTGAAGGCTGCGCATGCACGCCATGCGCGCCGCATCCCGGGTCGTCGCAGACAAGGTGCGTGTGTTCGCCGCCGGTGGCTGGACGGGACGCCGTGCGAGAGGATGAAGCGGAGGCGGATTTCTGTTTGGGCATGGCGGAAAGATTCCAGGAAAGAGAGGGATCGGCCCCGGAGGCCATCGAGGGGAAATCGGCGCACGCCTGCGTCGCCGGCGCGCTGGCGCGCGCCGTACGGACGGCTTCGCGCCGGGCGCGAAAGAATCGGCGCAACAGATCGCCGCAGGCCTGCGCGCGCACCCCGCCCCGCACCCGGGCATGATGGTTCAGGCGCGGCTGCGCGGACAGATCGACCACGCCGCCGCAGGCGCCGGTCTTGGGGTCGGACGCGCCATAGACAATTTCCGCCAGACGCGCATGGAACATCGCCCCCAGGCACATGGCGCAAGGCTCCAGCGTCACATACAGGCGCGCGCCGCTCAGGCGGTAGTTGTCCAGATGGCGGGCGGCGGCGCGCAACGCCACGACCTCGGCGTGCGCCGTGGGGTCGCGGTCGAGAATGGTGCGGTTGTGCCCGGTGGCCAGCAGGTGGCCCTCGGAATCCAGCACCACGGCCCCAACGGGGACCTCGCCAAGCGCCGCCGCCTGTCTGGCCTGCTCGAGCGCCAGCGCCATGGCGCCGTCATCGTCCAAAGGGCTGATGCGCGTTTCAGCCACGATACATCCGCGACCGCAGCACGATCTTCGAGGCCAGGCTTTCGACGGCAGCCTCCAGCAACTGATAGAGCTCAGCGTCCTCACCGAACCGGGCATGGTTCAGATTGGACACCCGGCCGTCCTCGATGAACCCCCAGGCCCGGCTGCGTTTTTCCTTGTGGCGCGGATCCCAGACGCCGAACGCGACGCCACCCGAGCGGCGGATCAGGGAAAAGCAGGGAATGTCGGTATAACCGTCGCCGACGAAGATCATCTGTTCGAACGGCACACGCAACTTGTCGGCATCGACCTTGCGATTGACCTCGAAGGGCTTGTTGCGCGACTCGGCGCCGATGATTCCTTTCTGGATGTGAAACAGATAACGCGTCTTGTCGGTAAAGCTGACCACCCGGCGCGGAAAATCGATGGCGCCGTCGGCGTCGTAATGGAATTCGGAAGCCCAGATGTCGGAGAACCAGTCCGCGATGGACGTCTCGCGCAGCACGTCGCCAATGCCGCTGGAAATCAGATAGAACTCCAGCTGCACGGTCGGATGCGCCTGATGCAGCCGCGCGCGCAGACGCTCGAACAGGGTCGTCACGCCTTCGTGCAAGGGCAGCCGCCGGCCCCAGTCGCGCAGACGATCGCGGGTGATCGGGCCATGGCGGCCCGAACGGGACAGCGCCAGCATCTGGTACAGATAGGCCGGCACCGGGTCCCAGTCCTCATGGTCCAGCAGCGGCCCGACCCGGTCATGCCAGAAGGCCGGCACGTCCACACCGATCTCCTGAAGAAATCCCGAGGTGCTGTCCGGCGCCAGGGTGTCATCGAAATCGAAGACCAGCGCGATCACGTCCGCCATATGCGCATCCAGTTAAGTCTCAATCCATACCGGCCAGCACGGCCAGCGCCCCGGGCAAAGCGCCCGGCAGATCTTCGGCCAGCAGTCCCTGCCCCAACCCGTCGGCCGCCAGGCCATGCAGCCAGACGGCGGCGCAGGCCGCCTCGAAAACCGGCATGCCGGCCGCCAGCAGACCGGCCACGCAGCCCGCCAGCACATCCCCCGAACCGGCGGTGGCCAGCGTCGGCGGCGCATTGTCGTTGATGACGCAGCGGCCGTCGGGCGCCGCGATCACGGTATCGGCGCCCTTGAGCACCACCACCGCGCCGCTCTGCCGGGCCGCCGTCCGGGCACGCCACAGTTTATCGTCTCCCACGCCCGCCGCCCCAACATCCGCTGAAGGCGACTCCATATCCGCTGAAGGCAGCACCGCGCCGAACAGGCTGGCGAACTCGCCTTCGTGAGGCGTCAGCACGCAGGTTTCGTGCAGCGCGCCCAGCAAGACTTCCGGCTCATCGGAGAAACCGCTGAGTGCATCGGCATCGAGCACGCAGGGACGGCCTGTCGCCAGCAAAGCCAGCACCTGATGCCGCCCCTGGGGCGTCCGGCCCAGCCCCGGCCCGATCAGCAGCACATTGCGCCGCGGATCGGCCACCGCCAGGTCCAGCGCGCCATCCTGCGGCAGCGCCTCGACCATGATCGAGGTCAGCGCCCCGGCCTGGAGCGCCCAGGCGGACGGCGGCGTAGCCAGCGTCACCAGGCCAGCCCCGATCCGCGCGGCCGCCAGGCAGGCCAAGCGGCTGGCGCCCGGCATCTGCGCGCCGCCCACCACCAGCGCATGGCCCCGGTGATATTTGTGGCCATCGACGCGCGGCCAGGGGAAAATCCCCGCCCAGAGGTCGGGATGATTGGCGTACGCCGCGGGCGCGATCCCGGACAGGGCGGCCTCGGGCATGCCGATGTCGGCGCAGACCAGCGCGCCGCACAACACACGTCCGGGCAACAGCAGATGACCGGGCTTGCGCCGGCAAAAGGTGACCGTCAGATCGGCCCGCACCACGGCCCCCGGCGCGCGACCGCTGGCACCGTCCAGGCCGGTCGGCACATCGATGGCGCACACCGGCGCGGCGGCGGCATTGAGGGCCTGAATCAGCGCCCGCAAGGTGCCCTCCGGCGACCGGCTCAATCCGGCGCCCAGCAAGGCATCGACAATCAGGCCGGCGCCCTCCAGGCACGCCGGCTCAGCCGGCTCGAGTGGCCCGGACCAGGCCTCGGCCGCCCAGGCCGCATCTCCGCGCAAGGCATCGCGGCGGCCCCACAGCGCTACCCGCACCGGCCAGCCCGCATCCCGCAGCAGGCGCGCCACGACAAAGCCATCGCCGCCGTTGTTGCCCGTCCCGCACAGGACCCGCACGGGCCTCGGCGCCCAGCGGTCGCAGATCGCCCGGACCACGGCCGCCCCGGCCGCCGCCATCAGTTGCACACCGGTCACGCCCGCCGCCGGCGCCGCCCGGTCGGCGACGCCCATCTGCGCCGGACTCAGCAGCGCATGACGCGACAGCCCCTCCGATCCGGGAGCCGGAGCGGGCGGCGACGCGCCGCCCGCCCGATGTGTCCGGGAAGGCCGGATCGACATCACCGGCCTCAGGCGGACTGCGCCGCCCGCTGGCGCAATTCGAACTTCTGGATCTTGCCGGTGGACGTCTTGGGCAACTCGCCGAACACGACATGGCGCGGCACCTTGTAGCCCGCCAGATGCGCCTTGCAATGCGCCACGATGTCCTCGACGCCGACCTGCGCGCCGGCCTTGAGCTCGACGAAGGCGCAGGGGGTCTCGCCCCAGCGCGCGTCGGGCCTGGCGACCACGGCGGCGGCCAGCACGGCCGGGTGGCGATAGAGGACATCCTCGACTTCGATCGAGGAGATATTCTCGCCGCCGGAGATGATGATGTCCTTGCTGCGATCCTTGATCTTGATATAGCCGTCCGGATCGACCACCGCCAGATCACCGCTGTGGAACCAGCCGCCCGCGAACGCTGCCTGCGTCGCACGCGGATTTTTCAGGTAGCCCTTCATGCAGATATTGCCCTGGAACATGATCTCGCCCATGGTCTGGCCATCGGCCGGCACCGGCCGCAGGGTGTCGGGATCCAGCACCCGGGTAGCCTTTTCGAGGTGATAGCGCACACCCTGGCGGGCGTTGCGCTCGGCCCGCCGGCCAATGTCCAGGTCGTCCCAGGCCGCGTCCTTGGCGCAGACCGTGGCCGGCCCATAGACCTCGGTCAGGCCGTAGACATGGGTCAGATCGATGCCCAGGGCCTCCATGCCCTCGATCATCGAGGCGGGCGGCGCGGCGCCCGCCACCATCGCCCGGATGCCGGCAGGAATCGTGTCGCGCAGCGCCTGCGGCGCATTGACCAGCATGCTCTGGACGATGGGCGCCCCGCAATAATGCGTGACGCCATGCGCGCGCATCAACGCCACCATGGTCGGCGCATCGACCCGCCGCAGGCAGACATTGACCCCCGCCCGTGCCGCCACGGTCCAGGGAAAGCACCATCCGTTGCAGTGGAACATGGGCAGCGTCCACAGGTAGACCGCATGCTTGGGCATGTCCCATTCGAGAATGTTGGACACGGCATTGAGGGCCGCCCCCCGGTGATGGTAGACGACGCCCTTGGGATCGCCGGTGGTGCCGCTGGTGTAGTTCAGGGTGATCGCATCCCATTCGGCCTCCGGCATCGGCCAGGCGAAATCGGGGTCCCCTCCGGCCAGCAAGGCCTCATAGTCCAGCGTACCGATGGCCTCGCCCGGACCGTCGTACTGGGGGTCGTCGGCATCCACCACCAGAATGGGTTCGGTGCGGGTGCGCCGCGCCAGCGCCTCGCGCACGACGCCCGAGAATTCCCGATCGACGAGAATGGCGCGCGCCTCGCCGTGATCGAGCATGAAGGCGATGGTGGCGGGGTCCAGCCGTGTGTTCAGGGTATTGAGGACGGCCCCGCTCATGGGAACGCCGAAATGCGCCTCGACCATGGCGGGGACGTTCGGCAGCATCGCGGCCACCGTGTCCCCCCGGCCGATGCCGCGCGCGGCCAGGGCGCTCGCCAGACGGCGGCAGCGCCGGTACAGTTCGGCCCAGGTATGGCGGATGACGGCATCGCCCTGGCCATGCACCACTGCGGTCCGGTCCGGGTAGACCTCGGCGGCCCGCTCCAGATACAGCAGCGGCGTCAACGGCGCGAAATTGGCCGGATTCTGAGGCAGATCCTGTTCGTAAATCGAGGTCATGCGTGTCTCCATCCATCTGTCGGGGCATCCCGGCGCAGTCACGGCGCCCTCCCCCTCGCGCTCATTTTAGCGAGACGCGAACCCGGTCATGTGATCCAGATGCCGCCCGCGCGCCGGGTCCGGTGATGCACGGCGTCCTTCAGGAGCGTATCTCCTCCGGGCAGCACCAACGTCAGCCCGCGGCGCGCCCGGGTCGCGCCGGTATAGAGCAGTTCCCGCGTCAGCAGCGGTGATTTCCGGTCGGGCAGCACCAGCACGACCCGATCGAATTCCGACCCCTGGGATTTATGCACCGTCAGGGCGTAGACGGTTTCGACTTCCGGCAGCCGCGCCGGCGACACCCAGCGCACGGCCCCCGGAATCGTGCCGGCAAAGGCCACCCGGATCATCCAGGCCCCGTCCTGTTGCGGATCGGGCCTGGGCAAGGCCACGCCGATATCGCCGTTGGCCAGCCCCAGGGCAGCGTGATTGCGCAGCACCAGCACCGGCCGACCGGGATACCAGGTCTCGGCGGACGGCGCCAGCCAGCCGGCAGCCCGCAGATGGGATTCGATGCGCTGGTTCAAGCCCTGCGCACCCCAGGGGCCATCGCGCAAAGCGCACAGCACCTGGAACCGCGCCTGCTGCGCCAGGACGGCGCGGGCCCAATCGTCCCAGGCCAGAGCGGGCGCCCCCGGCGCGGGACGGTCCGCGCGCACGATCCGGCACAGGGCCGCGCAGCCCGAGTCGCCCAGCACGCCGCTGTCCCGCAACCAGGCATCCGGAACGGTCGCCGCCGACCCCGCCCGCAACAAGCCCAGGCCGGGCGGAGGCGCGCGCAACAACGTCGTCACGGCCCCGGCATCCCCCCGGTTCACGGCGGCGGCGAACCGGCCAATACCGCTGTCGGCCTGGAAACGGTGACTGTGGCGCAGCATGACCACGGCCTGATCCAGGGCGGTGCCGTCCGGATCCTGCCAGGATTCGGGCACGGTCTCGCCGCAGCATTCGAGCAGGCGATGGCACTGCGCCGGCGTGTAATGACCGCCTTCAGCGCGCTCGCACAATTCGCCCAGCATCGCGCCGGCCTCGACCGAGGCCAGCTGATCCTTATCCCCCAGCAGCACCAGACGCGCCTGCGTGGGCAAGGCGGCCAGGACGGCATCCATCATCTCGATGTCCATCATCGAGGCTTCATCGATCACCAGGACGTCCAGATCCAGGGGGTTGTGCGCATGAAATTCAAGACGCCGCGTGTCGGGCCGGCTGCCCAGAAGTCCGTGCAACGTGACGACCTGCGCCGGGACGCGATGAAGCGCGGCGCGCAATGGCGCATCGGCGGATTCCGCCAAACGTCCCAGCGCCCCGGCAATGGATTCATTCAAACGCGCCGCCGCCTTGCCCGTCGGCGCGGCCAGGCGGATACGCAGGCCGCTCGCGCGCCCGTGCGCCATGGCCAGCCCCTGCAGCACCGCCAGCAGACGCACGACCGTGGTGGTCTTGCCTGTTCCCGGCCCTCCCGTGACAATGCTGAAGCCCTGCAGCAAGGCCGTGGCGCAGGCGATTTTCTGCCAGTCCGGCGTCTCTGTGGCCGGTTCGGCAAAGATCCGATCCAGCCAGTGACGGATCCGGGCCGGCTCATGCGCCGGCGGCTGCGCGAGCCGCCGCTCGAGAGCCTCGCGGATCCGCCGTCCGGCACGCCAATAGCGGGCCAGGTACAGCCGCTGCCCATGCAGCACCAGCGGCTGCGGGCCATCGCCGTCGCCCACGAAATCGGCCTGCGCCAGCGCGGCGAGACAGCCCTCCAGCCCGCCCTCGATCCAGGCCGGCACACCGCTCCGGTCCGGCGCATCGTCGTCTGACGCATCTGCCTGCGGTTCGCACAGGGCATGCAGATCGAGGCTGGGATGTCCACGCGCCAGTCTGGCACTGCACAACACCGCCAGGCGCAGCGCCAACATGGGCGCCTGGGGCGACCGACGGGCCAGAAGGCGGCCAAAGGCCACATCCAGATCGCGCAGATCCTCTTCGGGCGGTCCGAACGCCAGCCAGTCGGGCCACTCAGTCATCATCCCCTCCTCGGCGCGCCCCGTCGAACAGCACGTCCAGCGCATCGATCAGTTCCGGCTCGGGCCGCAGCGCCACGATACCCTGCCCGGGCGTCTCCTGGCCGCGCAGGAACAGGTACAGCGCACCCCCCATGTGGCGCGCATAGTTGTAATCGGCCAGCCGGGCGCGCAACTGCCGGTGCAGCGCCAGCAGATACATCAGCATCTGGGCATCGTAGCGGGTCGCGCGCATGACCGCGGCCAGCGCCTCGGGTGCGTAGTCGGCGGCCTGGGAACCCAGGTCGTTGGATTTGTAATCGACCAGGTAATAGCGGCCATCGGCCTGAAGAACCAGATCGATGAAGCCCTTGAACATCCCGTTCAACCGGCCTGGCGCCAGGGCCGGCCGAACTGCGCCGCCAAAGGTGCCCCGGCACAACAGTGCATCCAGGGATTCGATGTCCACCTGGTGCGCGGGCAGCCAGAACTCCATCTCCGGCAGGCAGGCCTGCAGGCGGTCCAGCCGCAGCACGGGCGCTTCCGGCAGCGCCGGGCGCCATGGCGTCCGGATCAGGCGCAGCAACCAGTCGTGCAGCGCATCGATGTGCGCCTCCCAGCCGCGCACCGCACAGCGTCGGGCGATCAGATCCCGCACTTCGTCCAGGTCACGGAAATGACGCTTCGCCGCCCACTCCAGCAGGCCGTGCAGGAATGTCCCGGCCTCGCTGCCGCGCGGAAAATCCTGCAACCCCGAAACGACCGGTTCGGACGCCTGGGCCCCGGTCGCAAGCACCTGCGCAGGCTCGGCCTGACGGCCTTCGCGCAACACATCCTCGGCAGCTGTCTCAGGCGCGGCGGCATCGGCCAGGCACAAGCCGGAATAACTGGAAATCCACCAGGCCTGCCTGACGGCCGGCGCCGCCAGGTGGCGGGCGTCTCCGAGCGCCTCGCTGGCCGCATCGGTCAGGCGCGTCCGGTCCGCATCATCCGGCGAGGTCGCATCCCAGGCCATCAGCCCGGGATGGGCCTGCGTCATGGACGCCCAGGCGGCGTGCAGATCCTCGCCCAGGAGATGGCCGATGCCGCTGGCGCCAACGTCTTTGAGCGACCCCAGCGCCATCCAGACAGCATGCCGGGCGCGCGTCAGCGCCACATAGAGCTTGCGCACATCCTCGCCCAGACGCTCACGATCCAGGCGACGCAACTGATCGGCGTCCACCTCCATGATCCAGGCCCGGTCGTCTGATTCGGGCAGCAGATAGGGGCCTCGCCCGCCCTCGACACGCCGGGCCTTGCAGACAAAAGGCAGAAAGACCAGGGGATATTCCAGTCCCTTGGATTTGTGCACAGTCACGACCCGGACCAGATCCTCATCGCTTTCCAGGCGCAGGCGGCGGCCGTCCTCTCCCTGCGGGTTCAGGGACTGCTGGTGCAGATAACGCAGCACGGCCTGTTCCCCGTCCAGGTGGGCGGCGGCCTGCTGCAACAGTTCGGCCAGGTGCAGAAAATCGGTCAGGCGCCGCTCACCCTCATAACCATCGGCCAACAGCCGCGAAGGCACGTCGAAATCATGCAGCAGCCGGCGCAGCATGGGCAACACACCGCGCTGACGCCAGATCTGGCGATACTCCTGAAAACGTTCGACCTGGGCATCCCAGATGCGCTCGTCCTCCACCAACCGGTCCAATGCCGGCCAGTCCAGGCCCAGCGCCGGCGTGGCCAGGGCCGCGCGCACAGCGCGCTCGTCCTCAGGACGCGCGCAGGCGGCCAGCCACAGCGCCAGCTCTGCGGTCTGGGGCGACTCGTAGACGGAATCGTGTTCGGAGAGATAGACACTGCGCACCCCGACCCGGGCCAAGGCCTGACGCACGCTGCGCGCCTCGGCATGCGTGTTGACCAGAATGGCGATATCAGCGGGCCGCACCCGCGTCCACCCCGTCCCATCGCGCAGCCCCGCCGCATCGCCCTGTCCTGATTCATCGCCTTGATCCGCCCCGTGGTCCCGGCCCGCCTGGCCACGCAGGCCCGCCTCGTCGCGCAGACCCTGCCCCAGGATATCGGCTACACGCCGGGCGCAGCGCTCAGCCGCCTCCTGTACGTACAGGCCGGAGGGCAAGGGCTTGTCCGGCTCGGCCGGCCCGATCCAGCAGGCGCTCATGGCCGGGACCGGACGTCCCTGGATTTCCCAGCGTTCGGGCCGCCCTTGCGCCTGGACCGGATGAAAATCGATGGTCGCCGCCGGCACGCTCGTGGGAAAGGCCTGCGCGCCGCCCTGGATGAAGCACTGATTGACAGCCGCGACCATGGCCTCGGATGAACGATAGTTGCGCCCCAGGGTCTGGACCCGACCCGCGCAGGCCTGGCTGGCCCGCAGATAGGTATGCACGTCGGCGCCCCGGAAACCATAAATGGACTGCTTGGGATCGCCGATGAACACCAGCGCCGTCTCCGGATCATTGTCGGCAACCCGGTAGACCCGGTCGAAAATCCGGTACTGCACCGGATCGGTATCCTGGAATTCATCGATCAGCACCACCGGAAACTGCCGTCGCAAGGTCTGCGCCAGCCGGGCGCCCGAGGCGCCGGCCAGGGCCGCGTCCAGATTGCCGAGCAGGCCGTCGAATCCCAGCAGCGCCGCGCTGGACAGCGCCTGACGCAGCCGGCCCGACATCCAGGCCAGGGCGTGACGCAGCAATGTGGCGCGCACGGCGGGGAGCTCGTTCAGAGCGAGACGCAGGCGCGCCAGCGCCTCACTCGCGGGATGGGACGGCGCCACGCCCGCACCGCGCCATTTTTCCTCGATGCCCTGCGGTGTCAGACGGTCCCAACCGGTCTTCAGGTCCAGTTCGACCTGTTCGGGGCTCTGCGCCCAGGTTCGCAGGGCCTGCGCCCAGCGGCGCCTGTCCGTCGGCCGGATCCCCACATCGCCGCCCAGCGACATCAGCCAGCCTTCCAGCACATCCGCCTCCCCGACCCAGGGCGCCTTGAGCGCGGTCAGACGATGCTGTCGCAGCGTCCGATGGCGGACGAGCGCGTCGGCCAGACTTTCATCGGCGCCATCGGGCAGGGACTCGCGCGTGAGCAGGCCGGACAGCTCCATCAGCGCATCCGGCCCGGACCATACGGACAGCGTCTCGGCCAATGCCTCGGGCGGCAGCGGCGCCACATGCGCGCGCCAGTAATCCCAGGCGGCCTGGCGGATCTCGGCGCCCAGGTCAGGTTCGAGCCGCTGCTCGAACAGGCTGCCGCTGTCGAACGCATGCTCCTGCAGGACCCGGGCGCACCAGCCGTGGATGGTCGAAATGGCCGCCTCGTCCATGGACTGCGCCGCCAGGTCCAGCGTGCGGGCGCAGGCGGCCCACTGGTCCTGCGGCCATTCCTGCCGCAAGGCGGCCAGAAAAGGATCGACCGGGCGATCCTCCAGGGCATCCGGATCGTCCGCCTCGGCGAACCAGACCGCAGCCTGGGCCAGCCGGCCCCGGATGCGGTCACGCAGTTCCTGGGCGGCCGCATCAGTGAAGGTGAGCACCAGGATCTCGGCGGGCAGCCAGGGGCGCTGACCGCCATGCCCCAGCACCAGCCGGACATACAAGGCGGCGATCGTCCAGGTCTTGCCCGTCCCGGCGCTGGCTTCGATCAGGTGGCTGCCCCGCAGGGGAAACCGCAGCGGATCGACCTGAGGCATCACCGGCGCCGGATTCATGCGTCCTCCTGCGTCGTATCCGAGTACGGCAGAATGGCCCGCGATGCCGTGCCGTACAGCGTCCTGGCCCAGTCGAAGAATGCACCGTCTGCGCACAGCCGATCGAAATCGGGATAACAGCGCCGCAGATACAGGTCGTTGTCGACGCGCTGGGTATAAATGTTCTCGGCCTCACGCCACGCCTTGCTGCCGGGATCCGGATCGGCGCCCGCGCGCAGCCAGACACCCGCAGTGTCGATTTCCACAGGCAGGGCAACGCGCATGCCTTGCCGCCATGCGGCCCACAGGGCCTGCCATTGACTGGCGGCCTGATCCGGGTCCAGCGGCTCGAACCGCGCGCAGCCCTGGGGGCTGACGAGCACGGTCGTCAGCGACCGGCCATGAACATGCGCGGCCAGATGATCCAGCCATGCGGGCATCATGGGAGTGAGGCGGTAATGACGCTGGCGCACCAGGTGACTGGCCAGCAGCACGATCCGGCCCCACCGGCCCTGCCCGTCCTGGCGCCAGCCACCCAGCGTGTCCTCGAACAACACCTCGCTCTCGGGCACGACGCTCTCCATGCGCAACGCGGCATCGCAGGCCTGGGGCCAGGCCGCGCAAGCGCGGAGATAGGGATCGATGGTGGCCTGGACGCTCTCGTACAACGCCTCGGCGACCGCCTCGCCCAGGCCTCCGGCAACCAGGGCACCACGCTGACGCATGCGATCGAGACACGCCCGGAACACCGGCTCGGCCCTTGCCGGATCGGGGGCCTGCCGCAAGGCCTCGAGCAGTTCGGCGCGCAGTTTCCACTGGCCCAGTTTGTCCCGCACATAGGGCTCACCTTCGTCCAGATCGGGAGCCGGGGCCTCGAAAACCACCTGCAAACGCTGCTGGAAGAAAGCGCGCACGGGGTGGCGCAGGAACTGGCGCAACACCTCGAGCCGCAGCGCGGCATCCCGGGCCAATGACGGCAGGGCAGCCGGCGAAGGCGCGGGCGCTGCCGGCTGGCGGGCACGACGCCATTCGGCGGCATAGGTGAACAATGCGCCAGGTCCGGTCTGCGCCCGCCCGGGAAAATAGCGGCGGCTGAACGGTTGCAACGGATGATCCAGGCTCAGGGCCCGCGACAGGGATTCAGCGCCGTCCGAAGAACGCCAGCCCCGGTCCAGATGATCCATCAGCTGAGACACCAGCACGGAAGGCGGCTGGGGCGTATTGTCATGGATGCTGTGCCCGACCCAGGAAAGATACAGCTGGTCGCGCGCCGACAGCAGCGCTTCGAGGAACAGATAGCGGTCGTCCTCGCGCCGGGAACGATCTCCCGGGCGCGGATGCAGCGCCATCAGGTCGAAATCGGCCGGGACGCGCTGACGGGGAAAGGCGCCGTCCTGCATCCCCAGCAGGCAGACGCGCCGGAACGGAATGGCCCGCATGGGCATGAGTGTGGCAAACGTCACCGCCCCCGCGAAAAAACGTTGCGACAAGGCGGCCTGGTCCAGGCGCCCCAGGCAGTGCTCGACAACGATGGACACCGGCAGCGCCTCGTCGACGCCGGCCGTCTCGCACAGCAGCGCCCAATCCTGGAGGATTTCACGGAACCGCGCCAGCGTCTGTTCATCACCATCGGACAGCGGCAGAAAAAAATCATCAAGCAGGCATTGCAGCACCGAGACCCACCGGACCGGCGCGGCCTCCTGACGCAGCAAGCGCCAGTAATGGTCCAGTGTGTCCAGCAGGCGGGCCAGCGCGCCCAGCGCGCGGGCCCGCAACCCGCCCGTCTCGCCATAGGGTTCAATCGTTCCCCAGGCCGGCGCATCCGCGCCCGCCGCATAACCCAGCAGCATGCGTTCCAGGCCGAAATCCCAGGTATGTCCATGCGCGGCCTGCGGCGTCTGCGCCAGACCGAACCCGGCGCGATGCTCGGCATGCAGCCCCCAACGCACCTCGGCGTCCCGCGCCCAGGTCTGCAACAGCGGCAATTCATCATCCTCGATGCCGAACCGCGCCCGCAGCGCCGGCACGTCGAGCCACTCCAGGATCTCCTGAATGCCCAGGCGCAGAAGCGGCAGGGACAGCAACCGCTCCAGCACGATGACCAGCGGATCGGCCTGGCGCTGCCCCCGATCCGCCAGGGCGTAGGGCACGTGACGGCGATCCCGGGGACCATACTGGCCGAACACCGCCTGCACATGCGGCGCATAAGCCTCGATGTCGGGCACCATCACGATCACATCGCGCGGCTGCAGACCGGGATCGGCGGCGAAAGCCGCCAGCAACTGATCGTGCAGGATCTCGACCTCGCGCTCCGCGCTGTGGGCCACATGAAAACGCAGGGAGTCATCGTGCGCCGTATCCACTGCGGGCCAGAGCGCGCGCGTCTCGGCCAGGGGCCGCAGGTCGCGGATGTCGTCCTGCAACTGCGCCAGCAGCGTCTCTCCCGGCAGAGCCTCGAAGGCGTCGATCCGCTGATGCAGCGCCTCGAAAGCCAGGCCGCAGCGCGCCCGGTGCGCCGGGTCATCGATATCGTCGAGCAGGCCGATGAAATCACGCCCCTGACGCCCCCAGGAGGCCAGCAGCGGATGCGTCTGCTGGTGCAATGCGTTTTCATCCAGGACGTCGGGCATTCCCGGACGGCGCGCCTGGCGTCGGAAACGCGCGCGCAACAGATCGCGCCCGCCCAGGATATCGGCCCAGTAATGAGCGCAGGGATTGTTCACGCACACCAGGATCTGAATCCAGCGCGACAGGCCGGACAAGGCCTCCAGCGTCTGGCGCGGCATCGAGGATATGCCGAAAACCAGCAAGCGGCGCGGCAGACCGGCCGGGCGCGGAACATCGCCCGGCGCCCGGACCCGCGCCATGAAAGCCTCGTGCACGGCAGCGCGGCCGAGCGGCACGCGCTCATCGGCCCCCAGGTCGTCCAGCAGCGCGCGCCACAGGCGGGCCTGCCAGGCCTGGGACTCGGGTAAGGCCGGGTCATGTCCGAACGCATCGGGCAGGATCGCGGCGCCCCGGCTCCAGGCATCCAGCCAATCGGCCCGATAGACCTGATACTGATCGAACAGGTCTGCCAGCCGATGCGCCAGCTGATAGCGCTTGCGCACACCGGCATCGTCAGCCAGGAAGCGGGCCACCGGCTCGAAGCCGGGCTGGCCGGCCAGCGTCGGCAGCAGCCGCATCAGGCGCCAGGTCAGCGGATCCTTGTCCAGGGGAGATTGCTCGGGCACGGCGTGCGCGCCCAGCACGGCGCGATACGCCTGCCACATGAAACGCGACGGCAGCAGAAAATCCAGCGCGGCGGCAATGCCGCAGCCCTGATCGCGCTGCGCCAGCGCCAGCCTCAGCCACTGCGCGATGCCGTTGCTGTGCACCAGCAGACACTCATTTTCCAGGGGATCGAGCGGCGAATGGCGCAGCCACGCGACCAGGACTTCGCGCAATTGTTCCGCCCGATTGCCGTGGATCAGCATCAGCCCCGGTGTGAGTTCGGCCACGCCTGCTCCTCCATGATCCTGGCTCGTTCAGACTAGATCATAAAGGCTTTTGCCCGCCTGCCCGGCACGCGGACGGATCGACCCGTTGGGATTGCCGCGCATCGGGGTTATCCTTAGGGAACCCCTGAGGCGCTCCAGGGGCCTGTCCACCCCCCCCCTTTTCCATCGTCCGAGACCGTTGCAATGAATGCTGTATCGTCCCCCGCCCGGCCCGCCTACCAGACGGCCACCACTCCGGAGGAAATCCAGGCCAATCTGGCCGATATCCGCGCGCGCATCGACGCGGCCTGCGCGCGCACAGGCCGTGATCCGTCCGACGTGCGGCTGCTGCCCGTCAGCAAGACCGTGGACGAGGCCCGTATCCGCATGGCTCATGCGGCCGGCTGCCGCCTGCTGGGCGAGAACAAGGTCCAGGAGGCCTACGGCAAATGGGAGGCCATGGCCGACCTGACGGATCTGGACTGGGCGGTCATCGGCCATCTGCAGACCAACAAGGCCAGATTCGTGGCCCGATTCGCCCGGGAATTCCAGGCGCTGGACAATCTGCGCGTGGCCGAAGCCCTGGACCGGCGGCTGCAAGAAGAAGGCCGCAGCCTGGACGTCTTCGTCCAGGTGAATACATCGGGCGAGACCAGCAAGTTCGGCCTGGCACCCGAACAGGCGCTGGATTTCGCCCGCGCCCTGCCCGCCTGCGGAGCGTTGCGGGTGCGCGGTCTGATGACCCTGGCGCTGTTTTCCCCGGACGAGCACCGGGTACGCCCCTGCTTTCATCTGCTGCGCGCGCTGCGCGATCAGTTGCGCCAGGACGCGCCTCAAGGCGCGGATTTTGCCGAGCTTTCCATGGGCATGTCGGGCGATTTCGAATGGGCCATCGAGGAAGGCGCCACCACCGTGCGCGTCGGCCAGGCGATCTTCGGCGCCCGCAACCTGCCCGACAGCCATTACTGGCCCGAAGGCGGCGCCAGGCCCTGACCGACGCCTGCATACACGGATCGACCCATGATCACCCTGCCACTCCGCGCCCCCCGCCCCAACCTGCCCGCCTACGGGCGCGTCCTGCGCACCCTGGCGGTCTGTCTGCTGTGTCTGTGGCTGGCGGCCTGCACCAGCTCGGGCGGACCGAAAACCGCCCGGCCCGGTCCGGAAATCGATCCCGGAAAACGCACCGAAGTGGTCATGACAGCGCTCAGCCTGCTGGATACCCGCTATCGTTACGGCGGCGCTCAGGTCCAGCAGGGGTTTGATTGCAGCGGTCTGGTGAAATACGTATTCGGCACGGCCACGGGCGCCACCCTGCCCCACAACACCGATCAGATCGCCCGCATGAGCCGGCCCGTGTCGCGCAGCGACCTGAAGGCCGGCGACCTGGTGTTTTTCAACACACTGGGCCGGCCGAATTCGCATATGGGCATCTACCTGGGCGACGGGCGTTTCATCAACGCCCCCTCGACCGGCGGCCGGGTCCGCATCGACCGGCTGGACAACCCCTACTACAAACGTCACTACCAGTCGGTGGGAACGCTGTTCGCCCGATGAAAGGGACGCTGTTCGCCCGATGAAAGACACCCCAAAGGCCGGACCGGAGTCCGACTTTCGGGGTGCCGTTCAAGGACGCGAAGGGTCGATATGCCATGGCCGGCACATCATGACCGGCCCATCATGGTGACCAATGGATGATCAGGAATCGGCGGGCTCGTCCGACGGCGGTCGAGGCATGCGCATCTGCGACATTTTTTCGCGTTGTTCGGGCGTCAGCACCGCCTGGATCTCGGCGTGGGTCTGGGCGCGCAGCAACGCCAGCCGGGATTGCGCCTGGCCAAGGGCATCCGAGGCCTGCTTGGCCTTGGCCTCGTCAAAGGCACCGTCACGACCGACATCGCGCAGGGAATCGCGCGCGGCGCGCAGGGCTTTTTTCTGGTCATAGAAAGCTTGCGCCTTGTCCTGGCGGATCTTGAAGATCTTGTCCTGCTGTTCCTGGCTCAGATTCAGCGCGCGCATGCCGTGGTCTTTGCCAAAACGGCCACTATCGCCGCCTTTGTGGCCGAAAAAGCCATGCCCGCCTTTTTCTTTCTGGTGATGGCGGGGACCGCCGTCGCCGGACATGCCGGGCGACGCCGAAGCGGCCAGGGGCGCGGCAACCAGCGCGGCGGCCATGGCCAGGGCAGAAAGCGTGCGGGCTCGGGTGACGTGTGTGGTTTTCATGTGGGTCTTCCTTGTTTCCTGCGGCGCCCCATTGGTGCCGCATGGAGACAGATTAAAGACCGACTGCGGTGTAAAAATGAGCGAATCGTGAAGACTTCATGGAGAAGCGTCAGCGGATCCTGCAAGATCCAGCCGGTAACCCACCCCATAGACGGAACGGATCAGCTCTTCGTCGGGCCGTACGGCGGCCAGCTTGCGGCGCAGGTTCTTGACATGACTGTCCACGGTCCGGTCAGTGACGACGCGGCCATCATCATAAAGGCCATCCAGCACCTGATCACGGGAAAAGATGCGCCCCGGCTGACTGGCCAGCAGCACCAGCAGACGAAATTCCGCCGGGGTCAGGTCCAACGGCGTGCCGTCCAGACGAACGCTCCAGGCCCCCTCGTCGATGTCCAGCCCCCCGAGCTCGCGCGCCCTGGCGGGCGCCGGGTCCGCCGCGCTGCGGCGCAAAACCGCCTTGACGCGGGCCACGACTTCACGCGGACTGTAGGGCTTGCAGATGTAATCGTCGGCGCCCAGTTCAAGGCCCAGCAGACGATCGATCTCCTCGGTCCGGGCGGTGACCATGATGACCGGAATGGCCGTGTCGGCATGGATGTCCCGGCACAGATCGAGCCCGTCCCGGCCCGGCAGCATCAGGTCCAGCAGGACCAGATCGGGCGGCCATTGCGCGATCAGCGGCATGACGGCCAGGCCATCGTCCGCACAGCGCACCTCATAGCCGGCGGCCCGCAGATAGGTCCGCAACACCTCGGCCAGCTTGGGTTCGTCCTCGACCACCAGTATCCGCATGCCTCACTCCTCGCCCGTGGCGGAAAGGCCGGCGGGCGCATCCGCCACCCGCGCATCCGCCCGTTCGCGCATCCGTTCACCCGCCTGGTTGCTCATTCACCTGCCCGTTTGTTCTGGCGACCGTCCATCCGGGGCCATCGGATGCGGATCGCCACCCCGCCCAGATCGGAGGCAGTGGCTTCGATCTCGCCGCCGTGCGCCTGGACGATGGAACGGCAGATTGCCAGCCCCAGTCCCGATCCACCATACTGGCGACTGCGCGAGGACTCCACCCGGTAGAGGCGATCGAACAGACGGGGCCACTGATCCGCCGTCACCGAAGGCGCGGTATCGGCGATTTCCAGCAGAATGCCGTCCGTCTGCCGATGGGCCCGCAGGCGGACGCGCCCCGGGCTGTCGGTGTAGCGCAGACTGTTTTCCAGCAGATTGGCCAGCAACTGTTCCAGCCGGCGCTCGTCGCCCGACAGCCGCAGACCCGGCTCGATATCCCGCTCCAGCGTCAGGCCCGCGCGGGCGTACCGCTCCCGCACCGCATCGAGCGCACGCGCCAGCAGCACCGACAGGTCCAGTGGCTGCATGTGATAGTCCAGCGCGCCGGCATCGGCCAGGGACAACTCATACAGGTCATCCACCAGCCGGTTCAGGCGGCTGATTTCGTGCGCCAGCGAGGCCAGCGCGGCTTCGTCCGGCGCGCGCAGGCCATCTTGCAGCGCCTCGATTTCTCCGCGCAGCACGGCCAGCGGAGTGCGCAACTCATGGGACATGTCCGCCATCAATTCCCGGCGCAGGCGGGCATTGCGGGCCAGGCCGTGCGCCAGCCGGTTGAAATCGCGCGCCAGCCGCCCGAGCTCATCGGACGCGCCGACCCGCACTCGGGTATCGAAATCCCCGTCCACCAGCCGGCGGGTGGCCTGCGCGATGCGCCGCACCGGCACCAGCAGCAGGCGCGCCAGCAACAGGCTGACCAGTGTCGCGAGCAGTACGGACAGACCGACGATCACCCAGGTGGCGCGCAATTGCCGGGCCTGGAAACGACGGTCGATTTCATCGTTGACGACCATGGGCATGGGCGACGGGCTGAGCAGCCAGCCCACGGTCTGGTCCTCGACGGTCACGGGCCGCCGGATCAGTTTGGCGCCGGGAGGGACCGGCGGCCCAGCCAGCCAACTTTCATCGGCATCCAGCAGCGTGACGCGAGAAGGCGGACCGTCATGATGCCGGCTGCGGCCCCCCATCCGGGCGTCGTGCGGCATGCGCAGGCTGAGACCCCGGCGATCGCCGCCCTCGCCCAGAAAGCCCCAGCCCCCGGCCTCGACGTAATCGGCGGCCAGCGTCTGCGCCAGGCGGTCGAGCCGCTGGTTCTCGCGCTCCTGGATATAGTCATCGAACCCGCTGTCGAAACTGTAGCGCACGGCCATGCCCATGGCGAGCGCCACGACGATGCAGGTTGCCAGAATGGCCAGAAACAGCTTGAGGGTGATGCTCGATCGCATGACTTCTTTTCCGCTGGCGGAGAGACGCCCCCGCCGTCCCCGCTATCGTACCGTAGGCGACCCGGGTCTGACCGACGGACGGGGTCGCGGCAGGCTACACTCGGGCCGGAACCCCGGTTTTCAAGGAGATCCCGCGTGCCCCCATCCGCCACCTCATCCCCCTTCGCCTCCCTGCTCACCCGCTGCGCCCTCGAATGGCAAGTCTATTGCCAGCATGAATTCGTGCGCGCCCTGGCCGCCGGCACCCTGCCGGCCGAAGCCTTTCGCCATTATCTGCGTCAGGACTACCTGTTCCTGATCCACTTTGCCCGCGCCTGGGGGCTGGCCGTCTACAAGAGCCGCTCCCTGACCGAGCTGCGCCAGGGACTGGACAGCCTGAAAGCCATCGTGGACCTGGAAATGGGCCTGCATGTGGACTACTGCGCCCAATGGGGCATCGACGCGGACGAGCTGGAAAATTCGCCCGAAGCCCGCGAGACCATGGCCTACACCCGCTATGTCCTGGATGCCGGACATCGGGGCGATCTGCTGGATCTGCATGTGGCGCTCGCCCCCTGCCTGATCGGCTACGCCGATATCGCCCGCTGGATCGAGGCGCAGCCGTTCACCGTCCGGGGGCTGGCCAACCCCTACGAAGCCTGGATCGCCATGTACGCCAGCGACGAATTCCAGGTGGCGGCGCAGACCGAGCGGGACTGGCTGAACACGCGGCTGGCGGGTCAGACCGCCGAGCGCCTGGACGGGCTGGCAACCACGTTCCGCGACGCCACCCGTCTGGAGATCGATTTCTGGCAAATGGGGCTGGACGGCGCCTGAAACCGGCCTCCGGGATTACCCCTGGATCCGTTCCAGCGCCCGGGCCAGGGAATCCACGGTCCGCGCGACATTGTGCAGCTTGTCCAGCCCGAACAGGCCGATGCGGAAGGTCCTGAAATCCGCCGGCTCGTCGCAGGCCAGCGGCACACCGGCCGCGGCCTGCAGCCCAGCCTCGGCGAACTTGCGTGTCGTGTGGATGCCTTCGTCGGTGGTGTAGCTGACGACCACCCCGGGCGCCTCGAAACCGGGCGCCGCAACGCTCTTGAAGCCGTGTTCGCTCAACAGCGCGCGCACGGCCGCGCCCAGTTGCCGCTGCTCGGAGCGGACCCGGTCATAGCCGTAGGCCTCGGTCTCGGCCATCACATCGCGCAGCACGGCCAGCGAGTCCGTGGGCAGCGTGGTGTAGTAGGCGTGACCGCCTTTTTCGTAGGCCTCCATGATGCCCAGCCACTTGCGCAGGTCGCAGGCGAAACTGGTGCTCTGAGTGGTCTCGATGTGGCGGCGGGCGGCCTCGCCCAGCATCACCAGGCCGCAGCAGGCCGAAGCGGTCCAGCCCTTTTGCGGCGCCGAGATCAATACATCCACGTGCACGTCGCGCATGTCCACCCAGATCGTGCCCGATGCGATGCAGTCCAGCACGAACAGGCCGCCGACCTCGTGCACCGCATCGGCCACCTGACGGAGGTAGTCATCGGGCAGCAGGATGCCGGAGGCGGTTTCCACGTGGGCGGCGAAAACGACCTCGGGCTTGAACTCACGGATCGTCGCGACGACCTCGTCCACGGGCGGCGGCGCAAAGGGCGCCTGGCTGCCGGTCTCGATCGGACGGGCCTTGAGCACGCGCTCTTCGGAGGGGATGCCGCCGGCCTCGAAGATCTGGCTCCAGCGATAGCTGAACCAGCCATTGCGGATCACCAGACAGCGCCTGCCGGTGGCGAACTGCCGCGCGACAGCCTCCATGCCGAACGAGCCGCTGCCGGGGACCACGACGGCGGCATGCGCCCCGTACACCGACTTGAGCGTACGCGAAATATCGCGCATCACCTGCTGGAACGATGCGGACATATGGTTCAGGGCACGGTCGGTGTAGACCACCGAATATTCCAGCAACCCCTCGGGGTCGACATCAGGCAGTAATCCAGACATGAGCTTCTCCGACGAATGATGACCCGATTGTAGACCCTCAGGCACAGTACAATGCCGGGCGGACAGCAAGCGCCAGGAGAGACCCTATGACAGCACGCACGGCAGCAAGCGGAATCGCGGGCTGGCTCCGTGTTTCGCACATCTCGGCCGGCTTCATCGCCGTCCTGGTCGGCTACACCAGTTCCGTGGCCATCGTCTTTCAGGCCGCCAACGCCGCCGGCGCGCAGGATGCCCAGCTGGCCTCGTGGATGTGGGCGCTGGGCATCGGCATGGGCGTGACCTGCATCGGCCTGGCGCTGGCCTGGCGGGCCCCGGTGCTGACAGCCTGGTCCACCCCCGGGGCCGCGCTGCTGGCGACCAGCCTGGGCGATATCGGTCTGGCGCAATCCATCGGCGCCTTTCTCGCCTGCTCGGCCCTGATCACGCTATGCGGCATCACGGGCTGGTTCCAGAAAATCATGGACTGGGTGCCCCGGCATCTGGCCTCGGCCATGCTCGGCGGGATTCTGCTGCGCTTCGGCATGGACCTGTTCGTCTCCATGCAAGGCCGCCCGTTGCTGGTGGGCGTGATGCTGGTCGCGTTCCTGATGGCCAGGCGCCTGCTGCCGCGCTACGCCGTCCCGCTCGCCCTGGCCGCCGGGATCGTCTGCGCCGCCCTGCAAGGCGGCCTGGCCCTGTCCGGGCTCGACTGGACACCCGCCCGCCCCGTCTGGATGCCGCCGGCATTCTCGCTCTCGACCTTCGTGGGCGTCGCCCTGCCGCTGTTCATCGTCACCATGACATCGCAAAATGTCCCGGGACTGGCCGTGCTGCGCGCCAACGGCTATGCGCGCGTCCCCGCCTCGCCGCTGATTTCCTGGACGGGCGCGACCGGCATGCTGCTCGCCCCCTTCGGCGGCTTTGCCTTCAATCTGGCCGCCATCACCGCCGCCATCTGCATGAGCCCCGATGCCGATCCGGATGCCACGCAACGCTACAAGGCCTCGGTCTGGGCGGGTATCTTTTATCTGATCACGGGCATCTTCGGCGCCACGGTCGTGGCCCTGTTTGCCGCCTTCCCGCACGAACTGGTCGCGGCCATCGCGGGCCTGGCCCTGCTGGGCACGCTCAGCGGCAGCATTCACGACGCGCTGCAAGCGCCCGAACACCGCGAGGCCGCGCTCGTGACTTTCCTGGTGACGGCCTCGGGCATGAGCCTGCTGGGCATCGGCAGCGCCTTCTGGGGCCTGGCGCTGGGCAGCCTCTGCCATCTTGCCCTGAAACAGCGGTCATGAGACAGGGACACATCGATGCTCTTACAGGTCCAGCACCAATCGCGAGGTGCGGGCTCGTGAACAACACGGCGTGAACTGGTCATTGGCCGCATGCTCGGCCTCGGTCAGATAACTGTCCCGATGCTCCGGCACCCCTTCGCTCACTCCCGTCAGGCAAGTGCCGCAGATGCCCTCCTCGCAAGAGACCGGGATGAACACCCCCTGCCGGTCCAGTGCCGAGGTGACAGTCTCGTCGGCCGGAATATCGAAAACTTCGCCCGTGCTGGCCAACTGGACCTGGAAAGCCACATCGCCCGCGCCGGGGGCAGCGGGGCGCTGGTCCTCATCCAGCGCAAAGCGTTCGAAATGAATCCGGGTCTCGTCCACCCCCGCCGCCCGCGCCTGATCGCGAATGAAATCGATGTAGCCGGACGGCCCGCAGACATAGACATGGGTCTGCGCATCGGCCGCCGCCAGGACCGCTTGCGCATCCAGGGCCGTCTGCGGCTCATCATCGAAATGCACCCGGGTCTGATCGGCCAGATCCGGCCCGAGCACTTCATCCAGGAAAGCGGCGCGCGCGCGCGAACGGCTACTGTAGTGCAGCTCGAACTCCGCATCGATGGCCCGCAAGTGACGCGCCATGCACAGCAGCGGCGTGACCCCGATGCCGCCGGCAAACAGCAGGCTGCGTCCGGCCGGCGCCAGGGGAAAACGATTGCGCGGCAGACTGATGCGCAGCAGATCCCCCTCATGGACCCGCTCATGCACGGCAGCCGACCCGCCCCGCGACGGCAGTTCGCGCAAGACACCGATCTGGAAACGCGCGCGCTGTCGGCTGTCGTTGAGCAGGGAATACTGGCGAATGAACCCTCCCGGCAGATGCACGTCGATATGCGCGCCCGGTGAGAATGCCGGCAAGGGCCGGCCCTCGGGATCCACGAGTTCGAGGCAGACAACGTCCTGGGCGACCTGGCGCTTGCCTGCAACCTTCACGGTCAGGGATTCGGTGGTCATGTCATTCACTTTGCAGGCGGCCTTACAGACGCACGGATCCGTCGGCCCCAGGCCGATGCCGCAGGCATGCCTGCACGCCTCGCAGGTCGGGTTCATCCGGTCGTCGGTCATCGGTCATCGGCTGATCATCACAACCGATATGATAAAGCCCATCGCGCCGCGAACCACATCAACAGCGCACCGCCTTACGCCCCGGCGGATCGACCAGGCCCTCATCAGAACATTGGGCGATCCTAGCCGGGGATTGATCAAGCATCCCTGGACGGCAGATTAAAGATCCTAGAAGAACCCGAGCGCATCAGGGCTGTAGCTGACCAGCAGGCACTTGGTCTGTTGGTAGGCATCCAGCGCCATCTTGTGCGTCTCACGGCCGATCCCGGACTGCTTGTAGCCGCCGAACGCCGCGTGCGCCGGGTACAGGTGATAGCAGTTGGTCCAGACCCGGCCGGCCTGAATCTGGCGTCCGACCCGGTAGGCCTGGGAACCGTCGCGCGTCCACACCCCCGCCCCCAGACCATAGTCGGTGTCGTTGGCGATGGCGATGGCCTCGTCCTCGTCCTTGAACGTCATGACAGAGGCAACCGGGCCGAAGATCTCCTCCTGGAAGACGCGCATGTCGTTCTCGCCGAACAGCAGCGTCGGTTTGATGTAGAACCCCTCGTCCAGCCCCTTGCCGGGTGCGTTGCGCGCGCCGCCCGTCAGACAGCGGGCGCCTTCCTCGCGGCCGATGTCGATGTAGCCCAGGATCTTGTCCATCTGCGCCTTGGAAACCTGGGCTCCCAGCATGGTCGATGCATCCAGAGGGTGGCCGGTCTTCATGGACTCGATCCGTTTGATGGCGCGCTCGATGAAACGCTCGTAGATCGATTCCTGGATCAGAATGCGCGAGGGGCAGGTGCAGACCTCGCCCTGGTTCAGGGCGAACATGCTCAGGCCTTCCAGTGCCTTGTCAAAGAAAGCGTCCTCCTGGTCCATTACGTTGGCGAAGAAAACATTAGGGCTCTTGCCGCCCAGTTCCACCGTGCTGGGAATCAGATTGTCGGCGGCCGCATGCAGGATGTGCTTGCCGGTCGGCGTCGACCCCGTGAAAGCGATCTTGGCGATGCGCTGGCTGGAGGCCAGTGCCGCGCCCGCTTCCTTGCCAAAACCGTTGACGATGTTCAGCACGCCCGGCGGCAGCAGGTCGCCGATCAGCTCCACCAGCACCAGGATCGAGGCAGGCGTCTGCTCGGCAGGCTTGAGCACCACGCAATTGCCCGCCGCCAGCGCCGGGCCGAGCTTCCATGCCGCCATCAGGAGGGGAAAATTCCAGGGAATGATCTGTCCCACGACCCCGAGGGGCTCATGAAAATGGTAGGCCACCGTGGTCTTGTCGATTTCCGAGATGCCACCTTCCTGGGCCCGGATGCAACCGGCGAAATAACGCAGGTGATCGATGGCCAGCGGCAGGTCCGCGGCCATGGTCTCGCGCAGCGGCTTGCCATTGTCGATGGTCTCGGCCACCGCCAGCAGGCGCAGGTTCTGTTCGATGCGATCGGCCATGCGCAGCAGAATGCCGGCGCGCTCGGTCACCGAGGTCTCGCCCCAGGCCTTGCGCGCCGCGTGAGCGGCATCCAGCGCCGCATCGACGTCGGTCGCGTCCGAACGCGGCACCTCGCAGAACACCTGTCCGGTGATCGGCGACAGATTGTCGAAATACTGTCCCGCCATCGGCGCCACCCAGCGCCCGCCAATGTAATTCTCGTAGTGTTTCTTGTAGGGAAAGCCGATATCGATGCCAAAGTGCTTCAGGTCGGTCATGTCCATGTCTGTCTCCTGATGGGTTGACCGGATGCCGCGCGCACGGAATCCGGATGCGCCGCCGCGACACGCGATGGCGCTCACGCCATTCAAGCAAGTCTCATGCCAATTCGTGTGAATACCGCCTGCATCGCCACAACGCGGCAACGGAGCGCAGCAGCGCCCCCGCCCGGGCAGGCCGGAGTGCGGTTTCCTGTCGTTACCCACCCGTCCTTCAAAAGGCCCTGCGACAGTGGCATACTGGACTCGAATCGGCTTTCAAAACATAGGTTTGTCGCACTTTGCGACACCGCGCGCCGCAAACAGCGACAGGCTCCGCCGCGGAGCGCGACAGTGTCCGCGACATCTCCGGATGGGGAATCTCATGCAGGCACCGCCCACGATCCACCTGGCACCAGACACCCGCACGCACGCCGCGACACGCATCCACCAGTCCTGGGCGCGCTGCGCCGGCCTCGACCCCGCATTGCTGGCCGACCCCAACCCGATACCCCGCGCCGACCTGAATCTGCGTCGCGAGGCCCATCAGCATCTGCTGTACCAGGCCGAGCCCAGCCTCGATGCGCTGGGCGCGTTCGCGGATTCCGCAGACAGTGTCGTGCTGCTGGCCGACGCCAGCGGCCTGATCCTGCATGAGCGCGGCAGCCACAGTTTTCAGGACAAGGCGCGCCGTGTGGCGCTGCAACCCGGGGTCAGCTGGGCCGAGTCACTGCGCGGCACCAACGCCATCGGCACAGCCTTGCACGATGGCAGTGCCGTGCGTATCCACGGGACGGAGCATTTCCTGGCCTGCAACAGCATCCTCAGTTGCCATGCTGCCCCTATCTTCTCGGCCACGGGCGCGATCCTCGGCATTCTGGATCTGTCCGGTCCGGCCGATGACATGCACGATTACGTGCTGGCCCTGGTGCAGCGCATGGCGCGGGGAATCGCAGACCGGCTCCTGGGTGAAAGCCCTCTGCGCAGACTGAACTTCCGCCTCGGCCAGGGGCCGCAGGACGACGAACACGCCCTGCTCCTTCTGGACGACGAGGCCCGCATCGCCGGCGCCAACGAGGCGGCATTGCGGGCGCTGGATGCCGACTGGAGCCGCCTCATCGGCACACCCTGCGCGCAATGGATCGACGGGCCGTTGCATGCTCGGGACACACTGCTGCACCGGCACGATGGCCAGCCATTGACCGGCCGCCTGATCCTGCCCCCGCGCGCGTCGACATGGGCCGCGCCCGCTGCGCGCACCCCCAGCCCCTCGGCCCCGACGCGCGCTCGCCCGGCTGCCCCCCCGCTTCCCGAGCCCGATGTCGTCAGCAGCCCCCTGCTGGATCAGGCGGTCCGCGCCCTGGACTCGGGCCTGGCCGTTCTGCTGTGTGGCGAAACAGGCACCGGCAAAGAAGTCCTGTCGCGCCACATCCATGCCCGCAGCCTCTGGCGCGCTGGCCCTTTCATCGCCATCAACTGCGCCGCCCTGCCCGAGCATCTGATCGAATCCGAGCTCTTCGGCTACGATCCAGGCGCCTTCACCGGCGCACGGCGCGAAGGCGCGCGCGGCCTGCTGAGGCAGGCGCAAAGCGGGGTGCTGTTCCTGGACGAGATCGGCGACATGCCACTGGCATTGCAAACCCGGCTGTTGCGGGTTCTGCAAGAACGCGAGGTCCAGCCGCTAGGATCGGACAAACGGGTGCCCCTGGAATTCGGTCTGGTCAGCGCCAGTCACCAGAATCTCAAGATGCTCGTGGCCCAGGGACGGTTCCGCGCCGACCTGTATTACCGCTTGCAGGACATGCCGCTGCATCTGCCGCCGCTGCGAACCCGGATCGATCTGGCCACCTTCATCGGCGGGGCCTACCACGCCCTGGGGGGCCACCTGGCCGATGATGCGCTGACCCTCCTGGCGCGACATGACTGGCCGGGCAACTACCGGGAACTGTTCAGTATCCTGCGGCGGCTGCGCTGCCAGTACCCCGGACCTGCGCCCGTCGCGGCCGACGGCCTGCCCCCGGACATCACCTCACCGGGGGTCGGATCACCGGACGTCGCGCCGTCACATGTTGTCGCATGGTCACCGGATGCCGCATCGTTGGATCAAGGGCGCGCCGATTCCAGCGGCCACAGGGGCGGTGACACCAGCTCCCCTGCCGCCTCCGGACCGGGCGCGGCGCCTGCCGCCGAACTGCGCACACTGGAGCGACAAGCCATCGAACAGGCGCTCCGCGCCTGTCAGGGGAACATCAGCCACGCTGCGCATCGCCTGGGCATCCACCGCAGCACGCTCTATCGCAAGCTGAACAGATAGAGTGCAATGCTCCACTCGATCTACCAGACAAAGCGCACACCCACGCGCCCGCTGATGCTTTCATGGGCGGTATCACTGCCCCGGTACACGTCGGTGCCGCCACTGAACGCGCGCGCGTAGCGCACATCCCCGTACAGGTAGGCCGACTTGCCCAGCGGGAACTGCGCGCCCACGCCCAGCTCGCCCCACGTGCGCCTGTAGGTCTCGCGCAGCTCGTCGCGTCCAAGACTCGCCTCGGACTTGTTGCCCGTGAAGTCATGCAGCACGTTGGCCGTCACGTAGAACGTGTGGGTGCGCTGCTCGCCGTTGTCGTTGTTGTAGGCCAGCCGCGCCCCGAGCCGGCCGCGCAGGGTGCCGCCGCTCTGGTCGTCGATCGTGCGCACATCGTCATCGAAGTCGTTCAGATGCACGTACTGATAGGACAGCTGCGCCTGCGGCTCGATCTGCCAGTGGCTGTCGCCCAGCCGCCACGGACGGCCCACCTCCACCGACACGCCCAGCCCGTAGCCGTTCTGGCTGGCCGAACCGCTGCCACTGTCGTAGGTGTTGTGGATGCCCGAGAGGTTGCCCACCAGGTCCAGATAGGTGCCGTTGGCGCTGTACCAGGTGCTGTAGGCTCCCAGCGAGTACATGTCGGTCGTGCCCGTGCCCACATGCTTGCGGTCGGTGACCACGCCGTTCTCGGCGCGGTACCTGTCGTAGAAGTCGTGATCACCCCGGCTGTAGGTCACCATTACGCCGAGGTGCTGGTGATTGCGCTCCTCATCCGTGCGCACCCGCAGATCGGTGCCGAACTGGATGAAACTGTCCTTGGTGGCGTAACCGAAGCGGTTCTCGCCCTGCTCCTTCAGGTCGGTGACGTTCAGACGGCCCCAGACCGGGTGGGGACGCTTGCCCGCCGCCGTGCGCTCGCGGTAATCCGCGCACACCATGCCACAGTCATCCCAGGCCCAGGTCTGCTGCTCGCCCACGCGTTCGTGCAGCTTGCCCAGTTGCTCCAGCCCCATCTCGCGGTCGATGCGCGACATCTGCACGTAGCCCGAGGTGCCGGGGGTGTAGATGGGAACTTCAGGTTCAGTCTCGGGCTGCGGCACCTTGGCCGACAGCGTCCAGTAATAGTTGCTGGCGCCATTGGCGTCATCGCGCTGCGCAAGCTGTGCCTGGCCCGCATTGGTCGTCTCGGCCGAACCGACAAAGGTGCCCGCCTTGTTCAGATCGGTGCCCTGCACCGTGACCACCGGAGCGAGCCATTGGCCATTCTTGGCGGGTCCGCCTATCTCACTTTGCGTCACGTTGCCGATGATGCCATCGGGCACGGAGACCGTGGTCACGCCATCGGCATC
>NZ_JBKEAA010000021.1:0-111946 GCF_047971665.1 Castellaniella sp. | reverse complement strand
TGCGAACTCCGCTGGAGAAGCTGCACAGCCTGCCGGCGCGCGCCCGGGGGCTCAAGCCCGGTATCACCCTACAGAGCCTGCTCATCGAGGCGCGGGCCATGAGTGATAATGAAGCCGCCGAGCAGCTGCAAAAGGCCCGCTCGGCGCTGTTTGCAACCATCCATCGACGATCCGCCGACAAGGCCGCCTGAACCGCCAGTTCTCCGCAAGTTCAGACTCATCTGTGTTTTGGAAAAGACTGTGCTGGCCCTGTCCAATATCTGATGGGTCGATTACTTCCGCACGTAGCTCTTTCTGCCGCTATCCGAATGGCAGTACGTCCCGCCTCGCGGCCCGGTGCAAAATGTTCCGCTCCGGCAGTCGCATCGAGTCGCCGATCTTTTGGGTGCGATCTTTACCGACGGTTTCGGCCTGCCTGGCATATTGCAGATCTTCTTGCTGCCGCTGATGGAGCCGTCGTTGCATACGAACTTGTCACCGGCGCAGTGCGAGATTCCCCCTTTCCTGCCTGAACAGGGTTTGTTCGCAGCAAGGGACGGTTGGGAGAGGGCGAGACGATGGCGAGCAGGACGACGCGCAGGCTCATGCAAAGGTTGTCGGTACCGCGGTTGCGATTGATTTCCGTATGTTTGGTTCATCAGAAGCAGGCATCATAAGATGTTTTGTGACTCGCGGGGGTAAATCCACTCGCAGGGGCAAAGTACCTTGTCACTTTTCTGTTTTGAAAAATCCGGTTCAGTCCGATGTCTTCCGATATCTAAAAGCAAAAACCCGCATGGCATTCGGTCTTGCGGAGTTTTGTTTTCAGCCGTGTTTTTTATTCCTGCGGTATTCCATTCGAAGAAACTGCCGCCACGCGATCACGCCATGAAACCGCCCTTGTGAAGTCGTCGTCCCGGTGTTGCGCGCGGCGGATTTGATTGCTGTGCGTCAAGCAATCCCGGGAGCGGATTTTAATGATCATTAACGAAACATAGATCTGCATACATGCGATTGCATTTGGCGACTCAATTGCATTCTATTTATCATCTCGAGTCGTTACAATCCGCCGGTGTATTCCACGCTTGGTTTTTCGTTCGAAGCAGGAGCTTGGTGGGAGACACTTTACTCAATATACCCACAACGTAAAGTCGTAAAGTGAAAAGGGAAATGTGATGAAGAGCAAAATCAGTTTGATGTGCACGGCGCTGGTGGCCAGCCTGACATTGGCGGGTTGCGGCAACCTGGACCCCAACGGTCTGTTGTCGGCCGGCTCCGATATGGCCAAGGCGGCCAATCTGTCCGATGCCGACATTGTTCAACTGTCGGATGCTGCCTGCAAGCAAAGCGATAAGGAGTCAAAAGTGGCTTCGGCTGGCAGCAAGTACTCGAAGCGCCTGGCAAAGGTGATGCGTGGCTTCGGCAAAATGACCCTCAATGGTCAGAGGATCAAGTACAAGGCCTACCTCACTCAGGACGTGAATGCCTGGGCCATGGGCAATGGCTGCGTGCGGGTCTACAGCGGCCTGATGGACATGATGAACGACGATGAGTTGCGCGGCGTGCTCGGTCATGAAATGGGCCACGTGGCGCTGGGCCACACCAAGAAGGCCATGCAATTGGCCTATGCCACGAGCGCTGCCCGTCAGGCCGCCAGCGCCGCCGGCAACAGCATGGTTTCGGCGTTGAGCTCTTCGGAACTGGGCGATCTGACCGAGAAATTCATCAATGCGCAGTTCTCGCAATCGCAGGAAAGCGACGCGGATGATTACTCGTTCGATCTGCTGACCCAGAAGAAGATGAACCGCAAGGGCCTGGTTACCGCCTTCCAGAAACTGGCCGAGCTCGACGGTGGCAAGAGCAGCATGTTCAGCTCCCATCCCTCGTCGCCGGATCGTGCCGCGCGCATGCAAGCGCGTCTGGACGCCAATAAATAAGCAGCCGTCGCATGCTGTCGCGCCATCGGGGGCTCAGGTGTTGAGCGCCTGACGGTGTTGTCCAGGGCCCGGTTTCGCATGATGCGGAACCGGGCCCGATTCATTCTGGCGCGGACTCGACGGTCGTCGTCCGATTGAATCCCCGTCCGTACGACACCGGCGGAGTATCCTCGCCGGGATGGACCAAGTACCATCATGAGCTTGGAGCCCGGTCCGAAGACCGGCCTGCACGTTGAGCATCCAGAGGATTTATGAACGATTCCATCTCCCCCCGGGCCGACCGGCAACCCATCGCCCTCGTGACCGGGGCTTCCGCGGGCTTCGGCCATGCGATTTGCGCGCGCTTGTTGCGTGACGGCTATCGGGTGATCGCCGCTTCGCGCCGGACCGAACCCTTGCAGGCACTGCGGCGTCAGCATGGTGAGGCGTTGCTGTCGGTATCGCTGGATGTCCGGGACGAGTCGGCAATTGCCACCATGAAACAGTCGCTGCCCGACAACTGGCGCGACGTCGATATCCTGGTCAATAACGCCGGTCTGGCGCTGGGCAAGGAAAAGGCCCAAGAGGCCGATTTTGAGGACTGGCGCACGATGATCGACACGAACGTCACCGGTCTGGCGCTGATGACGCATGCTTTTTTGCCAGGCATGGTCGACAGAAAGCGCGGGCTGGTGATCAACATCGGTTCTGTGGCGGGCAAATATCCCTATCCCGGCGGCAATGTCTATGGCGCCACCAAGGCCTTCGTGGCGCAATTCAGCCGCAATCTGCGCGCCGACCTGGCGGGCACGGGGGTGCGGGTGACGGATGTGCAGCCCGGCCTGGCGGGGGAGACCGAGTTTTCTCTCGTTCGCTACAAGGGTGATCAGACACGGGCGGCGGCCATGTATGACGGAGCGCATCCGCTGCGCCCGGAGGACATCGCGGAAACCGTTGCCTGGGTGGCGTCTTTGCCGCCGCACGTCAACGTCAATGCGATCGAGGTGATGCCGACATCGCAGTCGTTTACGGCGTTGACGGTGACGCGGGATCATTGAACTTTATTGAGAACCGTTATCATTCCTGCTAAGATCGCTTTTTTGCTGCTTTCGCTGTTCGCTGGCACATGTCCACCGGTTCTCCCTCGCGTTTTTCTTCGCTGAACATCATCGCTGCCAGCACGGCCCTGGGCTTGCATGCGGCTGTGCTGGCCATGGTGCTCTCGGCGCCGGTGGTCAATGTCGCTCAGGGACAGCCCGAGGCGCTCGATGTGCAGTTTGTCGAGTTGGGGCCCGCGAGTGAGCCCGAGTCTCTCGCGGCCGCGCAGCCCGAGCCCTCCGTCGAACCGCCGCCAGAGCCTGAGCCGGTCATCGAGCCCGAACCGGAGCCGGTCGTCGAACCGGAACCGGAGCCCGTGGTCGAGCCTGAGCCGGAACCCGAGCCCGAGCCAGTCGTCGAGACGCCGGAGCCCGAGTCCATCACCGAGCCGCCGCCGCCGCCAAAGCCAAAGCCGAAACCGAAACCAAAGCCCCGGACCAAGCCCGTTCCCAAGCCTCAGGCCAAACCGCAGCCGTCCGCGCCGCCGGTGAGCAGGAAGGCGCAGGAGACTGCGGTGGGCGGCGCGCCCCAGGCGTCGAAGGCGCGGGGTGAGCCGGTGCCCGAGGATCCGGACCGTCCCCGCACCGTGGGGCAGGTGGATTATCTGGGCAAGCGGCCCAGCCCGGTCTATCCCCGCATCTCGCAGCGTCGGGGCGAGCAGGGACGGGTCGTGCTGCGCGTTCTGATTTCGCCATTGGGCAAGGTGGCCAATGTGTCGGTGCGCACGTCTTCCGGACATTCACGTCTGGACGAGGCGGCCGTGGCGGCCATGCACACGGCGCGGTTCCGTCCCTATACGGAGAACGGAATCGCCTACAAGGCGCTGGTGGACATTCCTTTTGATTTTGTCTTATAGGACTGAAGCATGATGCTTGAACTGATCGGGGGTGCGGCGTTGACGCTGGCCCAGGCTGTGGGGCCGGATACCGTCCAGGCGGCTGCGCACGCGGCGCCGGCCGTATCGGCAGCGGCCGCAGAAGCAACGACGATGGCCGCTTCCGGCGCGGCAGCCGCGGCCGGGGCCACGATGGGCGCGGCCACCGAGGTGGCAATGACCGCCGGCGCCGTGGATGCGGGCGGGCAGGGGATGCTGCATTTCATCAGCCAGAGCGACGCCGTGGGCAAGTCCCTGTTCGCCTTCCTGGTGCTGATGTCCCTGACGAGCTGGTATCTGATCCTGGCCAAATGGCTGACGCATTGGCGCATTCGCCGCCGGTCGCGCAAATTCCTCTCGGAATTCTGGGCGGCCAGTTCCCTGGATCAGGTGGAAAACGAGATCTCGACGCATGGGGCGGAAGAGCCTTTTGCCCATCTGGCCAGCCATGCGATCCATGCCCAGCGGCACCATACCAAATACGGCGCGCTCAAACTCGAGGAAAGCGGTTCCACGGCGGCTTTTGTCACGCGCACCATCCGGAAGGTCATCGACGAGGAAACCGCGCGTCTGGAAAACGGCCTGACGTGCCTGGCGTCCGTGGGGTCGACCGCGCCGTTCGTGGGCCTGTTCGGGACGGTCTGGGGGGTGTATCACGCGTTGTTGAGCATCAGCATGACGGATGGCGTGACCATCAACCGTATCGCCGGGCCCGTGGGCGAGGCCTTGATCATGACCGGCCTGGGCCTGGCCGTCGCCATTCCTGCGGTGCTGGGCTACAACGCGTTCGTGCGTATCAATCGCGTCTATCTGGCGCAACTGGATGCTTTTGCGCATGACCTGTTCACCTTCCTGACGACTGGTCAGCAGGTGACCGAGGCAAATCATGAGCGCAGTGGCCGGCCCGTCAGTCTGGCCAGCCAGCGAGGAGTCTGACATGGCATTTGGCAGCTTCGATTCCAAGGGGCCGGGCTCCACCATGTCCGAGATCAACATGGTGCCGTTGATCGATGTGATGCTGGTGCTGTTGGTGATCTTCATCATCACGGCGCCTTTGCTCAGTCACTCGATCCGTATCAATGTGCCTCAGGTCACGGCGCAACCGGTGGAGCAGAAGCCCGTGGTGATCGATCTGGCCATCGATCCGTCCGGGGCCTTGTTCTGGAACGACCAGCCCATCTCCGAGGCGGACCTGCCCGCGCTGTTCGCCAGCGAGGCTGGGGCGGATCCCCAGCCTGAAGTGCGCATTCGCGCCGATGTCGAAACCCGTTACGGCTTGCTGGCGCAGGTCATGGGGGCGGCCCGGCAGGCAGGCATGAAACGTCTGGGCTTTGTCACCACGCCGGGACAAGCGGCGCCGGGCGCCGCCGCGTCCCCCTCGTCGCAGGCGACCGCCACCGCATCGCCGGCCACCACCGCATCCCCGGGGGCCGCCGCATCCCCCGCATCTGGCGCGACCGCCGCCAGGGACGCCGCCCCGGTGTCGCCTGCCCGGTGAGGCCGGTCAGGTATTTGACAGCTATGTAACATAGCGCGCAGGTGGTGACGCGACGTGACTGCTTCAGGCTAGAATCAGCGTCATGAGAGTACTGGTCATTGAAGACGACGCCACCCTTGGCCACGCCCTGCAGGAGTTTCTGGGGGGGCAGGGCTATGCCGTCGACTGGCTGCAGTCCGGCGATCGCGTCGAAGGCGCCCTTGCCGGACAGATCTACGATCTGCTGCTGCTGGATTTGAACCTTCCCGGACTGGGCGGCCTGGAGGTTCTGCGGCGATTGCGCGATGGCGGTTCACAGGTGCCGGTGCTGATCCTGACGGCGCGTGACGGTCTGGACGACCGGGTCGCGGGGCTCGACGCCGGCGCGGATGATTACGTCACCAAACCTTTCGAATTGCCCGAATTGGCCGCACGGGTTCGCGCGCTCGCCCGACGACGCACGGGGCAGGCTCAGACCATTCTGGAATGCGGCCCTTTGTCCTTCGACACGGTGGGCCGTCAGATCCGGGTCGACGGCAAGCGGCTGGCGCTGTCGGTGCGCGAGCTGTCCGTCCTTGAAATGCTGATGGCGCGGCCTGGCCGGGTGGTGACCAAACAGCAGATCGTCAATTCCCTGTCCGCCTGGGATGCCGATTTCAGCGAAAACGCAGTCGAAGTCTATGTCTACCGTCTGCGCAAGCGGCTCGACGGGACTGGAACCAGCATTCAGACCGTGCGCGGTTTCGGCTACCTGCTCGATATCGATCGTGCCGCCTGAGTCCGCCACCGGTCCGGGTGCCGACCGCGATGCACCGGGTCTGGTCGAGCGCCTCGTCCCCAGGGATTCGCTCGCCCGCCGTCTGGTGCGCCGGCTGCTGCCGGCTTTTTTCATTCTGGTGTCCATCGACCTGCTGGCGACCTGGTACATGACGGGGGGCATCCGTCCGCAGCCTTGGCTGTTGCGTGATCTGTTCTGGATCATGATGCTGACCCAGGCGCTGCTGGTGGCTTTGTTCGTCTGGGTGCTGATTTCCGGGATCCGCTCCGAACTGGCTTCCATCAACCGGCTGGCCGACGACATCCGCCAGCGTTCCATCGAGGATCTGCAACCGCTCGATCTGGCCGGCTTGCCCAGCGAGGTCGCTCCGCTGGTTCTGCATTTCAACGATCTGCTCCTGCGCCTGGATGATTCGGTTCAGGCGCAGCGTCGCTTCATCGGCCATGCGGCGCACCAGTTGCGCACCCCGCTGGCTGGCCTGAAAGTCGAATCCGAGCTCATGCTGGCGCAGGATCTTTCCGAGGACATCCGCATGCGCGCCGGCCGCATCAAGTCCGTGACGGATCACATGATCCGGATGGGGCAGCAACTGCTGGTGCTGGCGCGTGCCGAGCACGCCGCCCGGCCTCAGGACAGCTTCGTGCGCCTGGATCTGTGCGAATGGATGCGTCAGGCCGGCGCGGAATGGCTGGGGCGCGCGCGCGACCGGTCCATCGATCTGCAATTGGTGGCGCCTGGTGAAGCGGTCTGGGTGGACGGCGATCCGGTACTGCTGGGAGAGCTCCTGGGCAATCTGATCGACAATGCCTTGCGCTATGGCCTGGGCGCGCGCCAGATCGTGCTGCGCGTCATGTCCAATCCGCCTTCGTTTTCCGTCGAGGATGACGGCGCCGGCATCCGGGCCGAGGATCTGGATCGTGTTTTCGAAGCTTTCTACCGGGCGGCCGATGCGCGCCAGGCCGGTTCCGGCCTGGGGCTGGCGATCGTGCGCGAAATCGCGCATGCGCACGGCGCCTGGTGGAAGATCGCCAGCCGGCCCGCGTTTTCCGGTACCCGGGTCACCCTTGTTTTTCCCGGCCCCCGGCTGGGCGCCTGCCTGACGCGGGCTGAATAGTCATGGTATGAGCATGCAAAAAGAAAATTCACAGACGACCCTGCTGATCGGTGCGCTGGGTGTCGTTTATGGGGATATCGGCACCAGTCCGCTGTATACGGTCAAGGTCGCGCTGTCGGGCCTCGGCCGCCCGGACGTCGAGCACATCCTCGGAACGCTTTCGCTGCTGTTCTGGATGCTGATTCTGGTGGTGACGCTGAAGTACGTGATCTGCATTCTGCGCGCCGATAACCGGGGCGAGGGCGGGACGCTGGCGCTGATGGAGCTGGCGTTGCGTGGCCGGACCGGCAAGACGCGCTGGCGTCTGGCCCTGTTGGGATTGATCGGCGCCAGCCTGTTCTATGGCGACAGCATGATCACCCCCGCGATCTCCGTCCTGTCCGCGGTCGAGGGCATCGGCGTCGTGTCGCACCGGCTGGATGCCTGGGTGGTGCCGATTTCGGTGGTCGTACTGCTGGCGCTGTTCATGTTCCAGTCTCGCGGGACCGGCGCCGTGGGCAAGCTCTTCGGCCCCGTGATGCTGTGCTGGTTTCTGGTGCTGGGCGGGTTGGGGGCCTGGCGGATCATCGGCCAGCCCCAGATCCTGGAGGCGTTCAATCCGCTCTGGGCGCTGCGCTTCATCGATGATGCGCCCTGGGAAACCTTCCTGGCGCTGGGCGCGCTGGTGCTGGCCTTGACCGGGGCCGAGGCGCTGTACGCCGACATG
Source organism: Castellaniella sp. (assembly GCF_047971665.1). GTDB lineage: Bacteria > Pseudomonadota > Gammaproteobacteria > Burkholderiales > Burkholderiaceae_B > Castellaniella. The sequence continues at coordinate 104,004 of NZ_JBKEAA010000021.1, read as the reverse complement.
GGGCATTTCGGCGGCCCGATCATTCGTCGCGCCTGGTTCTGCCTGGTGCTGCCGGGGCTGGTGCTGTGCTATTTTGGTCAAGGGGCCTTGCTGCTTGGAGATCCCGAGGCGATTCGCAACCCCTTCTTCCTGCTTGCGCCGACGTGGGGCCTGATCCCGCTGGTGGCGCTGGCCACGTTGGCGACGGTGATTGCCTCTCAGTCGGTGATCTCGGGCGCGTTTTCCGTGACGCGCCAGGCCGTGCAACTGGGGTATTGGCCGCGCATGGTGATCCAGCACACCTCGGCGCGCGAAGAGGGGCAGATCTATCTGCCGCGCGTCAATTGGTTGCTGCTGCTGGCCGTGCTGATCCTGACGCTGTCTTTCGGCTCCTCGGAGAGTCTGGCGCATGCCTATGGTTTTGCCGTTACCGGCACGATGTTGATGACATCCTTGCTGGCCTTTGCCGTCTTGCCCCGGGGTTCGCACGGTGTATGTCGCGTGGCCTGGCTGGTCCTGATTTCTGTCTTTCTGGCGACCGACGTGCTGCTGTTTTCCTCCAATACGCTCAAGCTGCATGAAGGCGGCTGGCTGCCGCTGGTGGTGGGGCTGTGTCTGCTGACGTTGATGGTGACCTGGAAGCAGGGGCGCCAACGGGTTCATGACACGCTGGCAGGCGATCACCAGCCGCTGGCCAGTTTCATGGAGTCCCTGGAGGCGTACCCCCCGACCCGCGTGCCGGGGACGGCCGTGTTCATGAGCATGATCGTCGGCACCGTGCCGCCCGCGCTGCTGCACAATTTGAAACACAATAAGGTGCTGCATGAGCAGGCATTGTTCCTGACGATCGAGGTCGCCGATGTGCCTTATGTGCCTTTTGGCGAGCGGCTGAAGATCGAGCGGGTCAGCCGCAGTGCCTGGCAGGCCGTGGCGCGCTGGGGATTCAAGCAGGAGCCCAATGTGCCCCAGGTCGTGGAGCAGATCGGCCAGGAAATCCAGGACTTGAATCTGGAGCCCATGCAGACTTCGTATTTCCTGTCGCGCCAGACCGTGATCGTGGTGCGCCGGCTGCCCTGGCATCAGAGCTGGCGGCGGCATCTGTTCGCCTTCATGGCGCGCAATGCCAGCCGCAGCACCCGGTTCTACAAGATTCCGCCCAACCGTGTGGTGGAAATGGGCATGCAGATGGAGCTCTGATCAGGAGCCGCCGGCGGGCGCGGGAATCGGGATCGTGGTTTCGCGCAGCATGCCGCCGGACTGAACCGAGCCCGTGGTGCGTGTGGCGGGCTGATCCATCAGAGAGAGGCAGTCCTGGCGCTGGCCGGCAGGCAGCTTTTCGCATCGCTCGGTGCGGTTGCTTTCGCGCGCCTGCGCCGACGGTTGGGCCAGGGCGCCCTGGCTGCTGGCCTGACTGGCCGCACCCGCCTCTTTCAGACAGGCCTGGACGTCGATCCCCGGTGTATTGTGGCAGCGTGCCACGTCCTTCTGGTACTGGGTCTGGGCACCCTCGGCCTGCACGCCCGGGGCGAACAGGGCTGCGCAGCCCAGACTGATGGCCAGCAATGCGGTGTGCCGTGTCGCGTGCTTGTTTCGACGCATGATGAACACTCCTTGCGGGTGGATCCCGGGCGATTCCCGACCCGGTTCCGGGACTTGCTTGCCGCGCGGGCGCAGAGAGGAGGCCCGCACGAACATACATTCAGTGTACGGTTTTCCCCTAGCGTCGAGGTAACCAGATCATTCAGGTTTATATGATCGGGCGCGCTGGCGCCGGCGGGCACTTTGCATCAGCAGAATGGCGGTCACCGGCGCGGTCATGAACAGGAAAAGGCAGATCAGCCACTCGTGGACGATGGGGCGGTGCTGCTGCAGGCTGGCGACCACCGTGGCCGCCAGGACCACGCAGAAAACGCCCATCGTCATACCCATGGTCGGGGCATGCATGCGTTCGTAAAAGTCGCGCAGGCGCAGCAGGCCCAGGGAACCTGTCAGGGTCACGAGGCCGGCCAGGACGAGCAGCAGGGACACCGGCACGGCGGCCCACAGGGGCAGTGCGCTCATGGTTCGATCACCTCGCCGCGCAACAGGAACTTGGCCAGGGCCGCCGAGCCGACGAAACCGAACAGCGCGATCAGCAAGGCCACATCGAAATACAGGCTGGCCTCGACGCGCAGGCCGAGCACCAGCAGGATCAGCATGCCGTTGACGTAGATGGTGTCCAGCGCCAGGACGCGGTCTTCAGCCACCGGCCCCCGGATCAGGCGGATCACGGCGCAGACCAGTCCCAGGGTGAAGCACAGCAGGGCGAAGCCGCCGGCCCAGTACAGCAGAATCGTGGCACTCATTCGAAGATCTCCATCAGGGGACGCTCGTAGCGGTCCTGGATGATGCGGGTCAGGTGTTGCGGGTCGCGCATGTCCAGCACATGCAGGGTCAGCACATTGCGTTCGGGGTCGTGGCCGGTCCAGACCGTGCCGGGGGTGAATGTGACGATACAGGCCAGGGTCGCGAGGCCATGCGGATCGCGGATGCGCAGCGGGATGTCCAGAAATCCTGAGGGCGTGCCGGCCCGGGGGGCGCGCAGGATGAACCGTCCGACATCGAGGTTCGAGCGCACGATGTCGATGGCCACATGGCCGGCCAGGCGCAGCGCGACCAGGGGATGCGACAGGCGCGCGCGCGTGGGGCGCAGGACCGGCGCCAGCAATGCGAGGGTCAGCGCGATTGCCGCGCCCAGGGCGAGATGACCCGCCGACAGACTGTCGTTGAGCACCAGCCAGAGGATCAGCAACAGGCCGGCCAGGGGCAGGGATTGCAGCAGACGCTTCATGGCGGATCTCCGTCGGCTGCGATCGAAGCGGGGAAATGGTGCGGATTCTGGCCCAGCACCGCCTCGACATAGCGGTTCGGCTCATTCAGATACCAGGCGGTGTCCTCCAGATAGGTCATCACCGCGCCGGCGCCGACCGTCATCAGGACGCAGGCGACCAGCAGCGCGAGGATGGGCATGATCTCGTTCAGCCGCAGGGTCGGAACGTGCAGATCCTCGGGCACCCAGAACAGACGCACACCGCAGCGCCCCAGGGCGATCAGGGCGGCGACGCCCGATATCAGCATGGCCGCCACGAGCAGCCAGACATTGACCGTGGGCGCGCCGTATTCGGCGGTGCGCAGCGCGGCCGACAGCAGGGAGAATTTCGCCACGAACCCCGACAGCGGCGGCAGGCCGATGATCAGCAGGGCGCAGGCGAAAAAGCTCAGGCCCAGGAACGCCATGGTGGCTGGCAGCGGCGCGCCGACAGCCTGGCCGCTCAGGTCGGCGGCATCCGGATCGTCGTTCTCGAAGGCCTCCTGGGTAATGGCCAGCACGTTGGCGCCGAACGACTGGCTGCGCTCGGTCAGCTCCAGCAACAGGAACAGCGCGCCCAGCGCCAGGACCGAACTGAGCAGGTAGTACAGGGCCGGGCCGGTCAGCGTGGCGCCGGGCATGCCCAGCGCGGCGAACAAGGTGCCCGAGGAAGTGATGATGGCGTAAGCGGCGATGCGCCGCGCCTGGGTACTTGCCAGCATGCCCAGGGTGCCGAAGGCCAGGGTGGCGATTCCGGCGGGAAACATCCAGGCTCCGCCGAAGGCCGCTGGTGCGCCCGCAGGCAGCAGCAGGGAACCGATGCGCAGCAGGGCATAGATGCCGACCTTGGTCATGATGGCGAACATCGAGGCCACAGGGGCGCCGGCCTCGGCGTAGGTATCCGACAGCCAGAAATTCAGCGGCCAGGCGGCGGCCTTGATCAGAAAGGCGACCCCCAGGATGGCGGCCGCGCTGTCGAACAGCTGCCGGTCCGCGCCTTGCAGGGTCAGCGCGCGCATCGACAGATCAGCCAGATTCAGTGTGCCGGTCAGGCCGTAGATGAGGGCGATGGCGACCAGCAGCAGAAAGGACGCGATCAGGTTGACGGCGATGTAATGCAGGGCGGCACCGACCCGGTGCTTGCCGGAGCCATGCAGCATCAGGCCGTAGGACGCGGTCAGCAGGATTTCGAAGAACACGAACAGGTTGAACAGGTCGCCCGATAGAAAAGCGCCGTTCAGTCCCATCATGATCAGCAGAAACAGGGGATGAAAGTGGCGGCCCACCCGGTCCCAGCGTGCTGTAGCGTAGGTCCAGGCGCATGCGCCCAGCACGGCGGTCAGGCCGAGCATCAGGGCGGCCAGCCGGTCGGCGACCAGCACGATGCCGAAAGGGGCAGGCCAGTTGCCCAGCAGGTACACTCCGATGTGGTCGGGCCAGCGCGGCGCGCCGATACCCTGCGTGGCGCGCACCAGCATCAGGGCGGTCAGCACCATCAGGCCCAGCGCGAGAGCGCCCAGGGCGACGCGGATCCAGCGCTGATGGTCGCGGGTGAGCAGCATCAGCGCCCCCACGAGCAGCGGGATCAGGACCGGCAGAACCGGCAGGTGTTGCAGCCAGAAATTCATGGGTGGTGTTCCTCGCCGTCCACGTGGTCGGTGCCATGCATCCCGCGCGAGGCCAGCAGCACGACCAGAAACAGCGCCGTCGTGGCGAAACCGATGACGATGGCGGTCAGCACCAGGGCCTGAGGCAAAGGGTCGGTATAGAGCGTCGGATCGGTCCAGGAGGGATCGATGACCGGCGGTGCGTCCACCCGGAGCCGGCCCATGGCGAAGATGAACAGGTTGACCGCATAGCCCAGCAGCATCAGGCCCATGATGAATTGAAAGGTACGGGGCCGCAGCAGCAGCCAGACGCCCGAACCTGCGAGGACGCCGATGGCCAGCGACAGAATCCATTCCATTGTCATGATTGTGCGGCGCCGGGATGAACGGGCGCGGGATCGGGTTCTGTGAGAAGCCCGTCCGCGTTTTCGGTGAGCTTGCGATAGAAACGCAGGGACTGGTGCGCCAGGGCGATGATCATCAGGATCGTCGCGCCGACCACCAGCATGTACACGCCCAGGTCGAACAGCAGCGCGCTGGACAGATGCAGGGTGCCGGCCAGGGGCAGGGCAAGATCCAGGGCATGCGAGGCGAGCAGGGGTTTGCCGGCCCACCAGACCACCATGGCGGCTGCGCCGGCCACCAGCAGGCCCAGGGCGATCCAGGCCTGCGGACGGATCAGGGGGCGGGCCTCGACCCACAGGATGCCGCCCACCATGTATTGCAGGATGATGCCGGTGGCCATGATCAGTCCGCCGATGAAGCCGCCCCCCGGCAGGTTGTGTCCTCGCAACAGGAAATAGAGCGAGATCAGGGTGGAGACCGGCAGCAGCAGCCGCACCAGGACGGCGGGCACCTGCATCGTGCCGTCGGGCAGGGGGGCCTGCAGGTCGGGTTCCACGAAGACGGCCGGCTGACCATTGCCACGTCGGCGCAGGGGCGCGGCAATGGTTTCAGTCGGCGGGCGGAAGCGCCGCAGCAGCGCATACACGCTCAGCGCCACGATTCCCAGGACGGCGATTTCGCCGAAAGTGTCGAAGGCGCGGAAATCGACCAGGATCACGTTGACCACATTGGCGCCGCCGCCCAGCGGCCAGGCCTGCTCGATGAAATAGGTCGAGATGCTGTCGCGCATCGAAGGCCGGGTCATCATGACATAGGCCAGGGTCGCCATCATGGCGCCGGCGGCCAGTGCCACCAGGAAATCGCGACGCCGGCGCCAGCGTGTCGCCCGGGGCGTGGCCCCTGGGAATTCCTCGATGCGGGGAGGCAGCCAGCGCAGTCCCAGCAGGATGAGCACCGTGGTGACGACTTCGACCGTGAGCTGGGTCAGGGCCAGATCGGGCGCCGACAGCCAGGCGAACGTGACGCAGGTGACCAGTCCGGTCGTACCGGCCAGCATCAGCGAGGCGGTGCGGTGGTATTTTGCCTGGTAGACCGCGGCCAGGGCGCAGGCGCCCCCCGCCAGCCACATCAGCCCGAAAGACCACTGAGCTGGTGTCGTGACGGTGACACTCGGCCACCAGCCGCCAGAGCGCAAGGGCAGCAGGGCCACCATGCCGGTGGCGAGCACCAGCAACAGGACCTGGGGCTGAAGCCGTTGGGTTTGCAGTCTGCCCAGCAGCCAGGCCGACCCGGCATCGATGGCCTCGAGAAGCGCCTCGAAGGACTGGCGACCGTCCAGGCGGTAGATCAGGGGAACCCGGCCCGGCGCGCGGCGGTCGCGTTCGCGCAGCGCCAGATACAGTCCGATGCCGGCGATCATGGCGGCCAGGCTCATGAGCAGGGGCAGGTTCAGCCCGTGCCAGAGTTGCAGATTGTAGGCCGGGATGTGATCGCCCAGCAGGGCGTGCATGACCTGCTTCAGGACCGGCCCCAGGACCAGGCCGGGCAGCATGCCGACGGCCAGGCAGAACAGCACCAGCAGGGCGCAGGGGATCAGCATCATGCGCGGTGGATCGTGCGGTGTGCGGGGCAGCCCCGAGGCCTGCGGGCCGAAGAAGACCTGCAGGATGAGGCGCAGCGAGTACGCGACGCTCAAGGCGCCCGCCGCCACGGCGGCGGCCGGCAGGCCCCAGCGGCTGGCCCAGTGGCCCGTGATGAAGACGGTTTCGGCAAAGAACATTTCCTTTGAAATGAAGCCGTTGAGCAGGGGGACGCCCGCCATGGCCGCGGCGGAGACCATGGCCAGCGTCGCCGTCAGCGGCATCAGCGTGCGCAGACCGGACAGTCGGGTCAGATCCCGGGTGCCGCTTTCGTGGTCGACGATCCCGGCCGCCATGAACAGGGACGCCTTGAAAGTGGCGTGATTGATGATGTGAAAGACGGCGGCCACCAGGGCCAGGCGGCTGCTCATCCCCAGCAGCAGCGTGATCAGGCCCAGATGGCTGATGGTGGAATACGCCAGCACGCCCTTCATGTCGCGCTGGAAGGTCGCGGCGTAGGCCCCCAGCAGCATCGAGCACAGGCCCGCGCCGCCGATGATCCAGGTCCACCAGTCGGTACCGGAAAAGATGGGCCAGAAGCGCGCCAGCAGAAAGACGCCGGCCTTGACCATGGTGGCCGAATGCAGGTAGGCGGAGACGGGGGTGGGGGCCGCCATGGCGTTGGGCAGCCAGAAATGAAACGGAAACTGTGCGCTTTTGCTCAGAGCGCCCACGGCGAGCAGGACCAGCAGGATGGGATACCAGCGGTGTTCCCGGATGGCCGAGGCGGCCGAGAGCACGGCGTCCAGGTCGTAGCTGCCGACGATATGGCCGATGATGAGCATGCTGGCCAGCAGGCAGAAGCCGCCGGCGCCGGTCACCAGCAGCGCCATGCGCGCGCCACGGCGCGCGTCCATGCGGTGGTGCCAGTAGCCGATCAGCATGAATGAGGACAGGCTGGTCAGTTCCCAGAACACCAGCAGCTGGATCAGATTTCCGGCCAGCACCACCCCCAGCATGGCGCCCATGAAACTCAATAGGAAGGCAAAGAACCGCGGGGCGGGATCACGGGCCGAAAGATAGTAGTGCGCGTACAGGGCGATCAGCGCGCCCATGGCCGTGATGATCACGGCAAACAGCCAGGCGTAACCGTCCATGCGCAGGGTCAGGTCCACGCCCAGGGTCGGAATCCAGGCCAGACTGAGTTTGACCATGCCCTGAGCGGTGATGGCGGGAGTCAGGCCCAGCGTCAGGGTCAGGCAGGCCAGGGCGCTGCCGCCCGCGACCCAGGCACCCGCGCGCCGCGCAGTCGCGGGCATCAGCGAGGCGCACAGGCTGCCGATGAACGGGATGGCGAGGATCAGGGTCAAAAGCATGCCATCGATGATACGCGAATGTATCGACTTGACTTGAGTCAAGCCGATGCGGCATTTTTTGCGAGAGACTATGTTGAAATGAAGATAGTGCCGCCCAAAATTCCGGCCGAATCCGGTTCCGGGCGCGGCATTGTCGCAGGAGCTTGCCGCATGACCACTCAAGCAGTACCCACACCGGTCTCTGATCCGGACATCATCGCCTTTCCCGACCTGGAGATCTCGGAGGCGCTGATCCGTCGCTTTGATCAGGCCGGGCCGCGTTATACCTCATATCCGACGGCCGACCGTTTTCAGCAAGACTATCCGGCCTCGGCCTACACCGCCCATTTGCAGCAGCGGGCGCAGGCCGAGCAGGCGCCGCCGCTGTCGATCTATGTGCATCTGCCGTTTTGCGAATCACTCTGTTATTTCTGTGCCTGTAACAAGATCATCACCCAGGATCACAGCCGCTCGGCCGAATACCTGGAGATTCTGTATCGCGAGATGGATCTGGTCGGCCCGCACCTGGGGCGTCACAATCAGGCGGTGCAATTGCATCTCGGGGGCGGCACGCCCACCTTCCTCAGCGCCGCCGAGTTGACCGCGCTGATGGATCAGATCCGGCGGCATGTCGAATTCACACCCGATGCCGAACTGGGTGTGGAAATCGATCCGCGCACCGTCACGCCCGCCTCGCTCGCCATGCTGGCCGGACTCGGGTTCAACCGCACCAGTTTCGGGGTGCAGGATTTCGATCCGCTGGTCCAGGCGGCGGTGAATCGCATCCAGCCCTATGACATGGTGCGCACGGCCTTGCAGGCCAGCCGGGACAACGGCTTTCAGTCCATCAACGTCGATCTGATCTATGGTCTGCCCAAGCAGACGCCGGAAAGTTTCAGCCGCACGCTGGACCAGCTGATCGAGCTGTCTCCCGACCGCATCGCCCTGTACAACTATGCCCATCTCCCCGACCGGTTCAAGGCGCAGCGCCTGATCCATGCCGAAGACCTGCCCAGCGCCGATGCGCGTCTCGGGATCTTTCTGATGTCGGTGCGCCGTTTGCTGGCGGCCGGTTACGTCTATATCGGGCTGGATCATTTCGCCAAGCCCGATGACGAGCTGAACCAGGCGCGTCTGAATCAGAGCCTGCACCGCAACTTTCAGGGCTACACGACGCGGGCGCAATGCGATCTGGTGGGGTTCGGTATTTCGGCAATTGGCAAGATCGGTCATGCCTACATTCAGAACCATCATTCGCTGAACGCCTATCGTGACAGTTTGTCACAGGGGAGGCTGCCAACGTCCAAAGGGTTTGATCTATGTCCTGAAGATGCCATGCGACGCGAGGTTATCATGACCGTCATGTGCAGCATGCCGCTGGACTTCGCCGCCTTCCAGGCGCGTCACGGTCGTTCGTTCGAGGCCTGTTTTCCAGAAGAGCTGGAGCGCTTGCGCCCGTATGCAGATGCGGGCTTGCTGGAACTGGATGCGAGCGGTCTGCGGGTGCTGCCCAAGGGGCGTGTATTCGTGCGGGCGCTGGCGATGGTATTCGACCAGTATGTGCGCCGTCCCCGAGTAGCGACTTATTCCCGGCTGATCTGATCCGGGTCGCTCGCTGTCCGATCGGGATCTCCGCTCGGACGGGTGGGCAGTCGCCACAGGTAGATCGTCACCCCGATGCCTGGGATCAGCAAAAACCAACGAGTCCAGGGAACCGGCATGATCCAGGCCGACAGGGCCAGAGAGACCCACATCAGGGTCAGCGTGACGCATTTGCTGCGCAAGGGGATCCCGCGCCCCGTCTGAAAATCGCGGATGTAAGGACCGAGAATGTGATGGGACATCAACCAGGCATGCATGCGGGGGGAACCGCGCAGGAAGCAGAAAGCAGCCAGCAGCAGGAACGGCGTTGTGGGCAGCAGGGGCAGGAAGATCCCCAGCACGCCCAAAGCCAGGGACAGACTGCCCAGGAAGGTCAAGAGGGCGCGGATCATCGTACCGGGGATTCTATCAATCCGTGGCCCCCCCGAGGCGGTTCCGAGGACCGTTCGCGGCACGTCAGGATGCGCGACCTGTTGTCCAGGGTGCCGCTGTTCAACGAACTGCCCCTCTATGATCTGGATCCCATTGCCCGGGGAACCAGCGAAATCAGCGCCATGCGCGGAGAAATCATTTTCCGGCGCGGCGATCCGTGTGTGGGATTCCACGTCGTGGTCTATGGTCAGGTGAAGCTGCTGTTCGTTTCAAACTCCGGCGTCGAGCGCGTCGTGCGCCTGATCGGTCCCGGCGATGGTTTTGGTGAGGCCCTGATGTTCATGGGCAAGAACTACATCGTGACGGCCGAGGCATTGCGTGACACGCTGCTGCTGCACGTGGGGCGCGATGCGCTGTTCGACCAATTGAACCGGAACCCGTGCGTGGCGCGCAAGATGCTGGCCGGATTGAGCCGGCGGCTGTACAGCCTGATGGGCGACGTCGAGGCCTATACCCTGCATACAGGCGCCCAGCGCCTGATCACCTATCTGCTGCGCGAATGGGAAGGCAAAGTCGGCCAGCCCTTCCGTATCGAAATCAGCAAAGCCGTCATTGCCTCGCGCCTGAACCTGACGCCGGAACATTTTTCCCGCACCTTGCGCGACCTGAGCGACCAGGGCCTGATTCGCGTCCGCGGCCGCGAATACACCATCCTGGACCCCGAAGGCCTGAAAGGGTATAAGGGATGAGACCGGCTGAACATGGTCCCCGCGGACCATGTTCAGCCGATCGAACCGGAGCGGCCTGCAGGCCGCGAGGTGGTCCCATGATGGGGCAGGGCCGCCATGGCGCGCAGCGTCTCCCGGTACAACCGCAGCGCCCCGCCGATATTCCAGGCCAGGCCCGCCGCAGACATGACCAGCAGCGGCCCCGCGGCTCGTGCCGCCGGCGTCCAGCCCGCCGCCGCCAATGCCCAGCACAGCACGACGGCGACATGGGCGGCCCACTGCCACCGGGCCGGACGTTCGCCGATGTACGCGGCCATCTTGGGCAGGACTTTCAGATAGACACGCGCTTGCGCCGGGTTGCGGTCGGGCACGATCACCGCGTCCTGCGCATGCTTCCAGAGCAGAAAAGGCACGATCTTGTACAGCATGCCGTTGACCACCGAACCCAGCACACCGACGATCATCAGCACGCCCAGCACCAGGCCTGCGCGGGGCGATGGCCCGTGCGTCATCCAGATCCAGACTGGCGCGCAGGCCAGCAGGCTGAGCATGCCGGCATACCAGAACAAGGTCGTGGCTTCCGGCTGCGGCCGCTTGCGGGTCCACAGCAGCCGCAGTGTGACGCCGGCCCACAGCGTGTAGGCGCCGGTCAGCAGCAGTTCTGCGGTTTCCCGCATCAGCCGGGGCAGTCCGGAGGATGCATCCAGCGCCGTCCAGGCCAGCAGCAGGCCCGGAATCAGCAGCGGCAGCCAGCGTGTCAGCGGCTTGGGATAGAGTTCCGTCAGCTGGAAGATCGGCAGCAGTTGGAACGACATGCCCATCAGCAGCAGACCTCCCCAGCCGGCCAGCCCCCACAGTACGTGCGCATCGACCCGATCGGGCAGCGCCCATCCCAGGCCCAGCGACAGCGCCAGGATCGCGCCGATCAGCACTGCACAGGCCAGAGCGATCAATGCGCCCCTGACCGGAACGAGGATTTCCCGAGCGCCCTTGTAGACCTGGCGCCGATAGCGCCAGAGCGCCAGGGTCACAGCGCTCAGATACAGGGCAAAGGCCGGCGCGAGGAGCGCGACGGCCCCGATCCAGGCGGCCGGCCACCAGCCCAGAAAGCCCACCGCCAACAGCAGGGTGCCCGCTGTCAGCAGCGCATGCGCCAGTCCGGCTGTTGCGCGGGCCGCATTCACAGGCACATTACAGGCCACCGCCAGGATCTGCAACAACGCGCCCATCATGGCGCTGCCCAGAATCCCCAGGGTCCACAAGTGGGTCAGGGCCAGGGCCGCGCCATTCCAGCGCGAGGCAAAGGCCTGCGGACCGGCCCAGGCCGCCAGCACGCCGGCCAGCAGGGCGAACAGCGGGACGTTCAGGAGAAAGGGCAGGGGAACGCCCAGCGCGGGCGTCTTGTCGAAATCGAGTGCGCGCTGCATCTAGTTGCGCCAGATGGTGACCCGGTAGTGTGGGTCCTCGAAGGTGCAGCAATGCTGAAAACCATCGCGATCCAGGATTGAATACAGCGGGTACGGTTCACGGTCGATGAGCATGTGCAGCCGCTGACCGCAGGCCAGATCGGCCAGGGCTTCCAGGCAGTGTTCCAGCGGTTCCGGAGGGGGCAGCGAGCGGACGTCGATGGTCAGATCGGAAGGAGTCATGGAAAGGCGTAAAGGCGCACGCAAAACAAGGGTGGTGCTACCTTACACGATCCCTGGTTCGAGGTGGGGCAAGATCATGTCGGGGGTATTGTTTTCACGGGCGGGCAGGGCGGTGGACGGACGGTCCGGGAAAGACCTTGCGCACAGGTCAGGATGCAGGCTTCTTGATCAGGATTAAGGTCTGATGTTGTTCGACAAGGCATAGTTTCCGCTATTGCCGAAGCGGGGCCCGGCGGTATGCCCCGCCCGAACCCTCTGGATGTCCCTCATGTCAGCCCTCCCCGAATCCCACCGTCCCGGCGTGGTGTCTCACCGCGACCCGTCGGACTTCGAACTCGTCTGCCCCGCAGGCAGCCTGCCCGCACTCAAAGCCGCCGTCGATGAAGGCGCCGATGCCGTCTATCTGGGCTTTCGCGATGCAACCAATGCCCGCAATTTCGCTGGCCTGAACTTCGATGCGGCCGCCATTGCCGAAGGCATTCGCTACGCCCATGACCGCCAGCGCAAGGTCCTCCTGGCCCTGAATACCTATCCCCAGCCCGACGCCTGGTCGCTGTGGCGCGATGCCGTGGACCGCGCCGCCGAGGCCGGGGTGGACGCGGTCATCATGGCGGATCCGGGCCTGATGGCCTACGCCTGCGAACGCCATCCCGACCTGCGGCTGCATCTGTCGGTGCAGGGCTCCGCCACGAATTACGAGGCCATTCATTTCTACCATGAGCGTTTCGGTGTAAAGCGCGCCGTGCTGCCTCGCGTACTGTCGGTGGCCCAGGTCCAGCAGGTGTGTGAAAACACGCCGGTTGAAATCGAGGTCTTCGGATTTGGCAGCCTGTGCGTCATGGTCGAGGGCCGTTGCGCCCTGTCATCCTATGCCACGGGCGAATCGCCCAACACCCACGGTGTCTGTTCGCCAGCCAAGCACGTCCGCTGGCAGCAGACGGATCGCGGCATGGAATCGCGCCTGAACGGGGTGCTGATCGATCGCTACGAAGAAGGCGAGAATGCCGGCTATCCGACGCTGTGCAAGGGCCGCTTCGACGTGGCGGGCGAAAACTATTACGCACTCGAAGAGCCCACCAGCCTCAACACGCTGGAACTGCTCCCCCGGTTGATGGCCATGGGAGTGCGGGCCATCAAGATCGAAGGCCGCCAGCGCAGCCCCGCCTATACCGGTCAGGTCACCCGGGTCTGGCGTCAGGCCATCGATCAGGCCCGCCACAGTCCGTCCCGCTACTCGGTGCATCCCTCCTGGATGGCCGAGCTCAACAAGGTCGCCGAGGGCCAGCAGCACACGCTGGGCGCCTACAACCGACCCTGGAAATAATCCTGCGCGGGGCATTGAATCCGGCCTCCCTACGGGAGGGGGACTGTCCCGCCCATTGCGCACGAGGATCACATCATGAAAATCGCCCTGGGCCCCTTGCAATACTATTGGCCCCGCGTCACCACCCTGGAATTCTATGCCGCCGTGTGCGACTGGCCGGTGGATATCGTCTACCTGGGAGAAACCGTCTGTTCGCGCCGTCACGAATTGCGCCTGCCCGACTGGATCGAGGTTGCCGACATGCTGGCGCAGGCCGGCAAGACCCCTGTGCTGTCGACCCAGGTCCTGCTCGAAACAGGCAACGACCTGAAAACCCTGCGCAAGATCATCGAGAACGAGCGCTACGGTGTCGAGGCCAACGACATGGGGGCCGTGCACCTCATGCAAAAAAGACTGCTCGAAGCGGACGCGGCGCAGAAACCTGCGTTTATCGCCGGCCCGTTCCTGAACGTCTACAGTAAACCGACGCTGGACGTGATGGCCGCTCAGGGGGCGACCCGCTGGGTGATGCCCCTGGAAATGAGCCGTGCCGGCTTGACGCAATTGCAGCATGACCGGTCTGCGGGTTTGCAGACCGAGGTGTTCGCTTACGGACGCATGCCGCTGGCCTTTTCCGCCCGTTGCTTCACCGCCCGGAATCGCAATTTCCCCAAGGACAACTGCCAGTACGTCTGCATGGATCATCCGGACGGACTGCTGCTCGAAACCAAGGAATCCCAAGCCTTCCTGACCATCAACGGCATTCAGACGCAGTCGGCCCTGGTCTATACACTGATTCATGCGCTGGGCGAGTTGCGCGGCCTGGGCGTGGACGTCATCCGGCTGAGCCCTCAGTCTCAGCACATGGATCAGGTCGTGGCGGCCTTCCGCGCTGTCCTCGATGGCTGTGAGACCGCCGACGAGGCGCATCAGCGGCTGGTGCCGCTGATGCCGGCCGGGCCGTGCAACGGTTACTGGCACGGCCGGGCCGGTCTGGACATGGTGTCGTCCGAAGGCGTCGTCGTGTCTCAGGCGCCGGATGCCCGGACGCCGGGGGTCAAGGCGCGCAGCATCGCCTGACGCATCATTGTTCTTGTCATCCGTTTTCGTGAGCCGATCCATGCAAAATCCGAACACTCCCGCCTATCGCATTCCGGAACCCTTTGCCCGGGTGCTTGGGCATCTGCCGCGCTATCCCGGTTCCGTCCTTTTCGTGACCGGGCTGAATCTGGTGCTGACCCGGCACCTGCACCCCGATACCCTGCACATGCTCGAAGGCCGTTCCCTGCGCATTCATGTGGCCGATGCGGGGCTGCGTTTCGACTACACCTGGCGTGACGGCGCCTTCCGGGCCGCCCGGCACGAGCAGGCCGAGCCCGACCTGACGTTCCGCGCCGACGCCTGGGATTTCCATTGCCTGTTGCAGCGCAGCGAGGACCCGGACACCCTGTTTTTCAGCCGTCGTCTGGTGATCGAGGGCGATACGGAACTGGGCCTGATGGTCAAGAACACGCTGGACTCCATCGACATGGCTGTGTTCCAGCCGCGCACGGTGCTGCGCGATGTGCTGACCACCCTGCGCCACCGACTGCGCCCGGCCTCACTGAGCGCGCAAACCAACCAGACAGGATCCTAGGACCCGGGCGCGCATTCATCCCTCTCCCCATCAGGCCGTCCATCTGACTAGAATGACAACGGTACGACCGATGTGCCGTCGGGAGCGCATGCGGGGCAGGGATCGAATGAACGCGGGATCGATGGCCCGCGCCGCATTCCATGGCCAGCCTCGCGTGGCGTCATCCAAGCGAGGAGATCATGAGCAATCGCTACTCCATCTTCAGCCTGATCCGCCACGGGCTGAGCCATCATGAACACTGGCGCCGCGCCTGGCGCAGCCCCGAACCCGGGAAGGCCTATGACGTTGTCATCGTCGGCGCCGGCGGTCATGGGCTGGCCACCGCATACTATCTGGCCAAGGTCCACGGCGTGCGCAATGTCGCCGTCCTGGACAAGGGCTGGCTGGGCGGCGGCAACACCGCGCGCAACACGACCATCGTGCGTTCCAACTATCTCTGGGACGAGTCCGCGCAGCTCTACGAAAAGGCCATGCAGCTCTGGGAAGGCCTGTCCCGGGATCTGAACTACAACGTCATGTTCAGCCAGCGCGGGGTCATGAATCTGGCGCACACCCTGCAGGAAGTACGCGACACCCGGCGGCGCATCAACGCCAACCGCTACAACGGCGTCGATGGAGAATGGCTGACCCCGGCGCAGATCCAGGACATCGTCCCCGGTATCAATCTGGCCAGCCGCTATCCTGTCCTGGGCGGCTCGTTCCAGCGGCGCGGCGGTGTCGCGCGCCACGATGCCGTGGCCTGGGGATTCGCCCGCGCGGCCGACCGGCTGGGCGTGCACATCATCGAGCACTGTCCCGTCACCAACATCCGCACGCGGGATGGCGCGGTCGAGGGGGTGGAGACCGGCAAGGGATTCATCAGGGCCAAAAAAGTCGCCGTGGCGGTGGCAGGGCATTCCAGCGTCCTGGCCGACATGGCCGGCATCCGGCTGCCCATCGAAAGCCATCCGTTGCAGGCGCTGGTGTCCGAGCCGGTCAAGCCCTGCATTCATACCGTGGTCATGTCCAATGCCGTGCATGCCTACATCAGCCAGTCCGACAAGGGCGATCTGGTGATCGGCGCCGGAATCGATCAGTACCTGGGATACGGCCAGCGCGGCAGCTTTCAGAGTATCGAGCATACGCTGCAGGCCATCGTCGAGATGTTCCCGTCGTTGGGCCGTGTGCGCATGAATCGTCAATGGGGCGGCATCGTCGACGTCTCGCCCGATGCCTGCCCGATCATCAGCAAGACCGGCATCAAGGGGCTGTATTTCAATTGCGGCTGGGGCACGGGCGGATTCAAGGCGACGCCGGGCTCCGGCTGGGTGTTCGCCCACACGGTGGCGCACGACGAGCCCCACGCCTTGAACCGGGCGTTTTCCATCGACCGCTTCTACAGCGGCCATCTGATCGACGAGCACGGCGCCGCGGCCGTGGCCCACTGAGGAGCCGCCATGTTGCTGATCAAATGCCCCTGGTGCGGCGACCGCGCCGAAAGCGAATTCAGTTATGGCGGAGAGGCCGGCATCGTCCGGCCCGTGGACAGTGAGTCGCTGGACGACCGTCAGTGGGGTGACTATGTGTTCATGCGCCGCAATCCCTGCGGCCCGTTGCGCGAACAGTGGGTGCATGCCCACGGCTGCCGTCGCTGGTTCGTGGCCGAGCGCGATACCCGCACCTACGAATTCCGGCGTGAAGAATGCGTTGGCCGCCATGAGGAGACGACATGAATCCGTTCTGCCGCCTGCCCCAAGGTGGGCGTGTGCGCCGCGGCGTGGCGCTGAATTTCACCTTTAACGGCAGAGCGTACACCGGCTTCGAGGGGGATACCCTGGCCTCGGCCCTGCTGGCGCATGGCGTGCATTTCGTGGCGCGCAGTTTCAAGTATCACCGGCCGCGCGGCATCATGACGGCCGGCGTCGAGGAGCCCAACGCCCTGGTGCAGCTCGAAAGCGGCCCCTACACCGTGCCCAACGCCCGGGCCACCGAGGTCGAGCTCTACGAGGGCCTGCGCGCCACCAGTGTGAACGCCAGCCCCAGCCTCGAGCGTGACCGCATGGCCCTCATGCGGCACATCGCGCGTTTCATTCCCGCAGGTTTCTACTACAAGACCTTCATGTGGCCGCGCCGCTGGTGGGGCCGGTACGAGGCGCGGATCCGCGCGGCCGCCGGCCTGGGATCGGTTCCTGAGTCGCCCGACCCCAGCCGTTACGAAAAACGCTACGCGCATTGCGATGTGCTGGTCGTGGGGGCGGGGCCGGCGGGTCTGGCCGCCGCTTGCGTGGCCGCGCGCGCCGGGGCGCGCGTCCTCCTCGTGGACGGTGACAGCGAAGCCGGTGGCCGCCTGCTGAGCGCCGATGAGACCATCGACGCGGAACCCGCGCTTGCCTGGGTGGCGCAACGGATGACCGAACTGTCCGCGCATCCGGAGGCGCGGGTGCTGTTGCGCACGACAGCCTTCGGTTACCAGGATCACAATCTGGTCACGGCCTGCGAGCGACTGCATGACCATTTGCCCATCGGTCAACGCACGGGAACGCGTGAACGGGTCTGGAAAATCCGCGCGCGTCACGTCGTGCTGGCCACTGGCGCTCACGAGCGCCCGCTGGCTTTCGGGCACAACGACGTGCCTGGCGTCATGCTGGCCGGCGCCGTGTCCACCTATATTCATCGCTACGGCGTCCTGCCCGGCCGCCACGCGGTCGTGTTCACCAACAATGACAGCGCCTACCAGTGCGCCATCGACCTCAAACACCATGGCGCCCAGGTCACCGTCGTCGATCCAAGGGTGATGAGCGATGGCACGCTGCCGGGCGAGGCGATCCGGCTGGGGATTCCCGTGATCTATCAGGCTGTGGTTGCCGAGGCGCGTGGTGACAGGCATGTGGCCTGCGTACGCCTGCGTGGCCTGGGCGCGCGCCTGATCAACGATACGGATACGCTGGCGTGCGACCTGTTGGCGATGTCCGGCGGCTGGAATCCGGTGATCCATCTGTATGCGCAGTCGCGCGGCAGGCCGCGCTGGTGCGACGCGCGCGCCTGCTTCGTGCCCGATGCACCGGTCCAGCCGCAAAGCAGCGCGGGGGCCGCCCAGGGGGATTTCGATTTGCAGGCGGCGCTCGAGGGCGGTGTGCGGGCCGGCCTGAATGCGGTCGCCGGGTTGCCGTCGGCCCGTCCGGTCGATGCGCCGCCGGTCTGGACCGCGCGTCCCGTCCTGACGGCGCCCCTGATGCCGCTGTGGTCGGTTGCCAAGGGCCGGCAGGGCCGGCGGGCCGGCCACGGTCCCAAGCAATTCATCGACTACCAGAATGATGTCGCGGTATCCGACATCCTCCTGGCGGTGCGCGAGGGCTACCGTTCGGTCGAGCATGTCAAGCGCTACACCTCGATGGGGTTCGGCACCGATCAGGGCAAACTGGGCAACATCAACGGCATGGCGGTGCTGGCCGAGGCGCTCGGCCGGCGCCTCTCCGAGACCGGCACTACCACCTTCCGCCCCAACTACACTCCGGTCAGTTTCGGCGCCATCGCCGGACGCGAACTGGGGGATTATTTCGATCCGATCCGCAAGACCTGCCTGCACGACTGGCATGTCGAGCAGGGCGCCGTGTTCGAGGACGCTGGCCACTGGAAACGGGCCCATTACTACCCGCGGCCGGGCGAGGATATCGACGCCGCCGTGCGGCGCGAATGCCTGGCCGTGCGTCACGCGGTCGGCCTGCTGGACTACAGCACACTTGGCAAGATCGATGTGCGCGGTCCCGACGCGGCGGAATTCCTCAACCGCCTGTATATCAATGCCTGGACCGGGCTGGCGCCTGGCCGCTGCCGCTATGGCGTGATGCTCGACGAGAACGGCATGGTCATGGACGACGGTGTCGGCATCCGGCTGGCCGAGGATCAGTTTCTGCTGACCACCACCACCGGTGGCGCGGCGCGCGTCATGAGCTGGATGGAGCGCTGGCTGCAGACGGAATGGCCGGACCTGCGGGTCTATCTGACGTCGGTGACCGACCAGTACGCGGTCACTACCGTGGCGGGCCCGCAGGCACGCAAGGTGTTAAGCGCCGTGTGCCAGGACATCGATTTCGATCAGGCGGCCTTTCCCTTCATGAGCTTCAGAGAAGGCACAATCGACGGGGTGCCCGTCCGCGTGCTGCGGGTCAGTTTTTCGGGCGAACTGTCCTACGAGATCTACATGCCGGCCAACATGGGCCGCCCTGTCGCAGAACGGCTGATGCAGGCGGGTGGACCCTGTGGAATCACGCCGTACGGGACCGAGGCCATGCATGTCCTGCGCGGCGAAAAAGGCTACCTCATCGTGGGTCAGGATACGGACGGTTCGGTCAGCCCGGTGGATCTGGGCCTGGACGGCATGATTGCCAGGCACAAGGACTGCCTGGGCAAGCGCTCGCTCATGCGCAGTCATACCCAGGGGGCTGGCCGCAAGCAGTTCGTCGGCCTGCTGGCCGACGACCCGGCCTGCGTCCTGCCCGAAGGCGGTCAGATCCTGCAAGGGCCTGCGCAGGACGCGATCGTCCCCATGTTCGGCCATGTGACGTCGAGCTACATGAGTCCGGTCCTGGGCCGTTCGATCGCGCTGGCCTTGCTCAAGGACGGCCGGACGCGGATGGGCCAGCCGGTCACCGTCGCCACGGCCGATGGACAATTCATGCCGGCGCGCGTCTGCAGTCCGGTCTTCTATGATCCCGAGGGAGCCCGTCAGCATGTCGATTGAAATCAAGCCGCAGACACCGCTGGCGGGCCTGCGCACGGACGCTGATGCGCCGTTGCGGCAGGGCACGCCGGCGCATGTCCTCCTGAGCGAGCAGCCCCTGATCGGCCTGGTGAACCTGCGCGCCGATCCCGGTCATGGGGCGATCCAGAACGCCTTGCGCGCGGACCTGGGGCTGGAACTGCCGGTCATCCCCAATACCGTGGCGCAGGAGCGGGATGTGCTGGCGCTGTGGCTGGGCCCAGACGAATGGTTGCTGCAGACGCAGGCCGAGGCTGCGGTCGATCTGGCCGGGCGTATCGGTCGGGCGCTGGCGGGGCATTGGTTTGCCGTGACGGATCAGAGCAGCGGTTATGCGGTGGTGCGGCTGCATGGACCGGGGGCGCGTGACGTGTTGAACGCGGGATGTCCGCTCGACTTGCATCCGCGCGTCCTGACGCCTGGCCAGTGCGCCCAGTCCCATTTTTTCAAGGCCGGCGTGCTGCTGCGTCCGCTGGACGAGCGCGGCGAGGACTGGGAGCTGATCGTGCGGCGCAGTTTTGCCGATTACACCGTGCGCCTGCTGCTGGATGCCATGCAGGGCTGATGTCCGTCGTCAACCATGCCGCAATTCGAATGAATCGAACAGGGACGTCAGCGTGTCGCGCACGGCCGAGCCCGGCCAGTTCCGCAGCGACTGGCCGTGCGCGTTCAGGACCGCGTCCTCGCAGCCCTGCGGGCGGAATACCTGCACCGCGTAGTGCCGGACGCCCAGGCCGGCCAGCGTGCGGCCCAGCGACAGCAGACCTTCGGCATCGATCAGGTCGGGGTGGGCGGTGGTGCGGCATTCGAAATCGACTCCGCTGTCCAGCACGGCCTGCAAGCTGGCGCGCGCGGGCTCGCCGCTGCCGGCCACCTGCGTGACGCGGGCATAGTCCTGGAATGCGGCCTTGATGTCGAGCCCCACCCAGTCGATGTCGGGCAGCACCTGCGCCAGGCGGCGCGGGTGGGTGCCGCCGGTGTGCAGGCCGATGCGGTAGCCCAGCGCGCGGACCTTCCGGATGGCGTCGCCAAGTCCCGGGTCCATGGTGGGTTCGCCGCCGCTGAAGACCACGCCGTCAATCAGGCCGACCCGGCGGGTCAGAAACGCCAGGACGTCGTTCCAGTCCAGCGGGCTGTCGGCCGTGCGCGGCTGCAGGTGCAGATTATGGCAATAGCCGCAGCGCCAGGGGCAGCCTTGCACGAAGACGACGGCCGCCAGCAGCCCGGGATAGTCCGTGGCGGTGAACGGCACCAGCCCACCGGTTTTCAGGCGGGCGCTGGACGCGCGACCAGGCCGGATGCGCACGAGAGGGGTGGATGAGGGAGATGTCAGCGTTGTGTGCATGTCGAAAGGCTCCCGCCCGACGGAAGGAGCCATGTGAGAGGATCAGGCCGGCTGGCGGGCGGGCGCCTGTCCGGCGTGTCGTTCAACGAAGAAGCGGCGCTCGTGGAATTCGCCTTTCTTGCCGATGTTGAAGGACGACATGGGCCGGTGATAGCCCATGACGCGGGTCCAGATTTCGCAGGGTTGGCGTTCGGCGTTGTCCAGGGTGATGGGGGTCGATTGCATGAAATGCTCCTTTTGAACGTGGGTGTAAAAACGGATGAGAACGGCGGATCGCAAGGCCGGATGGGAAAGCGGGCACGGCGTCGCGGGGCGTCCGGTCAGGCGGCGGCTTGTTGCGCAGGGGCGTCTGTCTGTGCCGCCGCTTGCCGCTTGCGGGCGATGAGTTCGTCGTCGCAGTGCGGGCAGAAGTCGTGCCGGCCCGGCAGGTAGCCGTGTTTCGGGCAGATGGAGAAGGTGGGCGTGATCGTGATGTAGGGCAGGGAAAAACGCCCGAGGGTGCGCCGTACCAGTTCGCGGCAGGCGTCGGTCGAGGACAGCGGTTCGGTCATGTACAGGTGCAGCACGGTGCCGCCGGTGTACTTGCGCTGGAGCTCGTCCTGGCGTTCCAGGGCTTCGAAGGGATCGTCCGTGAAGCCCACCGGCAGCTGGGACGAGTTGGTGTAGTAGGGCATGTCGTCCGTCCCGGCCTGCAGGATGTCCGGCCAGCGGGCGCGGTCTTCTTTGGCGAAGCGGTAGGTCGTGCCCTCGGCGGGCGTGGCCTCCAGGTTGTACAGATGACCGGTGGCCTCCTGGAATTCGATCATGCGGGCGCGCACGTGGTCCAGCAGGCGGACCGCGCAGGCATGACCCCAGGGGCTGGTCAGGTCGTGTTCGTCTGCGGTGAAATTGCGGATCATTTCGTTGATGCCGTTGACCCCCAGCGTGGAGAAGTGATTGCCCAGGGTGCCCAGGTAGCGGCGCGTGTAGGGGAACAGACCGTTGTCCATGTGCTCCTGGATCACGCGGCGCTTGATCTCCAGGCTGTCGCGGCCCAGGTCCAGCAGCGCGTCCAGGCGGGCGAACAGACCCGCCTCGTCACCGGCGTACAGATAGCCCAGACGCGCGCAATTGATCGTCACGACTCCCAGGGACCCGGTCTGCTCGGCCGAGCCGAACAGCCCGTTGCCGCGTTTGAGCAGTTCGCGCAGATCCAGTTGCAGGCGGCAGCACATGGAGCGGATCATGTTCGGCTTGAGTTCCGAATTGATGAAATTCTGGAAGTAGGGCAGTCCGTACCTGGCGGTCATCTCGAACAGCCGTTCGGCGTTGGGGCTGTGCCAGTCGAAATCGGGAGTGATGTTGTAGGTCGGGATGGGAAAGGTGAAGGCGCGACCGCGCGCGTCGCCCGCCATCATGACCTCGATATAGGCGCGGTTGATCATGTCCATCTCGGCCTGCAGCTCACCGTAGGTGAAGGCCATGGCCTGGCCGCCGATCCGCGGGGTCTGACTGCGCAGATCCTCTGGGCAGACCCAGTCGAAGGTCAGATTGGTGAAGGGGGTCTGCGTGCCCCAGCGCGACGGCACGTTGAGGTTGAAGATCAGTTCCTGGATGTACTGGCGCACCTCGGCATAAGACATGTCGTCCTTGCGGATGAAGGGCGCCATGTAGGTGTCGAAAGAGCTGAATGCCTGGGCGCCGGCCCATTCGTTCTGCAGCGTGCCCAGGAAATTGACGATCTGGCCGACCGCGCTGGACATATGGCGCGGCGGCGCGGATTCGATCTTGCCGGGCACGCCGTTCAGTCCTTCCTCGAGCAGGGTGCGCAGCGACCAGCCGGCGCAGTAGCCCGACAGCATGTCCAGGTCGTGAATGTGGAGGTCGCCCTGACGATGCGCCTGGCCGATGGTTTCCGGATAGACGTGGCTGAGCCAGTAATTGGCAATCATCTTGCCCGAGGTGTTCAGGATCAGACCGCCCAGCGAGTACCCCTGATTGGCGTTGGCATTGACGCGCCAGTCCTGCTGTCGCAGGTATTCGTCGATGGAGCGGATCACGTCCACGTTGGGGACGGGGCGCTCGGTCGGAGAGCCTGACGGGGTTTGATGCTGAGAGAAGGACATCCTCGTTACCTCTATATATTGTGTGTTTTTAAATCGTAAACACAATATATAGTACCATCAAGCAAATCTTCATTTTTTTTCATCAGGCTTGATGGGGGTCAAGGATGGCCATGGTGGGACAACTCTGTGAGCGAGGCGGGCAATGTTCTGACACACTTGCGCAGCGTCACCTCCTGTTCGATGCCGGGCAAAGCCGCTATCGTGTCCTCCATTCTTCGGATCCATGAGAGGTGAAATCATGAAGCGGTGGTTCGCATGCGTGCTACTGGTGTTGGGCTGGGCCGTCCAGGTGGACGCCCTGGCGGCGGGGGTCGCGACCGTCAAGATCGGCGGACAGACCGTGACGGTGTCCTTTGTCGGGCAGGACGCGCGCGTCGACATGCCCGGCACATCCCCGGGCTATCTGCTGATGCGCGGCGGCCGCTTGTATATGGTCATGCAGGTTGCCGGTCAGCCACTGGTCATGGATGGCGCCATGCTGACCCGGATGATGAGCCGACGCGCGAAAGCTCAAGGGTCTCCGGACATGATCGGCTCACTGATCCGGCTCGAACCGGTCGGCCCTAAAGAGACGGTCGCCGGTTTTCCGGGTCAGGTCTATGAGGCCGCCTATCGAGATGAGCAGGGGCGTGAGCACACGGGGCGGGCGGTTCTGGGGACGCAGCCCGAGGTGCAGGACCTGACCGAGATCCTGGGCCAGCTGGCGCTCCTGTTCCAGGCCGCCGCCGGCCAACCCCAGGCTGCAGTGCAGCAGGTGGTCGATGCGCTGCATGAACGCGACGCCGGCCTGCTTGCCTACGGTGATCAGTTCCGTGTGGAGCTGCTGAAAACCACCCCGCCCGCGCCTGGCACTCTGGACATGCCGGCGCCACCGTCGCCGGACCTGAGCCAGATCCCGCTGGGACTGCCTCCACAGTGAGCACGGGCCCTCTACAATAAAAGCCACCCCGGGATGAACTGCACCCCAAGGGTTGGACATCGATCCAACCCTTGGGGTGTTTTTTTGATCCGCTTGGTTTTTTTCAGAGGGCGCTCACTTCTTGCCGGAAGGCGCCCAGTGAGCGGTTTCTGACAGGCGCTTGCGCCTGACGCGATCAGGGCACGATGTGAAAGTCGATGACGATTTCGCCAGGATTGCGGGCCAGATATTCGAACTGGATATTTTCACCGAAATGATTTTTCAGTTGCTGCAGCAGCGGCAGGGGATCATGATCATTACAGAAGCGCATGGTCTCCCCCGGTTGCAGCGCTGACAACGCGCCGAAGATGGCCGCGTGTCGGAAGCGTTTGGCGATGCCGCGCGCATCGAGGGGGTAGGTGTTTTCAGCGAACATGGGGATAGCGTCGGAAGCCACGGTACGTCATTCCTGGAGAGGTGGATCGAGCTTTGAATTATAGAAACGCCGTGCGGGAAAACCGCCGGGAACCCTATGCCCAGCAAGGTTGTCCGGCCGCTGCGCGCTGCGGCATTGCGCCGGGAGAGGGGTGTTTCGCGTCCTCGGGCTTGATCCGTGGAGCCTGATTCAGGAGGACTGCTCTGTGTCGGCCTGGTCCGGATGCCGTGCTTCCCATGCTTTCACGGCCTGCTGCCAGACCCGCCTTTCTTCGGCGTAGGTGTCGAACACGCAGGGCTCGCAGCCGTTGCCGCAGCATTCGTTGAGATCAGGCTCGACGGGCTCCTCGGGCCGGGGATCGTCCAGAGGGTCACGAAAAGCGTTCATCTCTCTCATGGGGGGCAGGTCCGCCCTGTTCATGCCGCCGCGTCGGCACAGGCCCGATTGGCCAGGTTGCGGCGCTGGACGTCTTCAGGGATCTCGATGATCTGGCTGGCTTGAGGCCGGCCATCGACGAACATCACCAGTTCGCCCGGGTTGAACACGGTCCAGGTCTCGTTGTCCGTCAAGGGCTTGGTCGTGATGACCGAGACGCAGTCGGCGCGGGCGTTGGTCCGGGAAAAATCGACAGACATGTCGGTATCGACCAGGTGCGCCACCTGGAAGGGCCAGGCGCGGACGATATAGTACAGGTGCGTGGAGCAATGCGCCAGCATGCAGCGCCCATTGGACAGCAGGAAATTGAACACCCCGTAGCAGGTGAGCTCGGCCGTCATCTCGGCCACGGCAGCGAATAATTCCGTGTCTTCCGGCTCGTGGGCGACGAAGCGCTCGCGCAACCCGTCCATCATGGTGCAGAAGGCCCGTTCGCTGTCGGTCTGGCCGATCGGCATATGGGTGCCGCGCAGATCGGGATCGAAATCCTTCAGGTCGCCATTGTGGGCGAACAGCCAGTGCCGCCCCCACAGCTCGCGCATGAAGGGATGGCAGTTTTCCAGTTCCAGCGAGCCCTGGGTGGCCTTGCGAATGTGTGCGATGACGTTGCGGGACTTGATCGGGTAGTGCTTGATCAGGTCGGCGACTGGGGAGCGGCAGCAGGGCGCATTGTCCAGGAAGCAGCGTGAGCCGCGATTTTCGTAGAAGGCGATGCCGAAGCCGTCTGCGTGATGGTCAGTCCCGCCGCCGCGGGCGGCAAATCCAGTGAAGGAAAACGTGATGTCCGTGGGCGTGGCGCAATTCATGCCCAATAACTGACACATGGCAGGCAGGTCTCTCCGATAGGCCAGGGCAATATGGACCCTGATTGTTTATGACTTAATTGTAGACCTTGCTACAGAGAATGGGCGCGTCGGCCCGTGGACAGGCCGCCCATCGGGCGCGGAAACCCGCTGATCGGGGCGCTCAGCGCCTCAAGCGTTGTGTAATTGCAACGTGACCTGCCGATAGCCGCTGGCGGGATAGATGGCCGGGATCGGGGGCTGGTCGGCCACCGGCGCCAGCGTGCGCGTGTGCTTCAGCAGCGCGCGGATCATGGCTTCGATTTCGAGTCGCGCCAGCGGCGCCCCCGGACAGACATGGATTCCCGCGCCGTAGAGCAGGTTCAGGGATGGATCACGGTCGAGGCGGAATTCGTCGGGATCGCCGAAGACCTCTTCATCGCGGTTGGCTGAGGCCCAGATCAGCGTGATCCGCTCGCCGGCCTGAATCTGCGCATCGCCCAGTCGCACCGGACAGGTGGTGGCGCGGCGGTTGGAGATGAGCGGCGCGTGGATGCGCAGGATCTCGTCATTGGCTGGCCGGATCAGTTCCGGTTGCTGGCGCAATTGGTCCTGCAGTTCGGAGTGGGTGGCCAGGTAGTGCGCGATGATGCCGATGCTCGAGGCCATGGTGCCGAGTTCGCCGACAGCCCAGTTGCGCAGGATACTGACGATTTCGTCCTCGGTCAGGGGCCGACCGCTCACAGTCTCGCGCAACAGCCGCGTGGTGGCGTCGTCGGGCGCCTGTTCGCCTGCGTCGCGGCGGACTTTGAG
This sequence comes from Castellaniella sp., assembly GCF_047971665.1. GTDB lineage: Bacteria > Pseudomonadota > Gammaproteobacteria > Burkholderiales > Burkholderiaceae_B > Castellaniella. The sequence goes on along the minus strand of NZ_JBKEAA010000021.1, from coordinate 77,448 downwards.
CAGGGCGCGGATGGTCGCGTCGAATTCGGTGGCCACGGCGGCGAGCGCCTTGGGCTCGCCCGAGAGCGTGGCGGCGTTCTTTTTGTCGATCCATTGCCGCAGTGGTTCGTGCAGACAGTCGGGCCAGCCCAGGAAGGCGCACTGCATGCGCAGCGCGAAAGGGTTCGCCAGACCGGACATGATTTCGACACAGGCTTCGCGCGGCAGCGCGGCGACCAGTTCGGCACAGAGCCGGTGACAGACCGGCTCGAAAGCCGCGATCCGGTCCGGGCTGAAGTAGGGCTCGATCAGTTTGCGATAGGCCTTGTGCTCGGGAGGATCCATGCTGTTGGGCACGGAGACATGGCGCGAAGCCTTGTTGCTGAAGGTCTCGTGGTCCAGCAGGATCCGGGTGACGTCGGTGTGGCGGAAGACGGAATAATGCAGATAGTCGCTGTGGGCGACCGGGCAGCGTTGGCGCATGTTGTCGTAGGCGGCGATCGGGTCGGCGAGGACTTCGGGTGCGCGTGGGTCCCAGTCCTGAGGTGCGTTCATGGTGTTCCTTTCTGGCAATGCGAAAACGGCCTGATTTCAGGCTGTTACAGGTCGGACTCAAGGGTACGCCCATGAGAGGGCATCGTCTCCCCGGAGACGGAGTTATCTGGCGGTTTCTTGATTTTCCGCAATGAAGTCCAGGCCGGCGCAGGATATCCGGAGAGCCGGGCATGGTCGTCCAACGGCCAGGGCCTCCGCTCGGCGAGACGCGCGTGGCGCTGCGCCGGCCTCGGGCCGCCCGACCCGACCGTCTGATCGCCGGGTCGGCTTGACAGCGGCTTGAAAATCCGCTTTTAGCCCGCATGTAGCGAACATCGGGGCAAGACGCCCCCCGCCCATTTCAGGGGAACCACCCATGCGATTCGACAAACTGACGACCAAGTTCCAGCAGGCGCTCGCCGATGCCCAGAGCCTCGCGGTGCGTCATGACCATCCCTACATTGAAAATGCGCACCTGCTGTCGGCCTTGCTGGCCGATGCGGACAGCGGCGCGGCCAGTCTGCTGGCCCGCGCAGGCGTGGCCGTGCCGCGCTTGCAGACCGAGCTCGAGCGCCAGATCGCGGCCATGTCCACGGTCCAGGGAGCCGAGGGCAATATCCAGGTAGGGCGTGAGCTGCAGGCCGCGCTGGCCCGCACCGACAAAGAAGCCGGCCAGCGCGGCGACGCCTACATCGCCAGTGAGCTCTATCTGCTTGCCCTGGCCGATGACAAAAGCGAGGTCGGCCGCGCCCTGCGCGAAGCCGGCCTGCAACGCAAGGCCCTGGAGACCGCCATCGAGGCGGTGCGCGGTGGCGCGCCGGTGACGGGCGCCGAGGATGAGGACAACCGCCAGGCACTCAGAAAATACACCCTGGACCTGACGGCGCGGGCGCGCGAGGGCAAGCTCGACCCGGTAATCGGCCGTGATGACGAGATCCGCCGCACCATCCAGATCCTGCAGCGGCGCACCAAGAACAATCCCGTGCTGATTGGCGAACCCGGCGTGGGCAAGACCGCCATCGTCGAGGGCCTGGCTCAGCGCATCGTCAACGGTGAGGTGCCCGAGACGCTCAAGGGCAAACGCATCCTGGCGCTGGACTTGGCCGGCCTGCTCGCCGGCGCCAAATATCGCGGTGAATTCGAGGAGCGCCTGAAAGCCGTGCTCAAGGAACTGTCCCAGGATTCGGGCCAGACCATTGTCTTCATCGACGAGTTGCATACCATGGTGGGCGCCGGCAAGGCCGAGGGCGCCATGGATGCCGGCAACATGCTCAAGCCCGCCCTGTCCCGGGGTGAATTGCATTGCGTGGGTGCGACCACCCTGGATGAATATCGCCAGTACATCGAAAAGGACGCCGCGCTGGAGCGCCGCTTCCAGAAGGTGCTGGTCGACGAACCCGACGTGGAGTCCACCATCGCCATCCTGCGCGGTCTGCAGGAGCGCTACGAATTGCACCATGGCGTGCAGATCACCGACCCCGCCATCGTCGCGGCGGCGGAACTGTCGCATCGCTATATCACTGATCGTTTCCTGCCCGACAAGGCCATCGACCTGATCGACGAGGCGGCGGCGCGCATCCGCATGGAAATCGACTCCAAACCGGAAGTCATGGACCGGCTCGACCGGCGCATCATCCAGCTCAAGATCGAGCGCGAGGCCGTCAAGAAGGACAAGGACGAGGCTTCCGGGCGCCGCCTGAAGGCGATCGAGGACGAACTGGCGTCGTTGCAGCGCGAGTACAACGACTACGAGGAAATCTGGAAGGCCGAGAAAGCCGCCGTTCAGGGCGCTCAGGCCGTAAAGGAGGAAATCGACCAGGTCCGCGCCGAAATGGCGGAATGGCAGCGCAAGGGGCAATACGACAAGCTCGCCGAGCTGCAATATGGCCGTCTGCCCGAACTGGAAGCCCGCCTGAAGGCGGCGGAATCGACGCCCAAGGCCGAAGAGGCCGGCAAGCCGCATCTGCTGCGCACCCAGGTCGGGGCCGAGGAAATCGCCGAGGTCGTGTCGCGCGCCACTGGTATTCCCGTGTCGCGCATGATGCAGGGCGAGCGCGCCAAGCTGCTGAGCATGGAAGCCGTGCTGCATGAGCGCGTGGTGGGGCAGGACGAGGCCGTGCGCCTGGTGTCCGAGGCCATCCGCCGTTCGCGCGCCGGTCTGTCGGATCCGAACCGTCCGTATGGCTCGTTCCTGTTCCTGGGGCCGACCGGCGTGGGCAAGACCGAGCTGACCAAGGCGCTGGCCCGTTTCCTGTTCGATTCGGACAATCACCTGGTGCGCATCGACATGAGCGAGTTCATGGAAAAGCATTCGGTGGCCCGCCTGATCGGCGCGCCGCCGGGCTACGTGGGTTACGAGGAGGGCGGTTATCTGACCGAAGCCGTGCGCCGCAAGCCCTACAGCGTGATCCTGCTCGACGAGGTCGAAAAGGCCCATCCGGACGTGTTCAACGTGCTGCTGCAGGTGCTGGACGATGGCCGTCTGACCGACGGGCAGGGCCGCACGGTCGATTTCCGCAACACGGTGGTCATCATGACCTCGAACATCGGTTCGACGCACATCCAGAACATGGCCGACCAGCCCTATGATGTTGTCAAGGAAGTCATCCGCGACGAGCTGAAGACAGCGTTCCGGCCGGAGTTCCTGAACCGGATCGACGAGATCGTGGTTTTCCATGGTCTGGATGCTGCGCACATCGAGCCGATCGCCCGCATCCAGCTGAAGCGTCTGGCCGAGCGCATGGCCCAGCAGGAAATGCGTCTGGAGGTTTCAGATGCGGCGGTGCAGGAGCTGGCCCGCGCCGGCTACGATCCGGTATTTGGCGCGCGGCCGTTGAAACGCGCCATCCAGCAGTTTGTGGAGAACCCGGTGGCGCGGCTGATCCTGGAAGGCCGTTTCGGTGCGCGGGATGTCGTGCCGGTGGACTGGGACGGCGAAAAGTTCGTGTTCGAGCGCACATTGCAGTAAACGCCCGTTTCGTCCGGTTCCATTGCTTGCCGGACGGCGCAAACCGGCCGCCTCGCCCGTTCATAGGTGCGGCGGTCGGTTTGCATGGGCCGGGGACGCGTCCGTTCCGAGAGCAGGTCGGTTTGCGTGGTCCGTGACATAGTAAAACGAACCGGGGGCGGTGCGGTCCGGTGCGGATGAAGAGACTCAGAACCGGAAACTGGCGCCCACGAATATTTCACGGCCTCGCGCCGGGTAACCGACGGCGTATTCGTATGCGTGGTCGAACAGGTTGTTCACCCGCAGGTAGACGCGGGCGCCATAGGCCGGGAAGGATTTTTGAATCTGCATGTTGGCCAGCACGTAATTGCCGAAATCGACCTGGTCGGCTGCGTTCACGCGGCTCGTCACGATGCCGCCGAATTGGCCGTACAGGTCGCCCGACAGACGCCATGTCGGCAGGAAGCGCCAGGCTGCGCTCAGGCTCAGCACCTGTTTTGGCCGGTAATTCTGGCGGGTATCGGTCTGTCGGGAATAGATGTCCATCAAGGTATAGCCGGCGCGGACCGTCACGGTCCGGACAGGTTTGAAGGCGCCGCTGATCTGGAAACCACGGCTGATGACGTCGCTATTGAAATATTGTTGCGATGACCGGTCGTTCTGGATGAAATGGTCGATGCGGTTGTTGAATCCGCCGACCCTGATGCGGCTGGTCGTCGAGGGGGCCCAGACAATCCCGCCCTCCAGATTGGTGGAGCGTTCGGGCGCAAGGTGCGGGTTGCCCTGTACCGGGTCGAACAATTGATCGAGCGTCGGGAAGCGGATTTTGCGTGAATAGGAGAGGTAGGGCTGGACCTGGGGGGTGAGATCGTAGGTCGCGCCCAACATCCATTGCGTGCCGTTGTGCCGCACCGAAGCGGTATCGAAAATTTCATGGCTCAGACCGGCCGTCAGGCGCAGCCGTCGGGTCGGGTTGACCTGATATTCGAGCGCGGTCGAGTAGGTACGCGCCGTGTGGCGCTGGTCGAGATCGCCGAACGCATATCCCTGGCCGCCACCGCCGCCGCCGCCGCCGCCGCCACCGCCGCCACCGCCGCCACCGCCGCCACCGCCGCCACCGCCGCCGCCTCCGCCACCACCACTACTGCCGGCGGCGCCCGCAATGGAGATGTTCCGGATGAAGCCGGTCAGTTCGTCCTGTTCCTGGCGGAAGCTGAATGCCCCGGTCAGGCGGCCGGCGGCGCCGAAGTCATACTCCATTTGCGCACGGCCGCCACTAACCGTCATGTCATCGACCTGGTGATAGGTCTGGACTTTCGGGTCCGCCATGCTTGAATAGTTTTCGTCGTCATACCGGTCCCGCACCGTGTACAGATGATTGAGGTAGCCGCTCAAGCGCAAGCTCAGCGGGTTGGCCGGGGTATAGGCCGCGTCGATCTGGAGTGATTGGCCTGAAATATCGTTCAGCCGTTGAAACTGCTGGCCATTGGTGTAGACATTCGAGGCGGTGGAGGCAATGGTGTTCGGTGGCAGGCCCTCATGGCCTTCGACGGCCGTTCCGGTCAGGCCGATTCGCCAGTCGCCCAGACGCAGGCCGACGTTGGCAAAGAAATTCGACCGCCGCGCATCGCTGTTGGCGCGCAGGCCCTCGTCAGGCACGGGATAGCCATCGCTGCGCGTATGGCTGGCACTGATCAGGAAATCGGCACTGTCGTTGCCGCCGGACAAGTCGCCGGTGACACGGCGCGAGTGGCCCGAGCCGATTTCCACGCCGGCCCCGCCATGCAGGCCCTGCGCGCCGCGTTGCGTGATCACGTTGATGACCCCGGCGTTGGTGCCTGGGCCGTAGAGTACGGAGCTGGCGCCCTCCAGGACGTCGATCCTGGCGATGGGTTCGGTGGCGATCAGCGAGGGGTCGAACTGTCCGTCGGAGGCCGCGTTCAGCGGCACGCCATTCAGGTACAACTGGGTCTGGCGTGGCGGCAGGCCGCGCATCATGATCCGTGGAATGCCTTGCGCGCCAGGATTGATAGTGAGTCCTGGCGTGGTGCGCAGCGCCTCGTTGAGCGTCCGCGCACCGAGTTCATCGATCAGTCCGGCATCGACGGATTCGACATTCTCGCCGGCGGTTTGTGCCGCATTGGCATGCACCACGACTGAACCGAGGGTATAGGGCGGGTTGTTCGGCGCATCTGTGACTGCGGCGAGGGCGAGCGAGGAGGCAGCGAGCGCGGAGGCGCCCGCCAGCAGGCTGACGGAGGAGGGCTTCATGAATGCGGCCCGTGCTTTTGTGTGTGCAGGAAATGCAGCGCCAGGCTTGCGATCAGGCCGCCGCAGGCGCCGGACAGAAAGTGTGTGGAGAAGGGGAACCAGAGCATGCCGTCGCTGACCCCTGGAACCCGGCTGCCGGCGAGGACGGGTAGCAGCCGCGCGATATTGGCCAGGCCGCCCACCAGGGCAGCGCCCAGGATGCCGGGACGTGGACGCCGCAGGCACAGGTCGAGCACGAGCGCGGGCAGCAGATAATGGAATACGCCTGGCAACAAGGCGCTGCCGAGGCTGACGCTGAAGGCCAGGGCAACGGCGGCCGCGCCCGCGCAGGCGAATGCCGGAGGTCCCAGACGGTGCGCGGCCACCAGCAAGGCGATAGTGATTCCTCCTCGCCAGCCCGGCAAGTGCAAGGGCAGGCGCAGCCATTGTTCCGCCAGCACGAGCGCCATGCCGATGCCCGCGCAGAAGATAAACGCCGGCCAGCGCGCCGGCGCGCGATCAGAACTGTCTGAGTACTTGCTTGGATACGGGCTTCCACTGAACGCCATGGTCGGGGCCTCCTTTTTCGATCAGTAATACAGCTTGATCCTCTTGCAGGATGGGCCTGGGCCACCGCCCCGCATCGATGAGGTCGTCCTCGGCAACCGTCGCATTGCCTTGGTATTCGCGGATGAGGTCGATGCCGGCGGATTGGCGCAGATGGCCTGCCGTCACCACGCCGGTGGTTTCGCGCAGATTGGGCAGCCAGGCGATGCGGCCGTCCATACCTGTACGCCGCAGGCCGACGGCCGCCAGCGCGCCGATGATGCCGCCGTGATCGCCCGTCAGGCCTTCGAGCTGGATGGTGTGCTGCTGTGCGGTGGCGCGGGCCTGATCGATGTCCAGGAGTTCCTGCTTGGCGCGCCGGCCATACCTCTGAATGGCCGGTGGCACCGCATGCCACGCAGCGATGCACAGGCCGGCATCCGAATCTGGCGCGCTGTGTGTCAACAGGTAGTCGCGGCAAATCGACGCGGCGGCCTCGGGCTGACACGTTGCGATCACCACGCGCATGCAGAGGGAGCTGTTGTGGGAGGTATAGCGGACCCGGGGGTCAAACAGAAGTTGGTGGCGGGTGATATCGAGCAGGCGCACGGCGCCTTCGCGCATCAGCCGGGCGCCCAATTGACGAGCATGGCGACCGGTCCCGGGCGTGTAGAGATTATCGGTATCGTCGATACCGATCAGGTAGACCTGTTCGCTTTGATTGAATTCCATGGTGTACCGAAGTGAACATGAGTGTCGATCCGTTTTTTTCGTTATATATATTACAATATAGCGATAGATTGGCGATTTGTAAACCTTGTTTTCATGGATGGCGCGCATGCGCGGCGCCGCGATGGCAGGGGGAGAACGAATCGACTGCGTCAGGCAGAATCCGCCGGGGATTGGAGGCAGGGCGGGCGTGGGGGACGCTCAACCCATGGCGCGGCTCAGGCGGTGCCCAGTACGTATTCCCAGAGTTCGCCCACGGCTTCGCGCTCGCGTTTGAACTCCGTCTGCGGGATGCGCGCCTTGTCGGCGCCCTGGAGGCGCAATTTGTGCTGGCGACGGCGAAAGACGCGGTAGGCATCCGCGGCCTCGGCGGCCAATGGGCCGGGGATCAGGCCGGCGCGGGCCGCCAGCCCCAGCAGGGCGATGTTGCCCAGGTTGCCCAGCAGCTCGGGATGCGCGCCGGACTGGCTGAGCACTAGGAACTGCGTGATGAACTCGATATCCACCATGCCGCCCCGGTCGTGTTTCAGATCAAAGTCGCCGCTGCGGTTGGGGTGTCCCTGGGAAATCTTGTCCCGCATGGAGCGGACCTCCTGGCGCAGGGCCTCGGGGTCGCGCGGCAGCAGCAGGATGCGCTGGCGGATGTCCTCGAATCGGGCGCCGATGGCCGGGTCGCCGGCCACGAAGCGCGCCCGGGTCAGAGCCTGGTGCTCCCAGGGCCAGGCCTGCGCCAGCTGGTAGTGCTCGAAGGCGTCGATCGGCAGGGCCAGCAGCCCGGCGTCGCCGTCCGGGCGCAGGCGCAGGTCGATCTCGTACAGCCGGCCCGACGAAGTCAGGGTGGACAGCCAGGAGGCGACCCGGCGGCCCAGTTTGGCGTAGCGTTCGCTGGCCTCCTGGTCCGGATCGTCATAGAGGAAGACCAGATCCAGGTCCGAGGCGTAGCCGATCTCCTTGCCGCCCAGCTTGCCATAGGCAATGATGGCAAAGCGCGGTTCGCCGGGATCGGCCCGGCGTTCACGAGGCAGCACCTGGGGCCAGACCCGGCGGATGGCCTCGGCCAGCATCAGGTCGGCCAGGGCCGACAGGAGGTCGGCCAGTCCTTCGACGCTGATGACGTTTTCCAGATCCTGGGCCAGGAGCTGGAAGGTGATCTGATGCTGGACGTCGCGCATCAGGTTCATCTGCTGTTCCACATCCGGCTGACCGTCGGGCAGCAGGCAGGCGTCCAGGTCGCTGCGCAATTGCTCGGCCAGGGTCTGAAAATCGGGCGCCTGCATCAGGCTGCGCCATTCGATCAGGCTGTCGAGCAGCAGAGGATAGCGGGTCAGATATTCCGAGGCCCAGGGACTGGCCTGGACGATACGCGCCACCCGGGCGAGGGTCTCCGGGTATTCGGCCAGCAGGGCCAGGTAGGCGCTGCGCTGGGCGATGTTTTCGACCAAGCTGAGCAGGCGTTGCAGCGCAACGGGCGGATTGTCCGTGCGGGCCGCCGCCCGGGTCAGGCCCGGCAGCAGGGCGTGCAGGCGTTTCAGGCTGGAGCGCGGCAGGCTGCGGACCCGGTGGCTGTCGAGCAGCGCGTCGATGCGTGGCTGCATGGTGTCGGCCAGGGTGTCCGGCAACGGTTCGGCGGGGGAGCCTTCCTGGGAAGGGGCCGGCTCCTGGGTGTCGCCGCCCATGCCGGCGATGCGAAAGGCATCGCGAAAGCATTGCGAGACGCATGCGCGGTGCTGTTCCAGTTCCGTCAGGAATCCGGCCGTGTCGGCGTGACCCATGGCGCGGGCCAGCGCCGCCATGCCTTCGTCGGTGCGAGGCAGCAGATGGGTCTGTTCGTCCTCGCGGTATTGCAGCATGTGCTCGACCCGCCGCAGGTGGATGTAGGCCGCCTCCAGGCCGGCTGCCTGGTCGTCGTTCAGGATGCCGGCGCGGCGCTGCTTGTGCAGAGCCGCCAGCAGATTGCGCTGTTGCAGGGAGGGCTGGCGGCCCGCCCGGATCAGTTGATTGAGCTGAATGACGAACTCGATTTCGCGGATGCCGCCTTCGCCCAGTTTGATGTTGTGGCGGGTGTCCAGCCCTTTGCGGGCCTGGGCGCGGCGCTGCCAGTCCGTACGGATGCGTTCGCGCAGGCCGCGCAACGCCGCCAGCGCGTCGAAATCGAAATATTTGCGGTAGACAAAGGGCTGGCGCAGGGATTCCATGTTGCGCGCCTGGGCGGCGAAGGCCGCCTCATCGAACAGCGGGCAGGGGATCAGTCGGGCCTTGAGCCAGGCGTAGCGTTCCCATTCGCGGCCCTGGACGACCAGATAGTTCTCCAGGGCGGCGAGGCTCCAGGCCAGTGGTCCGCTGTCGCCATCCGGGCGCAGGCGCAGGTCGGTGCGAAAGACGATGCCGTCGGCATCGGGCTCGGACAGGATCGGCATCATCAGCCGGCAGACCTTGCCATAGAACTCGTGATGGCTGATGCGCTTGCGTCCGTCGGTTTCGCCTTCCTCGTCGTACAGCATGATCAGGTCGATGTCCGACGAGACGTTCAGTTCTTTGCCGCCCAGCTTGCCCATGCCCAGGATCAGCATGTCCTGGGGCGCGCCGGTGTCCGGGTGGCGGGGCATCCCGTGGATCGCCATCAGGGTATGCATGGCGCAGGCATAGGCCTCGCTCACGGCCAGATCGGCCAGATGCGACATGGCCGACACGACTTCGTGCAGGGGGGCCAGCCCGGCGCTGTCGCGCACCATCAGCGTGGCGAAGACCCGGGCCCGCAGCCGGCGCAGGGCGCGCCGCAGGTCGGGCTGGGGAACGGGGCGGAGCGTGTCGGGGCCGAGCAGGTCGGCATACCAGTCGGTCAGCGTCTTGCGGGTGACGGGCCGGTCGGCATCGGCCGCCAGGCGCTCCTCCAGATCGGGATGGGCTGTGAGGTAGCGCCGCAGGGCGCCGGACCATTGCTGGGCGGGCTTGAATATAATGGTCTCGGACATGGGGGCTGCCTGTGAAGAGCGGATTCTGATGGCTTGTTCAGAGGACCCCTAACATACTGCAAAAGGTGGCATGCGCCAAACCATTTCACGCCATGGTTCTACCTGGGGTCGCCGACTTCTCGCGGTCGCAGTCGTCCTGTATTTCTGCATCGGAATCGCCTTGCTGGTCTTGCGCTATGCCGTGTTGCCGCAGATCGATGGCTGGCGCCCACGCATTGCCGCGCAACTGTCCACCGCCTTGGGCACGCTGGTCGAGCTGGGGCCCATCGAGATTCGCTGGCATGGCTGGAACCCGGAGTTCGAGGTGCGGGATGTCCGTTTGCGGGCCGATGACGGGCGCACGCTGTTGACCATACCGGATGCGCGTGCGCGGCTGGATTGGCGGGCCCTGCTGCCGGGCGGCCGAGGGCTGCTGGACCTGCGGGTCGAGGGGATGGATCTGACGCTCGAGCGCCTGCCGGATGGCCGGCTCAGCCTGCTGGGGCAGACCTTTGGCCTGACCGGCGCGCAAGGCTCGGCCGATCTGCCTGCGGTGCGCTGGCTGCTGGCTCAACCCAGGATCACCATTCACGATACGACGGTGCGCTGGGTGGATCGGATGCGCGTGGCGCCCGAGTTGCGCCTGGACGATGTCCAGGTGCTCCTGGCGCAGGATCATGGCGCCCTGGGCGTCTCGTTCAGTGCGCGGGTGCTGGATGGGGGGGATGCCCGGCTGGATTTGCGTGCGCGGCTGGCCGATCCCGACACGCTGGCGCAGGGGCGCCTGCCTTCGGACTGGCAGGCCTGGCTGCAGGTCGGTCCGGTCCGGTCGCAGGTCTGGCGAACCTGGGTGGATATGCCGTGCGCCTTGCAACAAGGCCGGGGGCGGGCGCAGGCCTGGGTGCAGACCCGGGATGACCGGCCTCGTCTGACGCTGCTGCTGGAGACCGATGACGTTCGCTGGTCGGACCGTGCCGGTCTGTCGCTCGATATGCCCGAGGCGGGTGTCTGGGCCGAGGGCTTTCTGGATCAATGGCAGGCGCTGGCGCAGGGCGATCCGATGCCGGACGGCCTGGAGGTGCAGTTCCGCATCGAGGGCGGGCAAGTGACCATGCCGGCGGTGTTCGCTCAATCCCTGTCTCCGGGGCGTCTGGCCGCGCGTGGCCGTCTGCGGCACACCGGCGCCTGGGCGCTGAAGCTGGATGAGCTGAGTTGGCGCAATGCCGATATCGACTTGCAGGGCGCGGGCGCCTGGCAGTCCGGCGGTCTGGCCGGCAAGGCCGATTTCCAGGGCACGATTGCCCGCGCCCGCCTGGGCGCCATTCATCGCTACTTGCCCCTCGAGGTCAATCCGGATGCCCGGGATTGGCTGGCGGGCGGGTTGCATGCCGGTGAAGTCGTCAATGCGCACTGGCGGTTGCAAGGCGACCTGGAGGCGTTCCCCTTTGGAGAGCGGCCGCAGGCGGGGGATTTTCGTATTCAGGGCGCTTTTCGTGAGGCGCGCATCGAGTTCGTGCCCGGGGCCAGGCCGGCGGATGTCTGGCCCTTGCTGGAGAACGTCACGGGCACGGCCGACCTGCATCGCACGGACCTGAGGCTGACGGCCTCCACCGCGCGCATGCGCCCCGAGCCGGGGCTCGAGATCGCCCTGTCCGGGCTGAAGGCGCGGATTCCCGACCTGGAGCATAATGCCACCCTGCAAGTGTCCGGCCAGACCCTCGCTTCGGGGAAAACCTATATGTCGCTGATCCGGCATTCGCCCCTGGCCGAGATGCTCGAGGGGGTGTTCGATGAGGCGCAGGCCGGCGGCTATTGGGCCGTGCCGCTGTCTCTGACCATCCCGCTGCTGCACAGTGAGGATACCCGGGTCCAGGGGCGTGTGGATCTGCGCCAGGGCAGTTTGCGGTTTTTGCCGCATGCGCCCGTCTTCGACGACATCGACGGGCAACTGTATTTCAGCGAACAGGGCGTGCGGATTGCACAGCCGTTGAGCGCACAGCTGCTCGGTGGCAAGGTGCGCATCGATGGCAGCCTGGGCGGGGAAAAAGACACCGGCCTGGCGCTGCGGGGCCGGATCGGCGCCCGGGCGCTGGCGAATTATCTGGATGTGCCGGGGATGCGGCGGATCACCGGTGCGTTGGACTATCGCGCCACGGTCAGGATGCAGGGCCGCCATACGGTTTTCGTGCTGGATTCGGATACCCGGGGGCTGGGACTGGATTTTCCCGCGCCGCTGGCCAAGTCCGCCCGGCAGGCCCGGCCTCTGCATGTGCAGTGGACGGATGCCGATTCCAGCGCGGATCGGCTGGAGGCGCAGTATGGAGATGCGCTGCGTCTCGCCCTGCGGCATGACCGGAAAACCCGCAAAGGACCTTATTTTCAGGGTGCCGGAATCGGGATCGGGCTTGCCGCCGACGCTCGCGCGGACGGCCTGCGGGTCGAGGTGGGCTATCCGCTGTTCGACCTGGACCTGTGGAACCAGATCGTCGATGAGTTTTCCATCCGCAGACGCGGCGCCAGCTCGCGGCGTCCCGCGGCACGGCTGCTGCTGCCGGACCTGCGCCAGCTGAATGCCCGGGCCGACCAGTTGCGGTTGTTCGGAACCCGCCTGGATCAGGCGGTGCTGCGAGCCTCCCGCACGCCCGATGAGCGCTGGTCGACGCAATTGCAGTCGAAACAGACCAGCGGCACTCTCAAATGGCAGGAACGCGATGGCCGCGTGGTGGGCAGGATGGAGGCCCGTTTCTCCCGCTTGAGCCTGGGGGATGATCCGGCGAACTTTCAGTCCTTGCTGCCTGACGCCGAGCCCGACGAGGAGGCTTCTTTCGATGACGATCTCGAGATTCCGGGCATCGACCTGCGGGCCGATGAGCTGCGATTGTATGGCCGCTCCCTGGGGGCTCTGGCGCTCGAAGGCGTGCGCGACGGCGTCCGCCATGTCTGGATGCTCAACGACCTGCGCCTGGGCGACAAGAATGCCTATCTGCGCGGCTCGGGCCTCTGGCGGCTGCGTGGCGCGGATCGCGGCCTGGCGTTGACTGCCTCGGTCCAGGCGGTCAACCTTGGCGCCTGGATGCAGCGGGCCGGATGGCAGGACGTCATGTCCGGCGGCAAGGGCGCGCTCAAGGGCCGGTTCCGCTGGGACGATCTGCCCTGGACGCGCGAAAAGGCGAATCTGAGCGGCACTCTGGAGATCGAACTGGATCAGGGACGGTTCCAGAAACTGGGCTCGCGTTCGGCCAAACTGCTGGAATTCCTGTCGCTGCAGTCCATTACCCGGCTGACAAAGCTCGACAGCGGCCTGTCCGGCTTGTCCAAGGACGGTTTCCCTTTTGATCAGTTGCGCGGAAAACTGGACATGGATCGTGGACAGGTGAAGGTTCACGACTACAAAGTGATCGGGCCGGTGGGTACCATTCTGCTCGAAGGCGACACGAACATCGTCAACAGCACCCTGGCCCTGCAGGCTGTTGTCGTGCCCAATCTGGATGTCAGCGGGGCGGCACTGGCAGCCGGAATCGCCATCAATCCGCTGATCGGCCTGGGTGCCTTCGTGACCCAATGGCTGCTGAAGGAGCCGTTGGCCAGGAGCATGTCGGTGCGCTATCGGATCACAGGCGACTGGGACGACCCCAAGGTCGAAGAGATTCCGGTGGCTGTGACACGAGAACCCGAGCCTGAACCCGTGACGACCATCAGATAAGGCGACGCCGAGAATCCTCCGTCCCTGACGAAAAAAGCGCCCGCAGGCGCTTTTTTCGAGGCGGTGGCGGTGCGGCCCGTCTCAGTACACCCCTTGGGCCAGCATGGCGTCGGCCACTTTGACGAAGCCGGCGATGTTGGCCCCGTTCAGATAGTTGACGGTCTTGCCTGTCGTGCCATGGCGCACGCAGTTTTCGTGGATGTCGCGCATGATGGCGTGCAGCTTGGCATCGACTTCTTCGCGGGTCCAGTTCAGGCGCTGGGCGTTCTGGCTCATTTCCAGGCCGGAGACGGCCACGCCGCCGGCATTGCTGGCCTTGCCGGGCGCATACAGCACGCCGGCCTCGATGAAGGCCTCGGCCGCCTCGATGCTGGAGGGCATGTTGGCGCCTTCGGCGACGCAGCGCACGCCATTGGCGATCAGGGTGCGGGCGTCCTCGATTTCGAGTTCGTTCTGCGTCGCGCAGGGCAGGGCCACGTCCACGGGGACATGCCAGGGGCGCTTGCCGATCTCGTAGGTCAGGCCGAATTGCCTGGCGTATTCCTCGACGCGACCGCGCTTTTCGTTCTTGATCTCGATCAGGGCCGCCAGTTTTTCCGGTGTGAAGCCCGCCGGGTCCACCACGCAACCATGGGAGTCCGAGACCGTGACGACCTTGGCGCCCAGTTGCAGGCATTTTTCGATGGTGTATTGCGCCACGTTGCCCGAGCCGGACACCGAGATCGAATAGCCCTCGAGAGACTGGCCGGCGTGCTTGAGCATTTCTTCGGCGAAATACACGGTGCCGTAACCGGTGGCTTCGGGGCGGATCAGGCTGCCGCCGAAGGACAGGCCCTTGCCGGTGAAGATGCAGGCGCTCTGGTTGGAGAGTTTTTTCATCATGCCGGCCATGAAGCCGACCTCACGCGCGCCCACCCCGATGTCGCCGGCCGGCACATCCGTGTCCGGTCCCAGGTGGCGGTGCAGTTCCATGATCAGGGCCTGGCAGAAACGCATGACCTCGGCGTCGGACTTGCCCTTGGGGTCGAAGTCGGAGCCGCCTTTGCCACCGCCCATGGGCAGGGTGGTCAGGGCGTTCTTGAAAGTCTGCTCGAAAGCCAGGAACTTGAGGATCGAGAGATTCACCGAGGGGTGGAACCGCATGCCGCCCTTGTAGGGACCGATGGCCGAACTGTGCTGGATGCGAAATCCCCGGTTGACCTGGATCTGACCGGCATCGTCCATCCAGCTGATGCGGAACTGCAGGGCGCGTTCGGGTTCGACGAGGCGTTCGAGCAACGCCTGGCTGGCGTAGCGCGGGTTCTGCTTGATGAACGGCCACAGGCTGTGCGTGACTTCTTTGACCGCCTGCATGAACTCGGGTTGGTTCGGATCCCGGGACTTGACTCTGTCAAGAAACTGATCGATGGAAGGAAGTGTCATCAAATGGGCTCGCTTATTTTTTCATCATGTCAAAGAATTCGGCGTTGTTCTTGGTTGCGCGGATTTTGTCCAGGATGAATTCCATTGACTCCACGTCGTCCATGTCATGAATGAACTTACGCAGGACCCAGATCTTTTGTAGAAGTTCTGGTTTGATCAGGAGCTCTTCGCGACGCGTGCCGGATTTGTTCAGATTGATGGCCGGATAGATGCGTTTCTCGGCCAGACGGCGCTCCAGGTGCACCTCGGAATTGCCGGTGCCCTTGAATTCTTCGTAGATCACTTCGTCCATGCGGCTGCCGGTCTCGATCAGGGCCGTGCCGATGATCGTCAGGGAGCCGCCTTCTTCGAGGTTGCGCGCGGCGCCGAAGAAGCGCTTGGGGCGCTGCAGGGCGTTGGCGTCCACCCCGCCGGTCAGCACCTTGCCCGAAGCGGGCACGACGGTGTTGTAGGCGCGCGCCAGACGGGTGATCGAGTCCAGCAGGATGACCACATCCTTTTTCAGTTCGACTAGGCGCTTGGCCTTTTCGATGACCATCTCGGCGACCTGGACGTGGCGCGTGGCCGGTTCGTCGAAAGTGGAGGCCACGACCTCGCCGCGCACGGTGCGCTGCATTTCGGTGACTTCTTCGGGGCGCTCGTCCACCAGCAGCACGATCATCACGGCATCGGGGTAATTGGTGGTGATGGCGTGGGCGATGTGCTGCATCATCACGGTCTTGCCGGATTTGGGACTGGCGACGATCAGCGCGCGCTGGCCCTTGCCGATGGGCGCGAAGATGTCCATGATGCGCCCGGTGACGTTTTCCTTGCTCTTGATGTCGCGTTCCAGCACCATCGGTTCGTCGGGATGCAGCGGCGTCAGGTTCTCGAACATGATCCGGTGCTTGATGGCTTCCGGGACCGTGCCGTTGACTTTGTCGACTTTTACCAGGGCGAAATAGCGCTCGCCATCCTTGGGCGTGCGGACCTCGCCTTCGATGGAGTCGCCGGTATGCAGGTTGAAGCGCCGGATCTGGGAGGGCGAGATATAGATGTCATCGGTGCTGGCCAGGTAGGACGTTTCCGGCGATCGCAGGAAACCGAAACCATCGGGCAGGACTTCCAGGACACCGTCGCCGAAGATCTGTTCGCCCTGCTTGGCCCGCCGTTTCATGATGGCAAACATCAGTTCCTGTTTGCGCAGCCGATTGGCGTTTTCGATCTCGAGACCGGCGGCCATTTCGAGCAGCTGCGAAACGTGCAGCGCTTTGAGTTCGTTCAGGTGCATGGGAAAGAAGGAAGAGGGAGAGTCGTGAGAGGTTCGGCGAACCCGGAACCGGGTTCGCGCGCGGAATCAAAACGGATGAATGGAATGGGTGAATGGAATGTGTCAGAGCGCGTCGTCGAGGAAAGCCTGAAGCTGGGTGCGGGACAGGGCGCCGACCTTGGTGGTGGCGACCTTGCCGTCCTTGAACAGCATCAGGGTGGGGATGCCGCGGATGCCGTATCGGGCCGCGGTATCGGGGTTTTCGTCGACGTTGAGCTTGACGATGGTGACGCGGCCCTTGTATTGGGCGGCGGCTTCGTCGAGCAGGGGGGCGACCATTTTGCAGGGGCCACACCATTCGGCCCAGTAGTCGACCAGGACGGGCAGGGCGGATTGGAGCACGTCGCCCGGGAAGGACGCGTCGCTGACGTGCTTGATGGAGTCACTCATGTCGTGTGTGCGGATAAGAGAAGGCGGCGGACCGGAAAAGAAACCGCCCGCAGAAAAGGGCGCATCGGACCAATGTCGATAAGCATACCATTATCTCCGTAAAATAGTCGTTTTTCCGATGGATAAAAAAATTGAGCACCGTACGCTACGATGAATCGTCGATCCGTGTCCTCAAGGGGCTGGAGCCTGTGCGTCAGCGCCCCGGCATGTACACGCGCACCGACAATCCGCTGCACATCATCCAGGAGGTCGTCGACAATGCCGCTGACGAGGCGCTGGCCGGATTTGCCCGCAACATCGGGGTCACGCTGCACACGGACGGCAGCCTGACGATCGAGGACGACGGGCGCGGCATTCCTGTGGGTGAGCACCCCGAAGAGCATGCCCCTGTGGTCGAACTGGTCTTTACCCGCCTGCACGCGGGGGGCAAGTTCAACAAGGCCGACGGTGGTGCGTATGCCTTCTCGGGCGGGCTGCACGGGGTGGGGGTGTCGGTCACGAATGCCCTGTCCACGCGGCTCGAGGTCACTGTCTGGCGCGATGGCGGAGAGTGGCGCATCGTCTTTGCCGACGGCCATGTGGTCGAGGCCCTGGCGCAGGTGGGCAGCGTCGGGCGGCGACGTTCCGGAACCCGGGTGCGGGTCTGGCCCGATGCGCGCTATTTCGATCAGGCGCAGGTGCCGCTGGGAGAGCTGGAGCACGCCCTGCGCAGCAAGGCCGTGCTGCTGCCGGGCACGCGGGTGACGCTGACCCTGGAAAAATCCGGCCAGCGGCGTGAATGGCACTACGAATCCGGCCTGCGCGGTTATCTGAGCGAGGCCCTGGGCGATGCGCAGACCCTCGCGCCGCTGTTCGAAGGCGGTCAGTATGCGGACCGCGACGACGAGCAATATGCGCCGGGCGAGGGCGCGCAATGGGTCGTCGCCTGGACCGATGAAGGCCCGGTGGTGCGAGAGTCTTACGTCAACCTGATCGCCACGCCGGCCGGCGGCACCCACGAATCGGGGTTGCGGGAGGGGCTGTTCAACGCCGTCAAATCGTTTGCCGAACTGCACAATCTGCTGCCCAAGGGCATTCGTCTGCTGCCCGAGGATGTCTTTGCCCGCGCCAGCTTCATCCTGTCGGCCAAGATCCTGGACCCGCAGTTCCAGGGGCAGATCAAGGAGCGCCTGAACAGCCGGGATGCGGTGCGCCTGGTAGGCGGATTCTTGCGCAATGCGCTGGAACTCTGGCTGCATGCCAACGTGGAGGACGGCAAGAAGATCGCCGAACTGGCCATCGGCCAGGCCCAGGCCCGGTCGCGGGCCGCGCGCAAGGTCGAAAAGCGCAAGGGCTCGGGGGTGGCCGTCCTGCCGGGCAAGCTGACCGATTGCGAATCGACGGATGTGAGCCGCACCGAGGTCTTCCTGGTCGAGGGGGACTCGGCGGGCGGTTCCGCCAAGATGGGCCGGGACAAGGAATTCCAGGCCATCCTGCCGTTGCGCGGCAAGATCCTGAACGCCTGGGAGGTCGAGCGTGACCGTTTGTTCGGCAATCAGGAAATCCACGACATCGCCGTGGCCATCGGCGTCGATCCACACGGTCCCGGCCAGGAGGCCGACCTGTCGGGGCTGCGCTACGGCCGCATCTGCATCCTGTCCGATGCGGATGTGGACGGTGCGCACATCCAGGTGCTGCTGCTGACCCTGTTCCTGCGTCATTTTCCGCGCCTCATCGAGGCCGGGCATGTCTATATCGCCCGGCCGCCCCTGTTCCGCGTGGATGTGCCGGCGGCCGGCAAGCGCCCGGCGCGCAAGCTCTACTGCCTGGATCAGGCAGAACTGGATGCCGTGCTGGACAAGCTGCGCGGCGAGGGCCTGCGCGAGGGCGGCTGGCGCATCAGCCGCTTCAAGGGTCTGGGCGAAATGAATGCGGAACAGCTCTGGGACACGACCCTGAACCCGGATACCCGCCGTCTGGCGCAGGTGCGTCATGGCGGCGAGGGGCTGACGGCCTCGGCGCGCATGTTCGACATGCTGATGGCGCGGGGCGAGGCGGCCCAGCGGCGTGGCTGGCTGGAAGAAAAAGGCAATCTGGCCGACGTGGATGTTTGAGGAATCGGGATGGATCTGAATCAGACTGAATTGCAGGAAAATGAGGATGGCGGCCTGGTGCTGGCGCGTTATGCCGAGCAGGCCTACCTGGACTATGCCGTGTCGGTGGTGCGCGGCCGCGCGTTGCCGGAGGTCTCCGATGGACAGAAACCGGTGCAGCGCCGGATTCTGTACGCCATGGACGCGATGGGCCTGGGACCCCAGGCCCGGCCCGTCAAATCCGCCCGGGTGGTGGGCGATGTGCTGGGCAAATATCATCCGCATGGCGATCAGGCGGCCTATGATGCCATGGTGCGCATGGCGCAGGATTTCGCGCTGCGTTATCCCCTGATCGACGGGCAGGGCAATTTTGGCTCCCGGGATGGCGACAATGCGGCCGCCATGCGCTATACCGAGGCCCGCCTGACGCCGTTTTCCCGACTGCTGCTCGACGAGCTGGATGAGGGGACAGTCGATTTCACGCCCAACTACGACGGCAGCCAGCAGGAACCCGTCTGCCTGCCGGCTCGTCTGCCGATCATGCTGCTCAACGGCGCGTCGGGCATCGCCGTGGGCATGGCCACAGAGATTCCCTCGCACAATCTGCGGGAAATCGCGCGCGCCTGTGTGGCGCTGCTGCGCAAACCCGCCATGGCCGACGAGGACCTGTTCGCGCTGGCGCCGGGGCCGGATTTCCCCGGTGGTGGCCAGATCATCACGCCGGTCGAGGATATCGCCCAGATCTACACCAGCGGCCGGGGATCCCTGAAGGCGCGCGCCCGCTGGGTGTTCGAGGACATGGCGCGCGGGCAGTGGCAATTGGTCGTCACCGAGCTGCCGCCCGGCACCTCGGCCCAGAAGATCCTGGAAACCATCGAAGAACTCACCAATCCCAAGCCGCGCGCCGGCAAGAAATCCCTGTCGGCCGAGCAGCAGCAGACCCGGGCGCTGGTGCTGGGCATGCTCGATTCGGTGCGCGACGAGTCCGGCAGGCAGGACCCCGTGCGGCTGGTCTTCGAACCCAAGACCAGCCGGATCGATCGTGACGAATTCGTCAACATGCTGCTGGTGCGCACCGGTCTGGAAGGCAATGTCTCCGTCAATCTGGTGTGCATCGACACTGACGGGCGTCCCGGTCAGCGCAGCCTGCGTCAGACCCTGGAGTCCTGGCTGGCCTTCCGGGCGCAGACGGTCACGCGGCGCACCCGCCATCGGCTGGACAAGGTGCTCGATCGCATCCACATCCTGGAAGGCCGCAGCATCGTCTATCTGAATGTGGACGAGGTCGTCCGCGTCATCCGCGAGGCCGAGGAGCCCCGGGCGGCGCTCATGGAGTGGTTCCGCCTCAGCGAGCGCCAGGCCGACGATATCCTGGAAATGCGCCTGCGCCAGCTGGCCCGGCTGGAGGGCATCCGCATCGAGCAGGAACTGGCCCAGAAGCGCGAGGACCAGGTGGCGTTGCAGGAATTACTGGACGATCCGGCGGCATTCCGGCGCCTGATGATCCGCGAGATCGAGGCCGACGCCAAACAGTATGGCGACGATCGCCGCACGCTGATTGAGACGGCCGAGCGCGCCGTCCTCGAGACGCAGGTGGTGGATGAGCCTGTCACGGTGGTGATTTCCCAGAAGGGCTGGCTGCGCGCCCGTCAGGGTCATGGCCATGATGCGGCGCAGTTCAGCTTCAAGACCGGCGATGCCCTGTACGATGCGATCGAATGCCGCAGCACGCAGGAACTGATGGCGCTGTCCGATAACGGCCGCAGCTACAGTATCGCGGTCGCCAGCCTGCCATCGGCGCGCGGCGATGGGCAGCCGGTGACCTCGATGATCGGCCTGGAGCCGGGTAGCCGCATCGCCCACATGCTGGCGGGCGCGCCCGATCGCCGGGTGTTGTTGGGCGTGGCGTCGGGCTATGGTTTCCTGACGCGGATCGGCGATCTGTCCACCCGCCAGAATGCCGGCAAGCAGTTCATCACGCTGGACAAGGGTGATGCCTTGCTCAAGCCGCTGTTGTTGCGGCAGGACGACACGGCCGTGGCCCTGCTCAGTCGCAAGGGAAAATTCCTGGTGGTGGCGCTCGATGAGCTCAAGACGCTGGCCAGCGGCGGCCGAGGCACCATCCTGATGGGACTGGACGATGATGACCGGATCGAGCAGTGGGCCGGTGTCGGGTCGGCGGGCGTGGCGCTGCGCGGCGTCTATCGGGCGCGCGACACGGAGCTGATCCTGAGTCCCGAGGAATTGGCGCCGTACGCCGGCCGGCGCGCCCGCAAGGGACGCCTGCTGGATGTCAAGATCAAGCAGCCCAGTCTCTGGCCGGCCACGGGAGGCCAGGCGGCGGACTAGAATAGGGCTCCTGCAACATGCCGATGGAATCGACAACATGAGTTTCAAGGTCACGGTGCTGCCGGCCAACCGGGAATTTGTGGTTGAGCCGGGGCAGACGGTCCTGGATGCCGCGCTGGCGGCCGGCATCGTTCTGCCTTACAGCTGCCGCAACGGCACCTGCTCGACGTGCGAGGGCCGGGTGGTTTCGGGGGAATACGATGCCGGTCCGGCGCCAGCCCGCATCCTCGATGCCGCCGATCTGGCCCGGGGGCATACCCTGTTCTGTCAGGCGCGGCCGATCTCTGATCTGGTGATCGAGGCCCGGGAGATCCGCATGGCCGACGATATCGTGGTGCGCAAGATGCCCGTGCGGGTGCTGTCCCTGGAACGGCTGGCGCCCGATGTGATGGAGATCGCGTTGCAGCTGCCCTCGGCCGAGGCGTTCCGTTTCCAGCCGGGACAGTATCTGGAATTCATCCTCAAGGACGGCAGCCGGCGCAGCTATTCCATGGCGTGCGGCCAGACCGACGATCATCGGGTGCGTCTGCATGTGCGCCACATGCCGGGCGGCGTGTTCACCAGCCGGGTCTTCGGCGCCAGCGAGGAGCCGCTCAAACCGCGCGAGATCCTGCGCATCGAGGGGCCGCTGGGTTCCTTTTTCCTGGATCCCGACGACGCGCGGCCCATCGTCTTTCTGGCCAGTGGCACGGGGTTTGCGCCCATCCAGGCCATGATCGAAGGCATGCTGGCCCGCAGCGACACCCGTTCGGCGACCCTGTACTGGGGCGGGCGGCGCCCCGCCGACCTCTACCGGCAGGCCCTGGCGCTGGAATGGCGCGAGCGCCTGCCGGGCTTCCGTTTCGTGCCCGTCCTGTCCGAGGCCCGGCCGGAGGATGCGTGGACAGGCCGTGAGGGCCTGGTGCATCGGGCCGTCATGGCAGACCTGCCCGATCTGTCCGGTCATCAGGTCTATGCCTGTGGCGCGCCGGTGATGGTCGAGGCGGCGCGCCGAGATTTCGTCGGGCAGTGCGGGCTGTCACCCGAATCCTTCCATGCGGACGCCTTTACGTCCGCTGCGGATCGCGCCGGAGTCGAAGCATGAAAATCGCGGTTTTCGGCGCCGGCATCATCGGTGTATCGAGCGCCTGGTGGCTGGCCCGCGCCGGCCACGAGGTCGAGGTCATCGAGCGACATCCGGGCGCGGCGCTGGAGACCAGCCGGGCCAATGGCGGGCAGATTTCCGTGTGCTATGCCGAGCCCTGGGCCAGCGCGCACACGCTGCGCAAGGTGCTGCGCTGGATCGGACGATCCAATGCGCCGCTGCGCGTCTCGCCGCGTCTGGAGCCCCGGCAGTGGCTGTGGTGCGCGCGTTTTCTCAATGAATGCCGCGCGCCGCGCTTCGCGGCGAACCTGCGCGCCATGGTGACGCTGGCGCAATACAGCCGCGCCACGCTGCGCGAACTGCGGGCCGACCAGGGGATCGAATACGACCATCTGGAACGCGGCATCCTGGCGTTCTACCGCGATCCGCGCGAGTTCGAGCATGCCCGGACCAGCGCCGAGCAGATGCGCGCGCTGGGCGTGGACCGGCGCATCGTCGATGCCGACGAGGTCCTGCGCATCGAGCCCGCGCTGACGGCGTCCGGCCAACCGGTCGTCGGCGGCGATTTCACGGCGGACGACGAGTCCGGCGATGTGCATCTGTTCACGCGCGCGTTGGCCGAACGGGCGCAGGCGGCGGGTGTCACTTTCCGGTATGGCACCCGGGTGAACCGGCTGGTGCCCGTGGACGGGCGCATTTCCGTGGCCGAACTGATCGAGCCCGATGGTTATTTCCGGCCATTGCAGGCGGATGCCTATGTGCTGGCGCTGGGCAGTTTCACGCCGGAACTGACTGCGCCGCTGGGCCTGTCCTGCCCGGTCTGGCCGGCCAAGGGCTATTCGGCCACGTTTTCTCTGAGGGACCCGGAGGCGGCGCCCACGGTCAGCCTGATCGACCAGGAGGCCAAGATCGTCTTTTCTCGCCTGGGAGACCGGTTGCGGATGGCGGGGACCGCCGAGATCGGCGGTTATGCGCGCGTTCTGGATACTGGCCGGTGCAATCAGCTGGTCGAGCATGCCCGCGCCCTGTTCCCAAGCGCGCTTGATTTTGCTAACGTGCAATTTTGGTCCGGCCTGCGACCGGCGACGCCTTCCAACGTCCCCCTCATCGGCCGTACCCGAATACGTAATCTCTACCTGAACACGGGCCATGGCAGTCTGGGTTGGACCATGGGTGCCGGTTCGGGCAGGGTTCTGGCTGATCTGGTGTCCGGCCGGACACCGGATATCGACTTTCCTTTTTTGGATTGATCCATCATGAATTTTCCTTCTGGCTCCTGCAAGTTGCGTCCAGGGATGCGTATCATCTTGACGCTTGCAGCCGCCGTTGCGGTCGCGCCTGTCTGGGCAGCGACCGAAGTGCCGGTCTGGCACACCCTCAAAGGGCATAACGCCGAGGCTTTCCAGAGCCTGGTCAGGGCCTACAACAGCAGTCAATCCAACGTCAAGGTCGTGGAACGCGCCTTCGACACCCCGGAGGCGCTCGATCAGGCGCTGGGCTCGGCGGCCAAATCCAAGAACCTGCCCGCCCTGGCGCAGATCGGCGACAGCCATACCCTCAAAGACGTCGCCCAGCGCAGTTACGTGCAGCCGTTCTACGCGTTGCAGAAATCCTCGGCACTGAAAAACACGCGCTGGTTCGTGTCCTCGGACAATGCCTTCATCCATGACGCCCGGGGCCGGCTGATGGCTTTCCCGTACATGCTGGAAATTCCCGTCATGTACTACAACCAGGACGCTTTCAAACAGGCCAGGCTGGTGCCCGCCGTGCCGCAGCGCACCTGGATGGAGCTGCAGGGCCAGCTCGTCACCCTGGCCAACAACGGCTCGCGCAAGTGTCCGCTGACGTCCGATCTGCCGGTCTCGATCAACCTGGAAAATCTGGCGGCGGTCAACAATCAGCTCTACGCCAGTGCGGATAACGGACTCAAGGCCAAGGGGCTGCCCAGCTTTTCCTTTGACTCCACCTACGTGCGCCACCTGTCTCTGATGATCAGCTGGGTCCGCTCCGAGATCATGGTGCGCCCGGATGCCGGCACCAAGTCCATCAGCCGCTTTGCCCAGGGCGAATGCGCAGTGCTGATGTCCAGCTCCGGCCACATCGGTGAATTCCTGACCCGGCGCAGCTTGCGTTACGCGGTTTCCGGCCTGCCGTATTACCCCGAGGTCACGCGCAAACCCGGCAACCCCTTCATCAGCGGCGCCGGCCTGTGGGTCATGAAATCCGAAAAATCCGTCACCGACGCCACGGTCGCCTTCCTGGGCTGGCTGTCGCAGCCCGAACAGGCGGCGCGCTGGTACCAGCAGACCGGTTTCCTGCCGCTGACCCAGGCGGCCTTTGACGCCACCCCCTCGAGCTACTATGCCAAGCTGGGCCAATGGCGCGATCTGGTGGCCGTCTACAGCAACAAGGCTGCCCTGACGGCCCAGGGGTTCCGCATCCACAATTACCCTGCCATCCGAACCCGCTTCCAGAAAATCCTGGATTCCGCGCTGAGCGGCCAGCAGCCTGCGGTCACCGCCCTGAACGCGGCGTCGGCCGAGGCCAACAGACTGGTGCGCCAGCCCTGATGTCGCGTCATGCCGGGCCGGTTTTCCGGCCCGGTTCCATGTTCGCTCACACAATCACACCAAGCGAAATGGCCGGCCCGCGGGAACCGCGTCAGAATGCCTGTTGTACGGGTTCTCGCGGAGGTTGTGATGTCTTCCTATGTCATGTCGGTGCGGGCGGTGCGGGACAATGCCTTTACGGCGCATGTTGGCGAGACCCGGTATCTTGTCGTGCCGGACGGAAAAGACCCCGGTCCGTCCCATGCGGTCACACCGAAAAGGTGGTTTGCCGCTATCTCCAAGGCAGCCGTCTGGAAAAACGCCCAGGGTGAGCGGCGGGGGGATCTGCTGTTTTCCGTGCATGGCTACAACATGAGCAGCGCCGAAGTCATCGAGCGACATCGGCGCCTCGCGGACGGACTGACCTTTTGCGGTTTCAAGGGGGTCGTGGTTTCTTTTGATTGGCCCAGCGACGACAAGGCGCTGGCCTATCTGTCGGATCGTCACAATGCCAAGATGACAGCGATGAAACTGATGTCCGATGGCATTGCCTATCTTTCCGCCAGCCAGCGACCCGATTGTCCGACCAATATCCATGTGCTGGGTCATTCGACGGGCGCTTTTGTCATCCGTGAAGCGTTCGATGACGCCGATGACACCAGTCTCGAGAATGGGGCCTGGAGTGTCAGCCAGGTTGTCTTTGCGGCGGGGGATGTATCGAGCCATTCGATGTCGGCGGGGGAGTCGGGCGCCCAATCGATCTACCGGCATTGCGTGCGGGTCACCAACTATTCAAGCAAGCGGGATCAGGCGCTCGACCTGTCCAACGTCAAGCGTATCGGGACCGCCCCGCGCGTGGGGCGGGTCGGTCTGCCGCAGGGGGCCAGCGCCAAGGCCGTCAACATCGATTGCACCGCCTACTATGAGCAACTGGAGACCGATGCCGCGATTCAGCAGCAGGACGAGCCTGAAGGCATCGTGGGCATGCGCTCGCACTCCTGGTATTTCGGTAACCGGATTTTTACCCGGGATTTGTTCTGCACGCTGATCGGCAGCGACCGTCAGAGCATGTCCACGCGGACCATGGACGCTGAGGGGCGGCTGATGCTCGTCCGTTGAACGGGAGCGCCCCGGCCTTGCCATGGGCTGAGGGGAACGCCCGTTGCCGGCCTTCGCGCCGCGCCTGAGTGGCGCGGTCTCGAGACGGATCTTTTCATCCGATCGTATTTCCCAGTCTGGCGGGCGCCGTCCGGGCGCGCCACCATGGACACCATGATTCACGACCAGGGTGTCGCCGGGGGAGAACATGATCAGGATCTTGGGTGCAATCTTGCTGCTGGCGGGATTGGTAGGGTGCGCGGCGCCGACGGGCGGCGCCTGGTGGCGCGATCTGATGGGGTTGTCGTCGGCGCCCGGCGCCTATCGTTTCGACTGGCGCATCGCAGGCGATCCGGCGCTGGCGCCGCAGCAGGTCTTTGACGATGGGCGCGAGACCTGGCTGCAGTATCCCGCCGGCCAGCCCGTGCCCGCCGTGTTCGAGCGCTTGACCGGGGGCGACCGGCTGCTGCGGCCCCGGCGGGACGGGGATTTCCTGATTCTGCGTGGCGTGCCGCAACGGATCGTGCTGCGCGGCGGCCTGTCGCAAGCCGAGGCCTGGCGCCCGATCGAGACATCCTCTCTCGAAGCCGATCTGTCCGCGCCAGTCACGACGCCCGAGAGGGCCGGATCGGCGGCGGTCGCGCCTGCCATGACGGCGCATCCCGCCCGTCCGGGAACGCCCCCGGTATCGGAGGCCGTGAGGGTGACGCCGGTGGCGCATCTGCCGATGCCGGCGCCGCCTCCGGGGCCGGCATCGCCTCCGGCCGCGCCGGTCCCGCCCATCCCGCCCGCGCCGCCGGTTCAGGCCGGCAGCGGCAAATCCGGCCGGGCGGCTGTGGCAGCGTCCGCCCGCAGGCCGGGCAGGGCGAATCCGCTTTCGTTCGAGGTGACCCCGGCCGATGGCAACATCCGGCGGGCACTGGGTCGCTGGGCACGCGCCGCGGGATGGACCTTCGGCCCCGAACTCTGGAACGTCGATGCCGACATCCCGCTGGCGGGTTCCGCCGTCTTCGGCGATTCGTTCCGCGCGGCCGTGCGCGGACTGCTGTCCGCCACCGAGCTTGGAGACCGGCCGGTCCAGCCATGCTTCTACGCCAATCGCGTCCTGCGTGTCGTCCCGCTGGCCCAGCGCTGCGACCGGACACGGACGCCGGGAGCGGACGCGTGATCCGCCGTCACTGGCTGGCACTGGCCGCCCTGTGCCTGGGCATGTCCGGGTGCGCCTTTTCCGAACGTCTGCGTCAGGCGGCGCGCGACTTTCGCCAGGCCGATACGACCGTGTCCAGTGAGCACGACCGATTTGTCCAGGCCGCGACCGACGCCGACGCTCGCCGGGCCGCTCAGGATGTCGATCGGCCCTGGGTGGTGGGGCGGGCGCAGCCGCTGGCGCGCGAACTGACGCTGCCCGCGCCTTTGCGGGCCCGGGTGCGCACGACCCTCTTGTTCGCCAACGGCAGCGGCGATTTGCGCCGGATCGCCCGTCGGATCGCCGCGGTCACGGGCATTCCGGTTCACGTGCGTCCCGATGCGCTGCTGCCCGCCGGATTTTTCCTGCCTCGATTGGGCGGTGGTGTCGGGCAGGGTGCGGCGCTCGCTGATCCGGTCGCTCCCTTCGATCTGGCTTCCGGCCCGGCGCCCCTGCCGCAGATTCTCGACCGCCTGAGCGCTTCCCTGGGTGTACGCTGGCGCTACGAGCACGGCCGCATCGAATTCTTTCGCACCGCGACCCGGGTTTTCGACGTGCGGGCGCTGACGCTGGATGCCCGTGTCCAGGCCTCGTTGGGCCAGGGGCGGGAGAGTGCCGAGGGCGGTTTCGTCAGCACCTCCGGCACCCGCCTGAGCAGCGGCGATCAGGAGGTGATGCAGACCCTTCGCGCGCGGATCGAGCCGTTCCTGTCCCGCGCCGGGGTACTGGTTGCCGAACCGGGCGCCAGGGCCTCGATCGTGGTCACCGATACGCCCGATGTCCTGGATCGCATCGCGCATTATCTGGATAAGGAGAATCGGGCGCTGACGCGGCGCGTGCGCCTGGTGTTCGAGGAATTGACCGTGGCCCTCAGCGAGCAGGCCCAGGCCAGCATCGACTGGAATCTGATCTTTTCCAGTGCCCGGCTGGCTGCCGGCCTGGCGGTGCCGGCGCTCGCGAAAGGCACCAGCGGACAGCTCGGGATGGATATCGTCCAGGGCTCTTTCTCGGGCAGCGAGGCCGTCATTCGCGCGCTGGGCGAGTCCGTCCGGCTGGTGCGGCGCAGCAGCGTGCCGATCCTGGGACTGAACCGGCGGCCTGTGTCGCATGCGGTGCGCACGACGTTCTCATATATCGACCGGATCGAAACCACGCCGGTTTCGGGCGATGCGGGGCTGGCGCTGCCGGCCGTGTCTGTCAATCAGAAAGCCGAGACGGTTGGCTCCCTGCTGACGCTGGTGCCCGATATCCAGGAAGACGGCCAGATTCTGCTGTCGCTGGCATATGACAACACGGTGGCCCAGCCGCTCAAGACCGTGACCTTCGGCGACAAGGCGCACCCTCTCCAGTTGCAGCAACTGACCATCGAGGGCAACGGAACCGTGCAACAGCTGGCCCTGCAACCGGGCCAGCCGCTGGTGGTGTCGGGATTCGACCGGCAGATGGCCGAATCCACCGAACGCCGCCTGAATCCCGGGGTTCCCGCGATTTTCGGCGGCGGCAATCGGTTGGCCTCCCAACGGCTGACCACGGTGCTGATCATCACCGCCCAGGTCGAGGAGGGGCTCTGACATGGCGCGGACCGCTCGTCTCGTCTGGGTGGACCGGGTGCCGCTGGTCTTCGGGCTGGACTGGGTGCCGCTGCTGGGTGATCCGGATACGGCCCGGGCCCGGGCGCGCCGCCAGGGGGCTTCTCATCGGGTCGTGTCAGGCGATCCTCCGGCGGCGTTGGGCATGGCGCGGGGACTTTCGGCCCGCCTGATCTGCTGGTCGGCGGCGGATCTGCTGGCTCGCAGCCATCCGCGCGGGACCGTGGCCTGCGTGCTTGAAATCGGGGCTGACGCCTGGCATGTGCTCGCTGCGCACGAGGGGGTCGCCCTGGCGCGGGCCGACCGCAGTTACCCTGACGCGGCACTGGCCCGCCAGGCCATCCAGGTGTTGCGTCAGTCGCATCCAAAACTGGAGGAACTGCGCGCAGCGTCCTCCGGGCCACAGGCTGCGCAGACGCTGGCCTTGCTGGCGCGACAGGCAGCCGCTTGCCATCCACTGGAACCGATTCGGCGGCGCGGTGCGCGGCTGGCCTTGCTGGGTCTGGTCGCATGTCTGAGCGCCATCGGCTGGATGCGTTGGCACAACGGGGGAGATGCCGTTGCCGCGCCCGATCCCGAGGCGCAGTCCGACTGGCATGCGGCGCTGGCGCGCACGCTGGCCCGGCGACCGGTGCATGGACAGACCGGCACCCGGGCCTTGCTGGACATGCTTTATCGCCAGCCCGCGCGGCTTGGTGGCTGGGTGCTGCACGATCTGCGCTGCACGCCCCGGGCGGACGGCGCGCGCTGGCAGTGCGTGAGCGAATACCGCCGTCAGGCACCCCGGGCCGATAACCGCGCGTTGCTGCGGGCGGTTCCCGCTGGTTGGCGCCTGGATTTTCCTTCTCTGGATGTGGCCCGCGCCGCCTGGACGCTGTCTCTGCCGGGCCAGCGACCCGAGCCGCACCGTCTGCCGCGCACGGGATTGCTGGCCCGCGACTGGGTCAGTGCGCTCCAGGCTGTGCTGCCGGCCTTCTCCATGTTGCGGCTCGACTCGGCCCGCCCTTTGATCGTCCCGGCGCCGCTCGATGATCAGGGCCGCAAACAGCTGCCTCCCGAGGATTTCCCCGCGCTGGCCACCCGCATTCTGCGGGTCAAGGGGCCGTTGCGCTCGGGCATGTTGCTGGCGCCGCTGGCCGGGGCCGTGTCCTGGCATGAGGCAACGCTGACGCTGGCGCCGGGGATCCGGCCCGATGTGCGCGCCAGCCGGCTGACCCTGTATCTCGAAGGAACCGTTTATGAAAATCGATCATGAGCGCGCAGGTGTTCCCGGCGCGGCTGGGCGACGCCGGATGCCAGTCCTGATCCTGACGCTGACCCTCGCCCTGGTGCCGATCATGAGTGCGCCGCAACGCGTCGGGGCAGACATCCCTGCACCCGGACCAGCACAGCAGACCGGCCCCGTCGCCGCGTCGTCGGCCCCGGCGGCATCCCCGGTCACGGCCCCCTCCAAGGTCGATGAGGTCGATGAGGTCGATGATACCGGGGAGAGACCGCCAGCGGCAGCGGCTCCGGACGATCCCCAGGCCCGCTGGGAAACTCGGTCGGTCCGTGAACTGATGCAACTGGACCTGCGCGAGGCGCAGCAGACGGCTTCGGGTTCATCCGCCAGCCGTCAGCGGACCGGTCCGGAGAGCCTCGCGCGGCCCGTGCTCGAACCCCGTCTGGTGGCCTTGTACGGTGTCGGCCGCGCCCTGATGGCCGAGGTTCAGGTGGGACGCCGGGCGTATCTGTATGTGCGCGGTCAGGCCTGGCCGGCAGGGCATGTCGGGGATCGGGGCGTCTATCAGTTGCGCGGCATGAACGGCGGCTGCGTGCAGCTCGAACGTGGCAAGGACCGGCATTCCCTGTGCCTGCGCATGCTGCTGGGCGAGACGCGGCCATGAAGCCCTGGACTTCCGCTTTGGCGCTGGCCGAACCGCCGCAGCCCTTCGACCCTGCGCATGCGGGCGTGATCGAACAGCCCGCGCAATTGTCGGCGTTGCAGCCGGAAGTCAGACGCCTGCTGGCGCAGGAGTTGGGCATCCAGTCGCTGGCGGACCGGATCTGTCCCGTGGAGCGGGCCGATGGCAGCGTCACGTTGCTGGCCCGGGCCGAATATGTCGGCAGCGATCAGGCCGATGCGCTGGTGCGGCGCTTGCAGGCAACCGGGCGTCGCCTGTCCGAACCGGCCCGTTATGTTCTCCCGGCCGCGCTGCTGCTGGCCTTGTCGCGCGAAGGCGGCGAGGCGGTCCTGACCCGGGCCGGGGACCGGATACCGACGGCATTGGCCGGGGTGTTCCAGGACCTGGTCGAATGGGGCGTGCGCCAGGGAGCGACCGACCTGCACCTGAACCTTCATCGCGACGCGGCCGAATCCGAAGTCCGCTATACCGTGGCCGGCCGTTACGTTGCGCCCGGGCGCTTTCGCCATATGCCGACCGGATTGCTGCGCGATGTCCTGGCGGTCGCCTGGATGGACATCCAGGGCGGCAATGGCGCGGTTTTCGATCCTCTGCTGGAGCAGCAGGGCAGTCTCCTGCGCAGTGTGGATGGACGGGCCTACACCTTGCGCTGGGCGTCCCTGGCCGCCGATCGGGGGCCCAGCGTCTGCCTGCGATTTCTTGCGCGGGATGCCGGCGCCGATGCCGCCTCTCTGGCCGAACTGGGCTATCGGGCCGATCAGATGGCCTGTTTCGAGCGGGTGCTGACATCCGAAGGCGGCGCCCTGGTATTCGCGGGCACCGTGGGCTCGGGCAAATCGACGACGCTGGCGACCTTGATCCGCAGCCTGCCGGCGCACCGCAAGATCATTACCCTGGAAGAACCGGTGGAATACCGGATCGACCGTGCCGTGCAGAACACCATAGGCCGCGATCTGGATCAGCAGGCGCATGGCCGTTATGCCGCCAAGCTGCGTACCCTGAAACGATCGGCCATGACCGATGTGCTGCTGGGAGAGATCCGCGATGCCGAGAGCGGGCGGGCCTTTATGGATCTGGCCGGCTCGGGCGTCAATGTCTACACCACCGTGCACGCGCCTTCGGCGCGTGCCATCGTGGACCGGCTGGCTTCGGATTTCATTGCCGTGCCGCGTGATTTTCTGACGACGCCCGGCATCCTCAAGCTGCTGGTCTATCAGGCGCTGCTGCCTCGCCTGTGCCCCGATTGCGCGCTGCCGGCGAGCCCGGCCGAGCTGACGCGCCAGCGGCCCGGCAGCGACTTTGATCATTGGCGCCGGTGGCTCGGCTGGATCGGTCTGGCCTGGCCGCTCAATCCAGTCGGACTGCGGCTGCGCGACCCGGAGGGCTGCGCGCGCTGCCGTCGTGCCGCGCTGCCGGAATTGTTCGGCTACGACGGTCGGACCGTGGCCGCAGAATGCCTCGAGCCTGGCCTGCCCGGCGCAGAGGAGGGCGATAGGCACGTGCCGGATCCGCACGCCAGCGCCATGGCGCATGCCATGGAGAAGGCCGTTGCTGGACAAGTCGACCCGCGTGACGTCGAGGTGCGCTTCATGGCGTTCGAGACACAGCTGCTGCGCCAGGGACGGTTGCCGGCCGGCCGCGCGATGCCGCCTCCGGGAGGACGAGGATGATGTGGATGCTGCGGATGCAGACGTGGCTGACGCGGGGGCGCCTGCGCCTGGATGCCTGGCGGTTTTCTGAGGGGCGGGCGGATTATTTCGATTACCTCCAGGCGGTGTTGCGAGGGGCGCAAGGGCGGCTGACCATGCGTGAGCTTTTCGACCGGGATGCGGCGCGGCATGGTGCCGGCACGGTGCGCGGGCGCTTGTCGAGGACCTGGGCGCGCGCCTGCGAGGCCAGCGGCGGCGACCTCCATGCGACCTGGCTGGGCTGCTTCCCAGCCGATGAGCTGGCGTTGGTGCGCGCGGCGCAGGTCTATGGCAATGCCCGGCTGCTGGCGTGTTTCCAGGCCTTGTCCAGCCATCTGGCACTCCTGATTCAGGCGCGGCGCATGCTCTGGGCCATGCTGGGTTCGGCGGCCGGGGCGCTGCTGGTGGCAAGCCTGCTGTTGCTGGCTTTGCCGCAGTGGACGGTTCCGGCGTTGCGGCAGGCTTTTCAGGGGTTGCCCGCGGCTTACCTGGGCGCATGGTCGCAAGCGCTGTTCGCCAGCGCCGATTGGCTGCGCGCCTGGGGACTCTGGTTGCCGACGGGGATCGTCGTGCTGCTGGCGGGCGGCCTGTATGCCTTGCCGCGTTGGCATGGGCCGCTGCGCGACAGGCTGGACCGCTTCGGTCCCTGGCGGCTGTACCGCCAGGTGCAGGCGCTGCGATTGCTGGCTCTGGTGTCGATTCTGTTGCAGCCAGGGGCGGGCGGTTCGACTCAACTGCGGCCGGTCATCCTGTTGTTCCTGGAGGATGCCGGCCCCTGGCTGGGCGCCCACCTGGGCAGTCTCGCGCATCGCATCGACCAGGGGCTGGCCGGCGCGGCGGCCTTTGATACGGGATTGCTGGATCGCGACCTGTATTGGTATCTGGAGGACATGGTGGACGCGCGCGGCTTGCAGGCCGGTTTGCAGGCTGTGCACCAGCGGATGGCGGGCCGCTGGCTGGATCGCGTCCGCCATCAGGCCCTGGTATTGCGCTGGACGGCGCTGCTGCTGGGCGTTGCGGTCGTGCTGAGTATTGGCTTATGGCATTACGCCGCGCTCGACGAGCTGCGGCGAGGCTGGATGATTTTTCATGCCGGCGCTTGAGGGCCGGTTCATTCATGGGCCGGGTCACCGGCAAAGGAGCTTTCATGCATGCATTCACACAATCGCGCCTGGCGCGCCGCCGCTGCGGGCAGGCGGGGTTCTCCCTGATCGAAGTCTCGATCGTCACGGCCATCGTGCTGCTGATCGCGGTCATCGGGATTCCCGCGATCGGCGGTTACGTCATGGAAAACAAGGTGCCCAAGGTCGGGCAGGAGCTGGCCCGTTTCGTGATGCACATGCGTGTCAACGCCGGAACGTCCGGGGATACGCCCTATGAGAATATCGGCACGGCCAATCTGGCGGCGATGGTGGCGGACTCCACTGTGCTGACCGTGGCGACCGGCGGTTCGGTGCTGCACGGGCTGGGCAGTGGCGGGACGGTCGAAGTCGAATCGGCGGACGCGGGCGCGGCGTTTCTGGTGCGTCTGAACCAGGTCAATCATGTGGCCTGCCCGGCGATCGCCTCCGTGCTGCAGCGAGTGGCGGACCGCATCACCGTGGAGGCCGATGGCGCCGCTGCGGTCACAGTCAAGGACGATGCCACGACCTATAACGCGCTGTCGGCGGAATCGGCGTGCGCCAAGGGCGATGTCAATCAGTTCGAGTTTCATGTCAGTTGAGCGGACCGTGCCATGACCGCGCATCGAACCGGCAGACGCAAGGACCGTGCAGGCTGGCGCGCGCGGCAGCAAGGCTCTCTGCTGCTGGAGTTCATGGCCGTTGCGGCTTTGAGCCTGGTGCTGGCGGTCTGGGCCAGCCATGCATGGACACAGCGCGCCCAGCGGTTGCAGGCGCAAGCGCTGGCCGCGTGGATGGAGGTCGCCCGCGATGGGGCCGAGGCTTTTCTGACGCGCCATGCCGCCGATCTGGCCACGGCCGGGGAGGTCGATGCGCTGGCCGGACAGGGCTTTGCCGACTGGACGGCGCCGCGCTGGAGCGAGCTGCGGTCACAGGGACTGCTGACCGGAGGCTGGCAGCCCGGCGGGCCGTTGCGCCGGACGCTGGGCTTGCGCATCATGCGCGAAGGCCCATGCCCGGGGGCTTCCTGCCGCGTGTGGGCGCTGGTGCATGCGCGGCCCGCCTTGCGCACGCCTGCGGGTGGGGTGGACGAAGCGTTGGTGGCCGAATGGCTGCAGGCGGCCAAAGGGAGGGGGTTGGTGATTTGGCCGCATCAGCCTGGATTTCTGAGCGGTGCCGGCCTGAAGATTCCGGTACCGGAGGCGGACGCCGTTGAGTGGGGGCCAGGTGCCGTGGCGCTGGTTGCCCGGACGGGCTCGGGGCGAGGGGAAGAGACCGGGGCCGGGCAGACCGATGCCTATCTCCGGGTTCGGGATGCCCGCGATCCGGATTTTCAGGGGAGTGCCACGGTTCAGGGGGTGGTCCGTAGCGGCATGCATCTGGCCGCGCGCGACAGTCTGCTGCTGGAACGCAGCTGGGGCGTCGGTCAGGCATGCGCGCCCGAGGGCGCCTTGGGCCGTGCCAGCGTCGGCATTGGTGTGCTGGCCTGCCGGCGGGGGCTCTGGTCGCTGGTGGCGCGTCCTGCCGGCGGTGGCTACATGATCAATAGCCGGCGAGGCTGCCACAACATCATGGGCGGGACGTCGGCCAACCCGGCGACTGGCAAGTGCGCGTGTCCGAGCGGATACGCCATGGTGCAGGTGGCCGAGAGCGGATCGCTCACGGCGCCGGAGGGCCTGAGTGTGGGGTATCTGTGTGTGCCGCAGCAGTGAATCGGGCGATCGTATGAAATGGTCATCCAGCAATGACGGTCATCTTCTGGCAATCGCTGAAAGGGGGGGATTGCCATTTGTTCCAACAACAGCGCCATATCCGGACAGCGCTTTCATGTCAGTGACCAGATCGAAGCCGCGCCGGTCTCGGGCCCCGAGGCGTCGAGGCTGCCAGATGACCATGCCGCCGGGCGCAGTAGAATGGTCTGCCGGACCGGCCCCCGGTTCCAGCCCAGATTCCATGGAGTTCCATGATGAGCGATGCCTTTGACGCCTGCGCCCCGATCCAGGCCACCCACATGCGCGGGGGCACCAGCAAGGGGGTGTTCTTCGTGCGCGACGACCTGCCCCCGGCGGCGCGTGTGCCGGGCGCCGCGCGCGACCAGTTGCTGTTGCGCGTGATCGGCAGCCCCGATCCCTATGGCCAGCAGATCGACGGCATGGGCAATGGCACGTCCAGCACCAGCAAGGTCGTGCTGGTGTCGCGCAGCGCGCGCGCTGATTGCGATGTCGACTACCTGTACGGGGCGGTGTCCATCGGCACGCCAATGATCGACTGGAGCGGCAATTGCGGCAACCTGACCGCCGCCGTGGGGCCCTTTGCCCTGGCGCGGGGGCTGGTGGACGCGCCCGCCGAAGGCATGGCCGTGGTGCGGATCTGGCAGGCCAATATCGGCAAGCGGATCATCGCGCAGGTGCCCGTATCGCGCGGTCGGGTCGTCGAGGAGGGCGCGTTCATGCTGGACGGGGTCACTTTTCCGGGGGCGGAGATCCGCCTCGAGTTCATCGATCCCGGCGTGGGCGATGCGCTGTTGCCGACCGGGCGCGTGCTGGATGAGCTGAATGTGCCGGGCCTGGGCCGGATCGAGGCGACATTGATCGATGCGGGGATTCCGTCGATCTTCGTCGCCGCCGCCAGCCTGGGGTTGCGCGGCGACGAGACTCAGGCCGATGTCAATGCGGATGCCGGGCTGCTGGCCCGGCTCGAAACCGTCCGTTCGCATGGCGCGGTGGCCATGGGGCTGGTGCCGGATGCCCGGACGGCGACGCGCGATCGGCCGCACACCCCGAAGCTGGCCTTTCTGGCGCCGCCCGCAGATTTCACGGCGGCGGGCGGGCGGCGGGTCATGGCCGGTGAGATCGACCTGCTGGCCCGGATCCTGTCGATGGGCAAGCTGCATCACGCCATGACCGGAACCGGGGCGGTCGCGATCGCGGCGGCGGCCGCCATTCCCGGGAGTCTGGTGGCGCGGTTGCGGCAGCCGGGCGCGCATGACCGCATCCGGATCGGGCATGCCTCCGGCATTCTGACAGCGGGCGCTGAGGCGCGGTGCACCGATGGCGGCTGGCGGATCTCGAAGGTCGTCACCAGTCGCAGTGCGCGCCGCCTGATGACGGGCGTGGTGCATCCGGCGCCCATGGCGGCCATCGGGGACTGATCACAGCGGGCGCCGTGGCCCGGCCGCTACCAGCGGCCGCCCGCGCCGCCGCCGCCGCTGGAGCCGCCGCCGAAACTGCCGCCACCGCCTCCCCCGCCGCCTCCGCTACTGCCGGAACTCCCGGAACTGGAGCTCCTGGTCCGCTTGGGCAGCACCACCATCCCTAGAGATATCTCATAGCTGCAAAAGGCGCACGACTGGATCCGCTCGCCCTTTCCTGTCCGGGAGTAGGTGGCTCGCTCGCGCACCTCGATGCTCGGTTCCATCAGGGTTTGGCCATGGCATTGCGGACATTCCGTGTAATCGTCGAAATCCTGGCCAGGGAAATCCTTGAGCCGGAGGGCGCCGGTGCGGGTGTCGCGCCAGATTTCGTAGGACTTGACGTCGAGTTTTTCTTCCCGCCGTTGTGAGTCACTCAGGTATTGCTTCAGTTCGGCTGGCTTGAGGGTGTCGCGATTCAAGCGGGTCCATTGTCCGGGCTCGGCGGGTGGCGTGGCCCGAAGGCGGGCCAGGCCGCTGTTTTTCTTCAGGCCGTGATAGGCCCCGTAGGCGAAGGGTGAAAGCAGCAGGGGGAGCAGGCTCAGGCGGGTGAGCGCGGCCTGCATGCTCAGTCCTGTTTGCTTGTCCCTGGTGCTGTCCTTGAGGAATTCGCTGCTGCCGCGATAGTGGTAACCCAGCAGGAGCATTCCGAAGACGGCGCCGAAATAGGGCAGGTTCTTGAGCTGGTAGACGCGTTCGATGATTTCCATGAAGGCGAACGGGAACACGCTGATGAACAGGAAGAACAGGAAGACGAACAGGGCGAACCAGAAGGCATGGTACTTGTAGCGCTTTGGCTTGATGCCCTGTTTTTTCAGGATGCGCCTGCGTGCCAGGCTGATCCAGCCGCATGCCAGCACGAACAGCGCCAGCACATAGCCGGTCCGCTCCAGGGTCTGCGCATGCCGGTTCCAGAAGGTGGGCTGGTAGGCCTGCAGATCGCTCAGTTCGAGTTTGTGTTCGGGCGAGAGGAAGACGCTTTCGACGGCCTTGGCCGTGGACAGCACCGCCTTGTCGGTGTCGCTGTCCTTCAGGTAGGGGACCAGGTAGTTCTCGCCGATCTGCTTGAGCAGGATGTCTGGGAAAATGCCTTCGAGACCATAGCCGCTGATGAATCGGTATTCCCGCCGGTCCATGGACAGGAACAGCAGCAGGCCGTTCTCGCTGCCTTGCTTGCCGATGCCCCAGTGGTTGAACAGGTCCAGCGCGAACTGGAAGTCGCTGCCGCCTTGATAGTCGTCGACGATGACGATGGCGAATTCGCTGCCGTTGGCCGCTTCGATGCCCGCGCTGATGGTGTTGAGTTCGGCACGCGTGTCGCTGCGCAGGTGATGATCCGGGTCACTGACGTAATAGGCGTCGCCCTGGCTTTTCGGGTTGGGGACCGATTCGACCGAGTATTGCGCGTAGGCGCCCAGCGAGCAGAAAAGGCCGATCAGCGCGGCCAGCAGGAAAAGAAATCTTTTGTGCATCGGGCAGGGTGCGCCATGTGCGCGACAGAGGGGTTGGGGACAATGTCGCCCATTCTACTGTCGCGCGGGTCCTGCCGGGTCATCCGCCCCGCGGTCCGTGAGGGCAGACGGACGCGGGGCGGCTCCGGGAAGACCGCCCCGCGCGACCTTACTTGCCGTTCCAGGCGGCGATCACGGCGCGTTCCGCGTCCGTCATCTGCGTCAGGTTGGCCAGCGGCATGTATTTGCTGGCGACGACCTGCTTGATCTGCTCGGCGTGCTGCAAGGTCTGCGCGTTGGTGTCGAGCATGATGCCGGCCGGCGCGGCAGCGAAGCCGGCCTGCGTGGGCTTGGCCGAGTGGCATTCCGTGCAGCGGGCCGTCATGATGCCGTGGACCTGTTCCAGCGTTACCCCGGCCTGCGCGGAGGCTGCCGCCGGGGCTGCGCCGCCCGCCTGGCTGGCCTGCGCGACAGGTGTCGGGGCAGGGGTGGCTGGCGCGGGCGACGGCGCGGCGATCCAGCCGATGATCGCCAGCATCGCGATGCCGGCCAGCGGATAGCGCAGGTCGTTCTTGCCGGTGTGGCGCAGCACGAAGTATTGGCGGATCACGGCGCCGGCGAAGATGAACAGGCTCATGATGATCCAGGCGTATTCGTTCGTGTAGGTGAACGAATAGTGGTTGCTGAGCATCAGGAAGATCACCGGCAGGGTGAAGTAGGTGTTGTGCACCGAGCGCTGCTTGCCCAGGGCGCCGTCCAGCGGATTCGGCTTTTCGCCGGCCTTCAGGGCCTTGACCATCCGGCGCTGGCCGGGAATGATCCAGAAGAACACGCTGGCCGACATACAGGTCGCCATGAGCGCGCCGGTGATCAGGAATGCGGCGCGGCCCGGGAAGATCTGCGTAGTCAGCCAGGCGACGATCACCATCATCACGCCCACGGCCACGCTCAGCAGGCCGTCGTGCTCGACGGAGGGGCTGATGATGCGGCACAGCCGCGAGTAGACGTTATAGCCGATCACCAGGAACGCCACGGCCAGGATGCCGGCCTCGGTGCCGTTCATGTTGCGCGCCCATTCCCAGGGGCTGGCGGGATTGACCAGGTAAATATCGGCGCGCATGAGGTACAGCAGCATGAACAGGGCAAAGCCCGACAGCCAGGTGGTGTAGGACTTCCAGAACGACCAGTGCAGGTCGTCGGGCAGCTCGGCCGGATTGGTGAGGTATTTCTGGTTGTGATAGAAGCCGCCGCCATGCACGGCCCACATTTCGCCATAGACGCCCAGTTTCTTGGCGTGCTCGCCCTTGGGGGTGTGCAGGCTCAGGTCGAGCATGACGAAATAAATGGATTCGCCGATCCAGGCGATGCCGGCGATGACGTGCAGCCAGCGCAGCAGCAGATTGCCGTACTCAAGGAAAAATCCTTCCATGAGAGTCTCCTCGTGATTTTTTCGGTCGTGTCGTGTGTCGGGCCGGTCGCGTGGCTCAACTGCCGCGATAGGTGGACCAGGTCCACGGTGTCACGACCAGGGGGACGTGGTAGTTCTCGTCCGGGTTGGCCACGCCGAAGCGCAACACGACCTGATCGACGAACCGGGGCTCGGGGAGCGACACGCCTTTGCGGGTGAAGTAATTGCCGGCATGGAAGACCAACTCGTAGACGCCCCGGGTCAGCGCGGAGCCGCTGAGCAGGGGGGCGTCACAGCGACCGTCCTGGTTGGTGACGGCCTGCGCGAGCAGCGTGCGGGAATCGCCGTCGAGACGATAGAGTTCGAGGGCGACGCCCCGGGCTGGTACACCGTGGACGGTGTCCAGGACATGGGTGGAGAGTTTTCCCATGGGATTCACGCCGGTCAGTATCCTGCCAATCGGCCCCCGGTATGGCCGGACTCGGCGAGCGGTTCGCCGATTCGCGAAGTGCCGGAGCAGGCCGGTTGACTTCGGGACAGGATGGGTTCAAATTATTGTAAACAATTTGTGTTGACGATTTTGGCTTAGTGAACAATAATTGTCAACAATTCATGTTGTCAATCGATCCTATCGTTTTCACCTATGGTCATGCTTCAACTGAAGTCCTCCCGCCCTGCGCGGAACCCCAAGGCGCCGCGCGCCTCGACCCTGCGCGAGGCCGAGCCGGCCGGTGAGCCGTCGGATGTCGATCGCGTCTATGGGGAAATCTTCGACGCCGCCATGGACCGGCGCTTGTTGCCGGGAACCAAGCTGACCGAATCCGCGCTGTGCGCGGCCTTCGAGTGCTCGCGAGGGACGGTGCGCGCCGCGCTGGCGCGCCTGGCGCACGACAGGCTTGTGGGCATCGAGCACAACCGCGGCGCCTATGTCTGGCGGGCCGACGCCAAGGAGGTGCGCGATGTGTTCGCCATGCGCCGCGCGCTGGAATGCATCGTGATCGACATGCTGACGGCGCTGGACGACGTGGCCGACCGGCTGGCGCCGCTGCGCGCGATGGCCGAGCGTGAACAGCAGGCTTTCGAGCAGGGGGACCGCATCAGCTGGCTGCGCCTGTCCAACGCGTTCCATGTCGAACTCGCCCGCCTGCTGGACAACCAGGTGCTGACGGACATGCTGGCCGGCCTGTGCGCGCGCACCACGCTGATCATCGCGCTGGGCGATACCGCCGAAGGCAGCGCCTGCTCGTATCACGAGCATCAGGACATCCTGGACTGCCTCGCGCGGCGCGATGCCCGCAGCGCGCGCGAGGCCATGGAGCATCACCTCGAGGACTGCGAGGAACGGATGGATGTCGCGCCGGACGCCGGCGCCGATCCCTGGTCCACATTTCAGCGCCAGCGCATGTCTTCATTGCGCTGACCGCTCATTCATCTGGAGATTCTTTCATGGCAGACAAGCACTATCCCCGGGACATGGCCGGCTATGGCCGGACCCCTCTGCAAGCCAACTGGCCGGACCGCGCCCGGGTCGCGGTGCAATTCGTCATCAACTACGAAGAAGGCGGGGAGAACTGCGTCCTGCACGGCGATGCGGGATCGGAACAGTTCCTGTCCGAAATCATCGGCGCCGAGGCCTACGCCGGGCGCCACATGTCGATGGAGTCGATTTACGAATACGGCTCGCGCGCGGGAGTCTGGCGCATTCTGCGCGAGTTCGAGCGCCGCGGTCTGCCGCTGACGGTGTTCGGGGTGGGCATGGCGCTGGAACGCAACCCCGAGGTCGCGCGCGCTTTTGTCGAACTGGGCCACGAGGTTGCCTGCCATGGATACCGCTGGATCCACTACCAGTCCGTGTCCGAAGCAGTCGAGCGCGAGCATTTTCAGCGCTGCGTGGAGATCGTCACCCGGCTGCTGGGCCGCCACCCCGACGGCTGGTACACCGGGCGCGACAGCCCCAACACCTTGCGGATCGTCGCCGAAGAAGGCTGTTTTCTGTATGACGCCGACTACTATGGCGACGACCTGCCGTTCTGGAGCGAGGTGGATCTGGGCAACGGCAAGACCCATCCCCAGCTCATCGTGCCCTATACCCTGGACACGAACGACATGCGCTTTGCCTCGCCGCAGGGCTTCAACACCGCCGATCATTTCTTCACCTATCTGCGCGATGCCTTCGATGTGCTTTACGCCGAAGGCGAGACCACGCCGAAGATGATGTCGGTCGGCCTGCACTGCCGCCTGATTGGCCGGCCCGGACGTTTTGCCGGCTTGCAGCGCTTTCTGGACCATATCCAGAAACATGACCGTGTCTGGATCGCCACCCGCGCCGACATTGCCCGTCACTGGGTCAAGGAGCACCCCTGCCAGCCCGCCTGATTCCAGGCGGGAGGCTTGCCAACCCCCGACCGGGCTTCACGCCCGGTCCCGCCGCCCGGCGCCAGGATTCGGCCCGGCGGCTTTCTCTGACTATCCGGAGCTTATTTCCATGGCCTCATCCAATCTGCCCGTCGGGACCGTCATCGATGCCCCCGCCGTCGATCTGCCCGACTTCGCCATCCGCCATCCGAACCTCGCCAGCGAAAGCCTGGGCGCCAAGGTGCTGTCCTGTTCCGACGAGTTTTTCGCCGCAGCGCAGCGCATGCTGCAGGATGCCGAGCCGGTCTTCATCGTCGGCAAGTTCGATGATCACGGCAAATGGATGGATGGCTGGGAAACCCGCCGCCGCCGCAATGGCGGCCACGACCATGCCATCGTCAAGCTGGGCCTGCCGGGCACGATCAGGGGGCTGGACATCAACACCAGTCATTTCACCGGCAATTTTCCACCTGCGGCCTCCGTTCAGGCGGCCTGCTGCGAAGGCGAGCCCGACGCGAAGACCCCGTGGATGGAGATTGTCGCGGCCAAATCCCTGCAAGGCCATTCCCACCATTTCGTCGAGATCGGGGATGACCGGGTCTGGACGCACCTGCGCGTGAATATCTTCCCGGATGGCGGAGTGGCCCGCCTGCGCGTCTACGGCCAGCCTGCCTGCGATTGGAATCGGCGCGATCCGGACGCGTTGCACGAGGTTTCGGCCCTGGCCAGCGGCGGGCGCGTCGTCGCCTACAGCGACGCCCATTTCGGCATGCCGACCTGTGTCATCAAGGCGGGCCGGGGCGTCAACATGGGCGATGGCTGGGAAACCCGCCGCCGCCGTGAGCCCGGCAATGATTGGCTGATCCTCGAACTGGGCCACCCCGTCGAGGTGCAAAAGATTGAAATCGACACGGCGCACTTCAAGGGCAACTACCCCGACCGCGTGTCGGTGCAGGGCGCTCTGGTGGCCGAATCGACCGACCAGTCCCTGGTGACCCAGGCCATGTTCTGGCCCGTGCTGCTGGGCGAGCAGAAGACCGAGATGGACAAGCAGCACTTCTACGAAGGTGATGCCATCCAGGCCGTCGGCCCGGTCTCGCATGTGCGCGTGAACATGTTCCCCGATGGCGGCATCAGCCGTATCCGCATCTGGGGCCGCCTGTCCCGCTGATCCGTGCGCATGAACACCTCGCCGTCCTCCGCCCCCCGCGCCCTGCATGCGGCCCTGCATGCCTGGGTGGACGCCCATTTCGATGCGCAGGTGGCGCTGCTGCAGCGCCTGATCGCTGTGCCCACCGACACGCCGCCGGGCGACAACGCCCCGCATGCCGAGGCCGTGGCTGCGATTCTGGAAGGATGGGGCTGGGATGTCGAGCGCCACCCGGTGCCGGACGAGGAGACGCAGGCCTATGG
The DNA here is from genome assembly GCF_047971665.1 of Castellaniella sp. Classification (GTDB taxonomy): domain Bacteria; phylum Pseudomonadota; class Gammaproteobacteria; order Burkholderiales; family Burkholderiaceae_B; genus Castellaniella. Next base: position 34,231 of record NZ_JBKEAA010000021.1, on the reverse strand, counting down.
CATGCGCAGCATCACCAATCTGATCGCGCGCCGTCGCTATGGCGCGGGAGGACCTGTGCTGGCGCTCAACGCCCATGGCGATGTGGTGCCGCCGGGCGAGGGATGGACCCATGACCCCTATGGCGGCGCAGTCGTGGACGGCCGTCTCTACGGCCGGGCCTCGGCGGTGTCCAAGAGTGATTTCACGACCTATCTGCAGGCGGTGCGTGCGCTGGAGACCTGCGGCGCGTCCCTCGAGGGCAGCGTGGAATTGCATTTCACCCATGACGAGGAATTTAGCGGACTCAAGGGGCCGGGCTGGCTGCTGGCGCATGGCCTGACAAAACCGGACTATGCGATCTGCGCCAGTTTCAGCCATGCCGTGGTCACGGCGCACAATGGCTGCCTGCAGTTCGAGATCACTGTCCAGGGCAAGGCCACGCACGGTTCCGCACCCCGGACCGGGCATGATGCCCTGCGGGCGGCCAGCCGCATCCTGGACGAGATCTATCGTCAGGCCGACAGGCTCGACGGCATCGTGTCGCGCATCGAGGGCATCACGCATTCCACCATGATCGTGGGTCGCATCGAGGGCGGCACGCATATCAATGTGGTGCCGGGCAGGGTGGTGCTGAAGCTGGATCGCCGCCTGATCCCCGAGGAGGACCCCGAGAGGGTCGAAGCCGGGGTGCGCGCCTTCATCGGCGCTGCGGTGGCCGGCTCGCCCGGGATCACTGTGGCGGTGCGCCGCCTCCTGCTGGCGCGGGCGCTGCGACCGCTGCCCGGTCACGAAAGGCTGGTCGCCAGCCTGCGCACGCATGCGCGTGCAGTGTTCGGCGAGGACATTCCCGCCCTGGGCACACCGTTGTACGCCGACGCCCGCCTGTATGCCGAGCACGGCGTGCCGACGGTCATGTACGGGGCCGGGCCGCGCACCGTCCTGGAGTCGCGCGCCAAACAGGCCGACGAACACGTTATGCTGGATGATCTGCGCGGCGCCACGCAGGTGATGGCCAGTCTGCTGGCTGATTTCCTGGTCCCGGCCGCGCCTGAATCCTGACATTCCGGTAGGACACACACGATGAATCAAACCGACGCCGATCTCGCCGTTGCCCAGGAAAAACGCCTGATGGATCTGGAGGTCAAGGCGGCCTATGCCGACGACCTGCTGGATCAGCTGAACCGTACGGTCTTTCGCCAGCAACAGCAGATCGAGTCACTGGCGCGCGAGCTGCTGGCATTGCGCCAGCAGCTCGCGGCGGGCAGCGCGCCCGGACCGGGCGGCGGCGCCGATGAGCGGCCGCCGCACTACTGACGGTGCGACCGCTCAGCCCTTCTGGATGAACTTGGTGTAGACGAACAGCACGATCAGGGCGCCGACGATGGAGCCGATCCAGCCCGCCCCCTGGCCGGGTTGATAGATGCCCATCGCGCCGCCCAGGTAGCCGGCCACGACCGAGCCGACAATGCCCAGGACCGTGGTCAGGATCAAGCCCAGCTTCTGATCGCCGGGCATGATCGCCCGCGCGATCAGACCGATGATGAATCCGACGACAATCATGCTGATGATGCCCATCCTCTGCTCCTTTGAAGTATTCGATAGTTGAGGTAAGGCAGATCATAGGGCCGTCCAGGGGGTTCGTCCAGCGAAAGCCGGCATGTCCCTGTCGTTGCGGGGCCTGATGCCCGGCGGCATCGAGTGCCGTCGGCCCGGTGGGGTTACTGTAAACTTTGATCGCGCCGCCCCGTCTGGGAGGCCATCAGGAGCATGCCGCATGAGTCAGATACCCGAATACCAACCGCCCAGGGTCTGGACCTGGGATCAGCCCAGCGGAGGCCGGTTTGCCAACATCAATCGTCCCGTTTCCGGCCCCACGCACGAGCGTGAGCTTCCGGTCGGCAAGCATCCGCTGCAGCTTTATTCGCAGGGCACGCCCAACGGGGTCAAGGTCACGATCATGCTCGAAGAATTGCTGGCGCAAGGGCATGCGCAGGCGGAGTACGATGCCTGGCTGATCCGTATCGGCGAAGGCGACCAGTTCGGCAGCGGCTTTGTCGACGTCAATCCCAATTCCAAGATCCCCGCGCTGGTGGACCGCAGCGGTCCGGCGCCCGTCCGGGTGTTCGAGTCCGGCGCGATCCTGACGTATCTGGCGGAAAAATTCGGTGTCTTTTTGCCGACCGCGCCGGCCGCCCGGGCCGAATGTCTGTCGTGGCTGTTCTGGCAGGTCGGCAGTACGCCGTATCTGGGTGGCGGGTTCGGGCATTTCTACGCCTATGCGCCTGTGAAGATCGAGTACGCCATCAACCGTTTCGCCATGGAGGTCAAGCGTCAGCTGGATGTGCTCGACAAGCGTCTGGCCGATCATGCGTTTGTGGCGGGGGATACCTATACCATCGCCGACATGGCGATCTGGCCCTGGTATGGCGGGCTGCTGCTGCATCAAGTCTATGGCGCGGAAGAATTCCTGTCGACCCGCGACTACCGTCATGCGCTGTGCTGGGCTCAGGCCATCGGCGAGCGTCCGGCGGTCCAGCGCGGCCGGATGGTGAACCGGTTGTCCGGCGATTCGGCGCAACAGCTCCGGGAGCGCCACGACGCGTCGGATTTCGACACGCGGACCCAGGACAAGATCGCCTGATCATGCAATTCACGACCATCGGCGCGGCGGTTGTCGACATCGTCGTCTCCCGCGTCCAGCCCATGCGCGCCGCCAAGCAGGATGTCGAGCACATCGGCCTGTACGCAGGGGGCGGGGCGGTCAATGCGGCGCTGAACGTGGCCGCGCGCGGCGTCCACGTCACCGTGCATGCCTGCGTCGGTCACGACCTCGAGGGCGATCTGTTGCGCGATCTGCTGCGCCGTCATGGTATCCAGACCGCCATTGCCGACCATGCGCTGCCCACGGGCAAGGCCGTGGTCATGGTGGACGAGACCGGTGCGGCGCGCGCCTATGCGCAGCGCGGCGCCAGCGCCTGGGTCGGGGAACAGGGCTTTCCCGGCCTGGAGGCGGCGGATGTCGTGTATGTCACCGGACTGTCTCTGGAATCCCAGGCCTGGCTGGAGCAGGCGCTGGCGCGCCTGACCGTCTCGCGCCATCGCCTGGCGGTGACGCCCGGGGCGCGCCAGCTGGCTGACCCCCAGGCGCTGCGTGGTCTCTGGGATCGCGCTGACCTGTTGTGCGTCAATGCGCGCGAGGCGGCCCGGCTGTGCGATGACGGCTCCCTGGATACCGATGCGCCTTCGCCGGAGATCGCCCGGGATCTTGCTCGGCGGCTGTTGCGCCGGCCCGGCCAGTCCGTCCTGGTGACGCTGGGGCAGGGCGGCGCGCTGTTTCATGACGGCGGACAGGGCCACTTCCATCCCGCCAGGATCGTCGAGCCACTCTCCACGATAGGCGCGGGCGATGCCTTTGCGTCGGCTTTCGTTCATGCCTGGGCCAGCGGTGCGGCGCCTCAGGCGGCGCTAACCGCCGCCACCGAAAGCGCCGCCCGGGTGATCCAGGGGATTCCCGCCAATCTGGCCGGGCCGCTGCGGACCTGAGCCCAGGCGGGCGCGCGTCGGCCCGTGCTTTGTCCGGGGTGGGGCAGGTCGGGCCTGGGTCTTGGCCCGGGCGTCCAGGCGCGGGTCGCGCATATTACTTTAAGCTTTATGAGTATCGCTGGAAGCGTGATCGAATCTGGGAGAATGCATGATTGATTCCCTCTTTTCCAAAGGCTCCATCATGAGATTCCAGTCTTTTTTTCTGGGGGCGGTTTTCCTGACGCTCGAGGCTTCCTCGGTCGCCTGGGCGGCCCAGCCGCTCCTGACGCCGCCCGAGCTCGATGGCGTCAGGCAGCAGCCCTCGGTGCGGGTGATTGATATCCGGCCGGCCGAAGCCTATGCCGCCGGCCACATTCCGGGGGCCGTATCGGCGCCTTACCCGCGCTGGCGCGGTCCGGCCGCCAACCCCGGCCAGCTGCCGGCCCTGGACACCCTGACGCAGCTGGTGCGTGACCTGGGGGTTGATCGGGGCACGCAGGCGGTGGTGGTGTCCTCCGGCGCCGACAGTTCCGATTTCGGCGCTTCCGCGCGGGTGTACTGGACCTTGAAGTATCTGGGCCTGGAGAACCTGTCGATTCTGAATGGCGGGCTCAAGGCCTGGGCCGATGCCGGATTGCCTCAGGATCAGGCCGCACCGTCGGTCTCCACGACCACGTTCGAGCCGACGCTGAACGAGTCCATCATCGTCACGACTCAACAGGTGGCCGCCCGGGTCGGCAATGCGCAGGTTCAATTGGTGGATGCCCGTCCCTCGGATTTCTATCTCGGCAAGGTCAAGGCGCCAACGGCGCAGGTGCCCGGGACGATCCAGGGTGCGGTCAATGTGGAAAATGCCCGCTGGTTCAAGCCCGGCACCTCCGTCTTCGTCTCGACCGACGAGGCGCGCGAACTCGCCGCCCGGCTCCTGCCCGATCCGAAATCGGAGACGATCTCGTTCTGCAATACAGGGCATTGGGCGGCTACCGACTGGTTCGCTCTCTCCGAGGTGGTGGGGCGGAAAAACGTGCGGCTGTATCCCGAATCCCTGGCCGAATGGTCTCAGGATCCGAACCGGCCAATGGATCATGTGCCCGGCCGCGGCAGCCAGATCCTGGACAAGATCAAGGGGGTGTTCGGCTAGCGGGCCCCGGGATCCCGACCACCCGGATCGCATTTTTCTGATGACGGCGGGCGACCCTGATCGCAACGGATCATGAAACGACTTTCTCTGGCGGTGCCCATCGCCGCTTTCTGTGTCTTTTTGGCCTGGTCCGTGGCGTTGCGCCAGGCGCTGCTGTTTCTGGTAGGGGTTGGCCTGGGGGCGGTCCTGGCGGGCGCGCGTTTTGGATTCACCACGGGCTGGCGCCGGCTGATCGAGCAGCGCGATCCCTCCGGAGTGCTGGCGCAGCTGGTGCTGCTGGCGATCGCGGCGGCGGTGTCCATGCCCCTGCTGGCCGTCTATCCGACCGATCTGGGCGCCGCGCTCGGGCCGCCCAGCGTCAGTCTGATCGTAGGCGCTTTTGTCTTTGGCGCCTGCATGCAGGTGGCCGATGGCTGCGGCTCGGGCACGTTGTACAAGGCAGGGTTGGGCATTCCCCTGAACATGGCGATTCTGCCGCTGTTCGCCGCCGGCAGCTTTCTGGGGTCGGCCACGCTGGACCGCTGGCTGGCCCTGGGCGCCTTGCCGCCCTATGGACTGGTGGCGCATTTCGGCGCGCCGGTCGCGCTGCTGGTGACGCTGGCCGGCCTCGCCCTGGTGGGTGTCGGTGTGGTGCGATGGACGGGCCGCATGACCCCGCTGTGGGATCGCACGCTGTTGTGGGGCGCACTGCTGCTGGCGGTCCTGGCGGTGCTGAATCTCGTCATTGCCGGCCAGCCCTGGGGAATCGTCTACGGCTTTGGCCTGTGGGCGGCCAAGCTCGCCACGGCGGCGCACTGGTTCGACCCGTCGGTCAATGCGTTCTGGAGCGAACCGGTCAATGTGACGACGCTGTCGCAATCGGTCTTTCTGGATGTCACTTCGATCACCAATATCGGCATCCTGGCCGGCGCCCTGTGGATCGCGGCAGGCAAGCCGGCCTCTGCCGTCAAGCCTCTGACCGGCGTCCAGTGGGCGGTGGGGCTGGCTGCGGGCCTGCTGCTGGGCTATAGCTCGAGACTGGCGTTTGGCTGCAACATCGGCGCCATGGTCAGCGGGATTTCGACTGGCAGTCTGCATGGCTGGATCTGGGTGCCCATGGCGTTCCTGGGTTCCCTGGTCGGTGTGCGCGTGCGCCGTCGTTGTGCTTTCTGAAGGAGGCACCATGAGATTCAGGATGCTGGCGGTTGTTTTCTGGCTGACGCTGGTCGGCTTTTTCGCCTGGGACTGGACCAGCAGCGCTCCGGTCAATGTGCGCGCCGAGCCGCCGCTGATCGCGGTCGGCTCCGGCGTGGCGCCCAGCGGCGGGCATTGCGCCTCGACTTTCTGAGCGGGTATCGCGCTTCGATTTCCCGGGCAGGTCGCGCGCCCCGGCTTTCTGGACGGGCCGTGCCTGGATGCGGCATGCCCCGGTCTATAATCAAGAAGAATCTAAATTAGATAAAACTGATATAGAACAAGGAATCCGCATGGCGGCCATGCTACAAGAAACGCAGAATCAGGATTTCATGCAGGCGGGCGCGGCGCGCGCGGCTGCGCTGTTGCGCACCGCGGGCAACGAGCACCGTCTGCTGATTCTGTGCCTGTTGATCGAATGGGGAGAACTGCCCGTGGGGGCCTTGCTGGATCGGCTGCCGCTCAGCCAGTCGGCGCTGTCCCAGCACCTGGCGCGCATGCGCGACGAGGGGCTGGTGACCTATCGGCGCGAATCGCAGACCTTGCACTACCGGATCGCCAACGCCGATGTCGAGCGGCTGATTGCGACCCTGAAGCAGATCTTCTGTCCTTGATGCATCCCGGCTCCGCAGGCGCCGGGATGCGATTCCCGCAGTGGCCTTGCGCCCTGCTTGCTTGCAAAGGAGTCCTGATGAAATTCAATATCGGTACGATCGACCGCATTCTGCGGCTGGTCCTCGGCCTCATCCTGATCGTGCTGGCCGCCAGCGATACCATCGGCTGGTGGGGCTGGCTGGGGCTGGTGGCCGTGGCGACGGCCCTGTTCCGCTTTTGCCCGCTGTATGCCGTGTTGGGCATCCATACGTGCCCGCTGAATTCCCGGGATTGAGGCCCGCAGTGTCCCCGGTCGCGCGGCGCATCCGGCGCGCGACCGGCTCGATCTCCTGAGGCAGTCCCGGCGTCTCGCCGGGACCGGCGCATCGAGGGTCAGGCGCGCCGCCGCACCAGCGCCACGCCCCAGGCCAGGCCCAGGATCGCGGCCGTCAACGAGCCCAGCAGCACCCCGAGCTTGGCCGCCGCCAGCAGGCTTTCGTCGGTGAAGGCCAGCATGGCGATGAAAATCGACATCGTGAATCCGATTCCCGCCAGCAGGCCGATCAGGCAGACGCCATTCCAGCTCACGCCGGGCGGCAGACGGCACCAGCCAAGGCGGACCACCAGCCAGCTTGCGCCGATTACGCCGATGGCCTTGCCGGCCACCAGCGCCACGGCCACGCCGACCATGACCCATTGCGGGCCCGGCATGGACAGATCCACGCCATCCAGGGCGACCCCGGCATTGGCCAGCGCGAATAGCGGCATGATCCCGTAGGCGACCCAGGGGTGCAGCGCCGTCTGCACCCGCACGACGGGCGGGCGCATTTCGCGCTGGGCCAGGCGGAGCTGCCTGAGCGGCCCGGCCAGCTGGCCGACATCCAGATTGGATTCGGCCTTGCGGCCAAGCAGATCGCCGATGGCGCGTGACAGGGCATCCAGCGGCTGTTCGCGCATGGGAACCGAGCGCACCGGCGTCATCATGCCCAGGATCACGCCGGCCAGGGTGGGGTGGGCGCCGGTCATGAGCAGCCCGCTCCAGATGACCGCCCCCGGCGCCACGTAGACCAGAGCCGAGCCGATGCCGATGCGTTGCAGGCCGACGACCATGAGGATGCCCAGCAAGGCTACCAGGAAACCACTGTACTGGAGTCCGTCGGAATAGAAGAAGGCGATGATCAGCACGGCGGCGATATCGTCGATGATCGCCAGCGCCAGCAGGAATACGCGGATATTGCCGGGAATCGACCGGCCCAGCAGTGCCAGCACCCCGACGGCGAAGGCGATGTCGGTAGCGGTGGGGACCGCCCAGCCCGCGCGGCTGGCCGGGTCAGCGTTCAGGGCCGTGTAGATGAGCGCCGGGACGACCACGCCGCCGAGGGCGGCGGCCAGTGGCAAGCCCGCCTGACGCAAGTCGCTGAGGGCGCCTTCGTGGATCTCGCGCCGGATTTCCATGCCGACGACCAGGAAGAACACGGTCATCAGGGCATCGTTGATCCAGAAATGCAGCGATTGCGAAAAGACCCGGTCGCCCAGTCCGACGGACAGCGGTGCATGCCAGAGCGCGGCATAACTGGAAGCGTAGGGCGAGTTGGCCCAGATCAAGGCCCCGGCGGCGGCCAGCAGAAGAAAGGCGCCACTGACAGCCTCGATGTGGAGAAAGCGTTCGAGTGAAGCGAAGGCGCGTTCGGCGAGCAGTTGGGGGCGCGGAATCTCGTGCGAGGGGGCTCTGGGCATGGGCATGGGTTCCTTGCGAGGCGGCCCGACCTGCGCGTTGTCCTGTCCCGCCGCCCGATGCGGCTGACACCCTGAACGCCGCATTTTACATGATGTGTCGGCGGGCCATGGTCGCCGTGCCGATCATGGCCGCGCCGGAGCGGGGCGTGGCCGGGCGATGCGCGTCAGGGCTCCGAGAGACGCATCCGCTCGCCCGGATGCGCGTCAGTGGCCCGCAGACGCGTCAGTCCCCGAGCCGCGCCCGTTGCGCCCGGATCCGTTCCAGTGTCTCGCCGAATTGGGCCAGCCGGGCCTTTTCCTGTTCGACGACGGTGGCCGGCGCGCGTTCCACGAAGCTGGCGTTGGACAGCTTGCCGGACGCTTTGGTGATCTCCTTTTCCAGGCGGCCGATCTCCTTGTCCAGGCGGATGCGTTCAGCCTGCGGATCGATCTCAACGTGCAGCATCAGCTGCGTGGTGCCGACCACCTGGACGGGGGCGCCCAGGTCGGGCAGGCGATCCATGATCTGGACGCTTTCCAGCCGAGCCAGCGCCATCAGATAGGGGGCCAGTTCGTCCAGGCCAGTCCGTGCGTCCTGAACCCGCAGCGGCACGCGCAGGCCCGGCGCCAGGTTCATTTCTCCGCGGAGCGCGCGAATCGCGTCCGTGAGCGCTTTCAGTTCGTTCATGCGGTCGGCCGCCGCGGCGTCGCGCAGGTCGTCACGGATCGTCGGCCAGGGCTGAGCGCTGATGCTGGCCTCGGTGTCGGCGTCCCGCACCCCGGCCGCCACCGAGACTTTCTGCCAGAGCTCCTCGGTGATGAAGGGCATGATCGGGTGAATCAGGCGCAGCAGGGTTTCCAGTACATGGATCAGGGTGCGGCGCGCGGCGGCCTGCTGGGTAGCGTCCCCCGTTTGCAGGCGGACCTTGGCCAGCTCCACATACCAGTCGCAGTATTCATCCCAGATGAAGTGATACAGGCGGTCGGCGACCTGATCGAAACGATACTGCTCGAAACCGGCGTCGACATCGTCGATCAGGCCCTGCAGGCCATCGATGATCCAGCGGTCGGCGAAGGACAGGTCGCCGGGCGTGGGCCGGCCCAGGTCATGGCCTTCGACGTTCATCAGCACAAAGCGGGTGGCGTTCCAGAGCTTGTTGCAGAAATTCCGGTAGCCCTCGCAGCGCTTGAGATCGAAATTGATGTTGCGCCCCAGCGTGGCGTAGGCCGCCATGGTAAAGCGCAGCGCGTCGGCGCCGTAGGCGGGGATGCCGTCGGCATAGTCCTTGCGAGTGCGCTTGCGGATGGCCTCGGCCTGTTTCGGGTTCATCAGGCCGGCGGTGCGCTTGGCGACCAGCGGATCGAGCTCGATGCCGTCGATGAGGTCCACCGGGTCGATGATGTTGCCCTTGGACTTGGACATTTTCTTGCCTTCCATGTCGCAGACCAGGCCGTGAACATAGACCGTATGGAAGGGCACTTCGCCCGTGTGGTGCATGCTCATCATGATCATGCGTGCCACCCAGAAGAAAATGATGTCGAAGCCCGTGACCAGCACGCTGGACGGCAGGTAGCGCGCCAGATCGGGCGTCTGGTCCGGCCAGCCCAGGTCGGTAAAGGGCACCAGGGCCGACGAGAACCAGGTGTCGAGCACATCGGGATCGCGTGTCAGCGGGCCTTCGACACCCGCCGCGCGGGCCTGACGCTCGGCCTCCTCGGCACTGCGGGCAACGAAAATGCGTCCGTCCGGGGCGTGCCAGGCGGGAATCTGGTGGCCCCACCACAGCTGACGGGAAATGCACCAGTCCTGGATTTTTTCCAGCCACTGGTGATAGGTGGTGGTCCAGTTTTCGGGAACGAATTTCACACGGCCATCGGCCACCACATCGAGCGCGACCTGGGTGATGCTCTTGCCGGGATGCAGGGTGCCCTCGGGCGCGGGCTTGCTCATCGCCACGAACCACTGGTCGGTGAGCATCGGCTCGATGACGCTGTTGGTACGGTCGCCCCGTGGCACCATGAGTTTGTGGGCGCGCACCTGTTGCAGCAGGCCCAGGGCCTCCAGGTCGGCGATCACGCGTTTGCGCGCCTCGAACCGGTCCAGGCCGCGGTAGGCCTCGGGCGCCGCGTCGCTGATTTTCGCGTCCAGGGTGAGCACGCTGATCATGTCCAGGCCGTGTCGCTGTCCGACGGCATGGTCGTTGAAGTCGTGCGCGGGGGTGACCTTGACCACCCCGGTGCCGAATTCACGGTCCACATAGGTATCGGCGATGATGGGAATCTCCCGCCCGACCAGCGGCAGGATGACGTGGCGGCCGATCAGGTGGGCATAGCGCTCATCCTCGGGATGCACCATGACGGCGACGTCGCCCAGCATGGTCTCCGGACGGGTCGTGGCGACGACCAGGTGGGCCAGTCCGTCCACCGGAGCGGCCAGGGGATAGCGGATTTCCCACATGTGCCCGTCTTCTTCGGTGCTGACGACCTCCAGGTCGGACACCGCCGTGCCGAGTACCGGGTCCCAGTTGACCAGCCGCTTGCCCCGGTAGATCAGGCCCTGTTCGTGCAGGCGCACAAAGACCTCGATCACGCCGCGCGACAGGCGTTCGTCCATGGTGAAGTACTCGCGCGACCAGTCGCAGGACGAGCCCAGGCGGCGGAACTGGCCGGTGATGGTGCTGCCGGATTGTTCCTTCCAGGCCCAGACGCGCTCCAGAAAGGCGTCCCGTCCCAGGTCGTGGCGCGAGATGCCCTGGGCGTCGAGCTGACGTTCGACCACGATCTGGGTGGCGATCCCCGCATGGTCCGTGCCGGGGATGAAGGCCGTGTCGTCGCCGCGCATGCGGTGATAGCGGATCAGGCCGTCCATGACCGTCTGGTTGAAGGCGTGCCCCATGTGCAGGGTACCGGTGACGTTGGGCGGCGGGAACTGGATGGCGAAGGGTTCCGGCGTGCGGCCCTGGGCCGGCTCGGTGTGGCGGCCTGCGTCGAACAGGCCGCGGCGATTCCACGCGTCATACCAACGGGACTCAATGTCCTGGGGTTCGAAGCTCTTGGGTAGGGAAGGGGAGGCGGAATCGCTCATGGGTTCTTCAGAAACTGGGGGATGATGACGAAAAAATGATCATTTTAGGCGCATGTGATGAAACTTGCGCATGTTAAAATACGAGGTTGACCGCAAGACCCGATTGCCGCCTCGTTCCATCGAGATGGCCGCGGCGGTGTCATTCTACATTTTCACCGGATAACCCCGTTTTCCCATTCCCTTATCGGAAATTTTCATGGCTATTGAACGTACCCTTTCCATCATCAAGCCTGACGCCGTGGCCAAGAACGCCATCGGCCAGATCGTCGCCCGTTTCGAAAAGGCCGGCCTGACCGTCGTGGCCGCCCAGCTGCGCCAGCTTTCGCGTGGCGATGCCGAGCGCTTCTACGCCGTGCACAAGGAACGCCCCTTCTTCAAGGACCTGGTCGATTTCATGGTCTCGGGCCCGGTGTTCGTCCAGGTTCTGGAAGGCGAATCCGCCATTTCCAAGAACCGTGACCTGATGGGCGCGACCGATCCCAAGAAAGCCGCCCCGGGCACGATCCGGGCCGATTTCGCCGAAAGCATCGACGCCAATGCGGTGCACGGTTCCGACGCGCCGGAAACGGCCGCGGTCGAAATCGCTTTCTTCTTCCCCGAAAGCAACATCCACAGCCGCTGATCGCGGCGCGGACGCCGGCGCTGGCCGGCGTCCGGTCCCATCCCCCGAAACCCGCACATGTCTGGCACCGCTAACATCAACGTCCTGGGTCTGGATCCGGCATCCCTAGAATCGCTCGTGGCGCAGTGGGGCGGCAAGCCTTTTCGCGCGCGTCAGCTGTCGCAGTGGGTGCACCAGCGCGGCGTCGACCGGTTCCAGGACATGAGCGACCTGGCCAAGGATTTCCGGGCCCGGCTGGAATCCCATTGCACGGTGCAGGCGCCCCCCCTGAACCTGGAAAAGCGCTCCGCCGACGGCACCCGCAAGTGGCTGTTCGACGTGGGGCTGGGCAATGCGATCGAGACCGTCTTCATCCCGGAGGACGACCGCGGCACGCTGTGCATATCGAGCCAGGCCGGCTGCACCGTGGCCTGCCCGTTCTGTTCCACCGGTTACCAGGGCTTCAGCCGCAACCTGAGCACTGCCGAAATCGTCGGTCAGCTCTGGTATGCGAACCGTGCCTTGCGCGAGGATCCGACGGCCGCGCGGCTGGGGGCGCCGCTCGAGGACGCTCAGCGCGCTGTCAGCAACGTGGTCATGATGGGCATGGGCGAGCCCCTGCTGAACTACGATCAGGTGCTGGGCGCCTTGCGTCTGATGCTGGATGATCATGCCTACGGCCTGTCGCGTCGCCGCGTCACCGTGTCCACGTCCGGGGTGGTCCCCATGATGGATCGGCTGGCGCGCGACTGTCCGGTGGCGCTGGCGGTCTCGCTGCACGCGCCCAATGACGAATTGCGCGACCGGCTGGTGCCGTTGAACCGCAAACATCCGCTGAACGAGCTGCTCGATGCCTGCAACCGCTACCTGGAGCATGCGCCGCGTGATTTCATCACCTTCGAATATATTATGCTCGATGGGGTGAACGATGCGGACGAGCATGCGCGCCAGCTGATCGAGATCGCCAGGCGGGTACGGTGCAAGTTCAACCTGATCCCCTTCAATCCCTTTCCGCAGTCCGGCCTGCGGCGTTCCCCGGCGGCACGCATCCGTCTGTTTTCCCAGCAGTTGACCGATGCGGGTCTGGTGGTGACGGTGCGCAAGACACGCGGCGACGATATCGATGCCGCCTGTGGCCAGCTCGCCGGCGAAGTCCGCGACCGGACGCGCATCACCGAACGGCTGCCTGACCGGGCCAGGATCGTCATACGCAAAAAGGAGCATGGATGAGCGAAATCTCCCTCGATGAGAAGCAGCGCCAGGATGCGACCGCAGGCCATGAGGGCCTGTCGTTGGGCGATGCCCTGAGGACCATGCGCGAGACGCGCGGCCTGTCGCTGTTCGAAGTCTCGGCGCGCATCAAGTATTCCGCCGTCCAGTTGGGTCATCTCGAGGCCAGCGATTGGTCGCGGCTGCCCGAAGGCGTGCCGCTGCGCGGGCTGGTGCGCAATTACGCCCGTTTTCTCGAGACCGATGTGGATGCCGCCCTGGCGCTGCTCGACAACGCGGTCGGTTCGACCCGTCCCCGTCCCGCTGCTTCCGCGCTGGGCGCGCGTCGGGTTCTGCAGCATGCCGACATGACGCCCAGAGGCGAGCCTCCTCACCACACCTGGGCCTGGCTGCTGCTGATTCTGGTGCTGTTCTGCGTGATCGGCGTGTACGCGGTCAGCCGCGGCTGGGTGCCCGAGCAGTGGTTGATCTTTGATTGGCTGAAGGCCTTGCGTCAATGAGTTCCGATGCCGTGAATCCCGATCCGGCCGCCGCGCCCCGGCGGCCGACCCGTGGCGTCGCCGTGCGCTGGGGCGACCATGTGATCCGGGTCGGGGGAGATGCCCCGGTCGTGGTGCAGTCCATGACCAATACTGATACGGCCGATCCTCGGACGACCGCATTGCAGGTGCGCGATCTCTGGCGGGCCGGCTCCGAGCTGGTGCGCATTACCGTCAACACGCCGGAAGCCGCCGCCCAGGTGGCCGCCCTGCGGGACGCGCTGGATCGCATGAACGTCCCCGTCCCTCTGGTGGGGGATTTTCATTACAACGGTCACAAGCTGCTGACCCAATTTCCCGATTGCGCCCAGGCGCTGTCCAAGTACCGCATCAATCCCGGCAACATGGGCGGGGGCAAACGGCGCGATGACAATTTCGCGCAGATGATCGAGGTTGCCTGCCGCCACGACAAACCGATCCGCATCGGGGTGAACTGGGGCAGCCTGGATCATGAGCTGCTGGCGCGGATGATGGACGAGAACGCGGCTCGCGCCACACCCTGGTCAGCCAATGCCGTGATGCGCGAGGCGCTGGTGATCTCGGCCATCAGCAATGCCGAGCGCGCCCAGGAACTGGGCCTGTGCGGCGACGCCATTGTGTTGTCCTGCAAGGTCAGCCACGTCCAGGACCTGATCGCCGTCTATCGCGATCTGTCGCGCCGCTGCGATTATCCCTTGCATCTGGGCCTGACTGAGGCCGGCATGGGTTCCAAGGGCATCGTCGCCTCGACGGCGGCCCTGGCGGTGCTGCTCCAGGAGGGCATCGGCGATACGATCCGCATTTCGCTGACGCCGGAGCCCGGTGGCGAGCGCAGCCGCGAGGTCGTGGTGGCCCAGGAGATCCTGCAAACCATGGGCCTGCGGGCGTTTACCCCGATGGTGGTGGCCTGCCCGGGGTGCGGTCGCACCAGCAGCACTGTGTTCCAGGAGCTCGCCGCCAGCATCCAGGCCTTCCTGCGTGCCCAGATGCCCGTCTGGAAGACAAAATATCCCGGGGTCGAAAACATGCATGTGGCCGTCATGGGCTGTGTCGTCAACGGCCCTGGCGAAAGCCGCCATGCCGATATCGGCATCAGCCTGCCGGGGACCGGCGAGATTCCGTCCGCGCCCGTGTATGTCGATGGCGAGCGCACCGTGACGCTCAAGGGCGACACCATTGCCGAGGAATTCCAGACCATCGTCGAAAACTATGTGGCCCGGCGCTACGGACAGGAGCAGGGCGCCGAGCCCGCGCACCGTCCGGGTGTCGTGGCGCGCCACGCCAACTGAGTCCATGTCCGAATTTAAGAAAGTCGCCGGCCTGACTGGCATGAAGGATGCCTTGCCACCGGAAACGGCGCGCTGGGAACAGCTCGAATCCATTGTGCGCGACTGGCTGGCCGGATACGGCTACCAGAACCTGCGCACGCCGGTGCTCGAACAGACCCGCCTGTTCGCCCGGGGCATCGGCGAGGTCACCGACATCGTCGAAAAGGAAATGTATTCCTTTGTCGATCCGCTCAATGATGAGCGGCTGACGATGCGGCCCGAATTCACCGCCGGCATCGTGCGTTCGGTGATCGAGCACAATTTTCTCTATGACCGGCCGCGGCGCATCTACTCGATGGGACCGGTGTTTCGGCACGAGCGTCCGCAGCGCGGCCGCTATCGCCAGTTCCACCAGATCGATGTCGAGGCGCTGGGGTTCGCCGGGCCGGATGTGGATGCCGAACTGATCCTGATGCTGGCGCGCCTGTGGCGGCTGCTGGGTCTGAAGGACATCCGCCTGGAACTCAACTCTCTGGGGCAGGCGGCGGAACGCGCCGCCCACCGCGCGGCGCTCATCGAGCACCTCGAAAAGCACGTCGATGTGCTCGATGAAGAAGCGCGCCGCCGCATGCGCAGCAACCCGCTGCGCGTGCTCGACACCAAGAATCCCGCCATGCAGGACATGGCCAACCACGCGCCGCGCCTGTTCGATTTCCTGGGCGCCGAGTCGCTGGCGCATTATCAGGGCCTGTGCGACCGGCTCGATGACGCCGGGGTTGCCCATACGCTCAACCCGCGGCTGGTACGCGGCCTGGACTATTACAATCTGACCGTCTTCGAGTGGGTCACGGATCGTCTGGGGGCCCAGGGCACGGTCTGCGGCGGCGGCCGTTACGATGGCCTGATCGAACTGCTGGGCGGCAAGCCGGCGCCGGCGGTGGGTTTTGCGATCGGCATGGAGCGCCTGCTCGACCTCTGGCAGCAGGATGCGCCTGATCCAAGCCCGGCCGAATGCCAGGTTTATCTGGTTCATCAGGGCGATGACGCCCAGCGTCGGGCCGCGCAACTGGCCGAGTCGCTGCGGGACGCTGGTCTGCGGGTACTTGTCCACGCAGGTTCGACTGGGTTTAAATCACAGTTTCGCCGGGCCGATGCCAGCGGCGCCGTGGCTGCCGTCATCATCGGCGGCGATGAGCTGGCCTCGGGTTGTGCGACCGTGAAATGGCTGCGCACCAGCGCCGCCGGGGATGGACAGCAGGAATCGATCGCCTTCGACCGGCTGACCGCGCAACTCCAACAAAGGATCTGAACACAGGCATGGCATACGATCTCGAAGAACAGGAAAAAATCGACGCACTGAAGGCCTGGTGGGAACGCTACGGCACGCTGTCCATGGCGCTGGCCTTCGTCGTGCTGGCCGCCTTTGCCGGCTGGCGCGGCTGGCAGTGGTATCAGTCGCATCAGGCCACTCAGGCCATGGGGTACTACGAGGCCCTTGAGGCCGCCACCGCCCAGCCGGGCGATGACGCGGTGACGCGGATCAAGGCCGCCAGCACCGCCTTGCGCGACGATTACGCCGGTTCCGGCTATGCCGCGCGCGGCGTGCTGGTGGCGGCTGCCGCCCTGGAGGCGCGCAAGGACCTGGACGGTGCGCGCGAGCAGCTCGAATGGCTGGTGCGCGACGAGTCTGCGTCGGCGCTGCGCGCCGTGGCCCGCCTGCGGCTGGCCGGCGTGCTGCTGGCCCAAAAACAATACGAACCCGCTCTGGCGCAGCTCCAGGGTACGCCGCCCTCGGGTTTTGCCGGCCTGTATGCGGATCGTCGCGGTGATGTCCTGGCGGCGCAGGGGCTGCATGATCAGGCTGTGGATGCCTGGAAAGAAGCCTTGAAATCCCTGCAGGGCGATCCCGCTGCCCAGATCGTCCAACTGAAAATCGATGCCTTGAACGGAGCCTGACCCTCATGCGATCTCCTTCTCGCCTGTTTCGTGCGGCGCTCGCCGGCCTGATGGCCGCCGGGCTGTCCGGCTGCAGTATGTTTTCCGTCACCGATGCCCGTTTCGACCCCGCGCCGCTGACGGACTATTCGCCCTCGCTGGCCGTGTCGGTGCGCTGGACCGCCTCGATCGGCAGCGGCGGCGGCTACAGTTTTTCTCCTGACCTCGTGGGCGACACGTTGTACGCCGCCACCCCGTCGGGCGCCGTGGCGGCGCTCGATGCGGCGTCCGGCGCACTGCGCTGGCGCATCGACGCCGGGCCGCTGTCGGCTGGCGCGGGCAGCGACGGCCGGGTCGTCGCTGTGGTCACCGAGTCCGGCTCGGTGGTGGCCTACGATGCCCAGGGCAAGGAACTCTGGCGCAGCCAGGCGGCCAGCGCTGTCAAAGTGCCGCCCACCGTCGGCAATGGCATCGTCGCGGTGCGCACCACGGATTACCGCATCCAGGCCTTCGATGCGGCCACCGGCAAGCTGCGCTGGAACGTGCAGCGTCCTGGCCCCGCGCTGGCGCTGCGCACCAGCATCCGCATGCGGTCGACGCCCAATCTGCTGGTCGCCGGCATGCCCAATGGCCGTCTGATGGTGATCGATGCCGCCTCCGGCACCGTGCGCTGGGAAGGCTCGGTGTCCTCATCGCGCGGCGCCTCGGATCTGGAACGCATCACCGACGTGGTGGGCGAGCCCGTCATCGCCGGTCCCCTGCTGTGCGGCGTCAGCTATCAGGGGCGCACGACCTGCTTCGACGTGTCCCAGGGCGGGCGCTCCATCTGGTCCCAGGACATCTCTTCCTCGACCGGCATGAGCACCGACGGCCAGCGCCTCTATCTCGCGGATTCGCGCGACACGGTCCATGCCCTCGACATGAAGGACGGCCATACGCTCTGGAACCAGGCGGCGTTGCTCAACCGCCACCTGGGCGCGCCCGTGCCGGCCGGCTCCGCGGTGGCTGTGGGCGACTTCGAGGGTTACCTGCATTTCCTGTCGCGCGCCGACGGCTCATTGATGGCCCGCCTGGAAGTCGGTGACGGCCCGATCGTCTCGGCGCTGGTCTCCACGCCTCGCGGAGTGGTCGTCCAGACCGATGACGGCAAGCTGGTGCTGGTGGGTGTTGGTGGCTGATTCGCGTTTCAGGCCAGTCGTGGCCCTGGTCGGGCGCACGAACGTCGGCAAATCGACCCTGTTCAACCGCCTGACGCGTTCCCGCGCGGCGCTGGTGGCGAACATCTCCGGGCTGACCCGCGACCGCCACTATGGTGAAGGGCGGGTCGGCGAACATCCCTGCATCGTGGTGGACACCGGCGGATTCGAGCCGGTCGCCACCCGCGGCATTCTTGTCGAGATGGCCCGCCAGACGGCCCAGGCCATTGCCGAGTCCGATGTGGTGATCTTCCTGGTGGATGGGCGCGAAGGCATCAATGCCCACGATCACGAGATCGCCCGCCTGCTGCGCAAATCCGGGCAGCGCGTGCTGCTGGCCGTGAACAAGGCCGAGGGCATGCGCGACCATGCCGATCTGGCCCAGTTCCACGAACTGGGGCTGGGTGAGCCGCATCCGATTTCCGCCGCCCATGGCGATGGCGTGTCGGCCCTGGCCGACGAGGCGCTTGCGCCATTGCTGGCCGCCCGCGCCAGCGAGGCCGATCCCGGCGCTGAGGCGCCGGAAGAAGGTGAAACGCACGATCACCGCATCAAGCTCGCCATCGCCGGACGTCCCAATGTCGGCAAATCCACCCTGATCAATACCCTGGTGGGCGAGGATCGCGTCATCGCTTTCGACCTGCCGGGCACGACGCGCGACGCCATCGAGATCGAATTCGAGCGCGGCGACCGCCGCTACACCCTGATCGATACCGCCGGCCTGCGTCGCCGGGGCAAGGTTTTCGAGGCTGTCGAAAAATTCTCGGTCATCAAGACATTGCAGGCCATCGAGGCCGCCAATGTCGTGCTGCTGCTGATCGATGCCCGCGAAGGCATTTCCGATCAGGATGCCCATATCGCGGGCTTCATCACCGAATCGGGTCGCGCGCTGGTCGTGGGGCTGAACAAATGGGACGCGGTGGATCGTGACCAGCGCGAATGGGTCCAGCGCGAGTACGAGCGCAAGCTGCGGTTCCTGTCGTTTGCCCGGGTGCTGAACCTCTCGGCCCTGAAAGGGCAGGGCGTCGGTCCCGTGCTCAAGGCCGTGGATGCCGCGCATGCCGCCGCCTTCGCCAAACTGTCCACGCCCAAACTCACCCGTACGTTGCAGGCGGCCGTGGAGCAGCAGCCGCCGCCGCGCAAGGGCATTTTCCGGCCCAAGATGCGTTACGCCCACCAGGGCGGGCAGAATCCGCCGCGCATCATCATCCATGGCAACGCGCTGGATGCGGTGCCCGATTCCTATCGCCGCTACCTGGAAGGCCAGTTCCGCGATGCCTTCAATCTGGCCGGCACTCCCCTGTCGGTGGAGTTCAAATCCTCGCACAACCCCTACCTGAAGGACACGCCGTGAGCCAGCTCTGGAGCGATCATGTCGCGGGCCTGATGCCCTATGTCCCGGGCGAACAGGCCCGCATTCCAGACCTGCTCAAGCTCAATACCAACGAGAATCCGTACGGGCCCTCGCCCCGGGCGATCGAGGCCATGCGCGCCGCCCTGTCCGATGAAATGCGTCTGTATCCGGATTATCAGGCGCTGGATCTGCGCCGGGTGATCGCGGACCGCTTCGGTCTGGCGCCCGATCAGGTGTTCCTGGGCAACGGGTCCGACGAAATCCTGGCGCATGTGTTCAATGGCCTGTTCCTGCGTGGTGGCCGCCCCCTGTGGCTGCCCGATGTGACCTACAGCTTTTACAAGACCTATTGCCGTCTGTATGAGGTGCCGCATCGCCTGATCCCGCTGGACGAGGATTTTGTTCTGAATGTGGCGGACTACACCGGCACAGCCGATCCGGAGCCCGCAGGCGTCATCTTCGCCAATCCGAACGCGCCCACCGGTCGCGCCCTGTCGCTGGACGAGATCATCGCCATTGCACAGGCGCGGCCCGACAGCGCCGTCGTGGTCGATGAGGCCTATGTGGATTTCGGCGCCGAATCGGCGACCGCGCTGATCGGACGGTTTCCCAACATTCTGGTGATTCATACGCTGTCCAAGTCCCGCTCCCTGGCCGGCCTGCGGGTGGGGTATGCGCTGGGTCATGCCGACCTGATCGCCGGGCTGACCCGCATCAAGGACAGTTTCAACTCCTATCCCCTGGATCGTGTGGCCCTGGCCGGCGCCCGGGCCGCGATCGAGGACGAGGCCTGGTTCGACCAGACCCGCCAGGCAGTGATTGATGCCCGCGAGCAGCTGGCGCGAGACCTGGGCGCGCTGGGTTTCGAGGTGCTGCCCTCCAAGGCCAATTTCGTCTTTGTCCGCCATCCGGGTCGGGACGCCGCCGATCTGGCGGCCGGACTGCGCCAGAGCGGCATCCTGGTGCGGCATTTCCGCGTGCCGCGCATCGATCAGTATCTGCGCATCACCGTGGGGATGCCGGAACAATGCGCCCGGCTGTGCGACGCGCTGCGCGCCATGCCTGCGGTGTGAGCCATTCGTTGACACGGCCTCGTGACGTTGCAATGCATCAAGCGCGAAACGCATTAAAATAAACCTTCCACCATAACTTCAATAACCGGAGCCTCGTCCATGAGCAATAAAGGGCAAATTCTCCAAGACCCGTTCCTGAACGCCTTGCGCAAGGACCACGTGCCCGTCTCGATCTACCTGGTCAACGGGATCAAGCTGCAAGGCCAGGTCGAGTCCTTTGATCAATATGTCGTGCTGCTGCGCAACACGGTGACCCAGATGGTCTACAAGCACGCCATCTCCACCGTCGTGCCTGCCCGTCCCGTTTCCTTCCAGGTGGACGACTCTGTCGAATAAGCCGCTGCTGTCCGTTTTGCCGCCCGCCGCGCGTTCCGCGCCGGCGGGCATTCGTTTTGTGGTGCGTCGTCCATGAAATCGCTCGTCATCAGCGTCGATCTGGGCGAACCCGACTATGCCGCCCATGCCGAGGAATTCCTCATGCTCGCCGGCGGGGCGGGGGCCGATATCGTCGAGGTGCTCACCGCCCGGCGCAGCCGGCCGGATGCAGCGGGTTTCATCGGTTCGGGCAAGATCGAGGAGGCTGCCGCCCTGGTCAAGGCCACCGGCGCCGAGGTCGTGCTGTTCGACCAGACGCTCACCCCGGCCCAGCAGCGCAACCTGGAGCGTCATTTCGAGGTGCGCGTCGTCGACCGGGTGGCCCTGATCCTGGACATCTTCGCCCTGCGCGCCAAGAGCCACGAGGGCAAGCTCCAGGTCGAACTGGCCCAGTTGCAGCATCTGTCCACCCGGCTGACCCGGATGTGGACCCACCTGGAGCGTCAGCGCGGCGGGATCGGTGTGCGCGGTCCAGGCGAGTCGCAGCTGGAAACCGACCGGCGCCTGATCGGCGTGCGCGTGCGCGCCCTGAAAGAACGGCTCGAACGCGTTCAGCGCCAGCGTCTGACCCAGCGCCGCGCGCGGGTGCGTGGCAAGACCCTGTCCGTCTCGCTGGTCGGCTATACCAACGCCGGCAAGTCCACGCTGTTCAATGCGCTGACGCGCGCCGGGGCCTATACCGCCGATCAGCTCTTTGCCACGCTGGACACCACGACGCGCCGCGTCTGGATCGAAGGGGCGGGGCAGGTCGTCGTCTCCGACACGGTGGGGTTCATCCGGTCCTTGCCGCCGATGCTGATCGCGGCGTTCCGGGCCACCCTCGAAGAGACCGTCCATGCCGATCTGCTGCTGCACGTGGTCGATGCGGCCAGTCCGCAGCGTGACGAGCAGGCGGCGGCGGTCAACCAGGTCCTGCGGGATATCGATGCCCACGAAATTCCGCAGATTCTGGTGTACAACAAAATCGATGCAGCCGGTTACGAACCCCGGGTCGAGCGAAATGAACATGGTACGATTGCGCGAGTCTTTGTCAGCGCCCTGCAACGCAGTGGACTGGACGGCTTGCGGCAGTCGATTGTTGAATTTGGTGGGGAGCCTACGGGAAACAATGCGTTTGATGAAACTGTTCAACCTGAATGATCCTGGCTGGGGTCGGGGCAACCAGAACCAGAACGACGATCCGCGCGGCAAGCCGGACCCTTCCTCAGGGCCTCCGGACCTGGACGAAGTCTGGCGTGATTTCAGCAAGCGGCTCAACGGCATGTTCGGCCGCAAGGGCGGCAACCGGGGCTCACGTCCGCCCTCGGGCGGGGGCATGCCCTCGCTGCCGGGACCGTCCCCGCGATTCCTGCTGCTGCTGGCCGTGGTGGCCGTGCTGCTGTGGCTGGCCAGCGGTTTCATGATCGTCCAGGAAGGCCAGGTGTCCGTCGTCACCCGGTTCGGTCAATACGTCAAGACGCTCGGCCCGGGCCTGCAATGGCGCATGCCGTATCCCATCGAGGCATCCCAGCCGGTGAACATCGCGCAGTTGCGGACCTTCGAGGTCGGTTTCCGCGGGTCGTCGCGCAACAAGGTGCTGCCTGAATCCCTGATGCTCACCAATGACGAGAACATCGTCGATGTGCAGTTCGTGGTTCAGTACCGGCTGCTGCCCGATGGCGCGCCGTCCTATCTGTTCAATACCAGCCAGCCCGACGAATCCGTGCGGCAGGCGGCCGAGACCGCCATGCGCGAGATCGTCGGCCGCAAGCCCATGGACTTTGTCCTGTATTCGGGCCGGACCGAGGTCGCCTCCGAAGTCCAGACGCTGGCGCAGTCCATCCTGGACCGTTACAAGACCGGGATCCAGATCTCTACGGTGGCCATCCAGAACGTCCAGCCGCCCGAACAAGTTCAGGCGGCGTTCGACGATGCCGTCAAGGCCGGCCAGGATCGCGAGCGTCAGATCAATGAGGGCAATGCCTACGCCAGCAAGGTCGTTCCCGAGGCCGAGGGTCAGGCCGCCCGCATGATTCAGGAATCCGAGGGCTACAGCGCGCAGGTCATCGGCCAGGCCCAGGGTGATACCTCGCGTTTCAACAGCATCGCCGCCGAATACGCCAAGGCGCCCGGCGTCACGCGCGAGCGCCTGTACCTGGAAACCATGCAGGACATCCTGAGCGATACCGCCAAGGTCATGATCGACGCGCCGGTGGGCAACAACATGCTCTACCTGCCGCTGGACAAGATCATGGGCCAGGCGGCTCGCGCGGTGGACGGGACATCGTCCTTGGGGTCGCGCGATGCCGGGTCGTCGGGCGGATCGGTGCCGGCGGCCGCCGGCGGATCTGCGCAGGCGGCCCGTGGACCGTCCGGCCCGGGCACCAGCCGTGCGGCGTCTCGCGGTGTGCCAGCGGGTCTGGACAGTCTGATGACCAGCCCGTATTCCAACTAGGAGCCCAAGATGCAACGCTTTTTTCCCGCCCTGGTCGGTCTGGTCCTGCTCGTCGCGGTGTTGTCCTCGTCCATGTTCGTGGTGCGCGAGCGTGATTCCGCGCTGCTGTTCGCCCTGGGCGAAGTCCGCGAAACCATCACCAAGCCGGGGCTGTACTTCAAGTTCCCGCCGCCCTTTGAAAACGTCGTTTACCTGGACAAGCGGCTGCAGACCATCGAAACGCGCGATCCAGAACGCATCCAGACCGCCGAAAAGAAAAACCTGCTGATCGACTCCTTCGTCAAATGGCGCATCGTCGACCCGCGTCAGTACTATGTCACGTTCGGGGCCAACAGCAATGCTGCGGTCGAGCGCCTGCAGGCGCAGATTCGCGACGCCCTGAACGCCGCCGTCAACGTGCGCACGGTCAAGCAGGTGGTGTCCACCGACCGTGACACCATCATGAAAGAAATCCAGACCGCCGTGGCGCGCCGCGCCCAGCCGTTCGGGGTGGATGTGGTGGATGTGCGGCTGCGGCGCATCGATTTCGCGCCTGAGATTTCCGAATCCGTCTACCGGCGCATGGAGGCCGAGCGCAAGCAGGAGGCCAACCGCCTGCGGGCCAGCGGCGCTGCCGACAGCGAACGCATTCGCGCCGAGGCCGACCGCAAGCGCCAGGAGATCCTGGCCAAGGCTTACGCCGAATCCCAGGCCAAGCGCGGCGAGGGTGATGCCACGGCGGCGGCGATCTATGCCAAGGCCTACGGCCAGGACCCCGGGTTCTACAGCTTCTACAAGAGCCTCGATGCGTATCGCGCGGCCTTCGCCAACCAGAAAGACACACTGATCCTGAGCCCGGATTCGGATTTCTTCCGCTTCTGGGATCGCGCGCAGGGCAGCGAGCCCGCCGTCGTGCAGTGAACGAGGATCGACGGACCATGAGGTCAAGCTGGCTGCTGCCGGAAAATCTGTCGGACATTCTGCCTGCCGAGGCGCGCCGCATCGAGGAACTGCGCCGTGAGCTGCTGGACCTGTATCGGACCTACGGCTTCGAACTCGTCGCGCCGCCCATGGTGGAGTATCTCGATTCCCTGATGCCGGCCGATGACGAGGCCCTGCGCCTGCGCACCTGCAAGCTGGTGGACCAGCTCTCGGGTCTGACGATGGGGGTGCGGGCCGATATCACGATCCAGGTCTCGCGCATCGACGCGCATCTGCTCAACCGCGAAGGCGTCACCCGGCTGTGCTATTGCGGCCCCGTGGTGCATGCGCGGGCGGCCGGGCTGACGTCGGATCGGGAATTGTTGCAGATCGGCGCGGAAATCTTCGGCCATGCGGGCGTCCAGGCCGATATCGAGGCGATTCGTCTGGCGCTGGAATCCGTGCGCCGGGCCGGCGTCCAGCAGCCGCGTCTGGATCTGAATCACCCAGGAATAGGACGGGCGCTGGTCGAGGCCGATCCGGCGCTGATCGAGGTTGCCGATGTGGTTTTTGAACTGCTCAGCGCCAAGGATGCCCCCGGCCTGGTGGCCTTGTGCGCGGAAGTCGGCGTACGCGCCGACAGCCGGGATGCGCTGACAGCGCTGACCGCACTATACGGCGACCTGACGGTGCTCGATCTTGCCCGCCAGCGGCTGCCCGGCCTGCCGGCGGTACGGGCGGCGCTGGATGACCTGCGCACCTTGTGCGTCGCCTTGCCGGATGCCCCGATCGCCCTGGATCTGGCGGACATGGGCGGGGGTTACCGCTATCACTCCGGCGTCATGTTCGCCATCTACGCAACGGGCTGGCACGATGCGCTGGTCCGGGGCGGGCGCTATGACGGGATCGGGCGCAAATTCGGCCGGACCCGTCCAGCCACCGGTTTCAGTCTGGACCTGCGCAAACTGTCCGCAGGCCTGCCCGACGCGCAGCCTGTCCAGGCCATTCGCGCGCCCTGGTCCGCGGATCCCGCCCTGACGCACGCCATCCGCGCGCTGCGGGATCAGGGGCGGGTCGTGATCCAGGCGCTGCCGGGCGAACGCCAGTGTCCGGATGAATTCTTCGTCGATCAGGAATTGACCGTCATCGGCGGTGAATGGATCCTTCGGCCCCTGGACGGCGCCGTCTGAGGACGACGGTCTGAGGACGACGGTCGTCCAACTTGTCACCAATGGTATAAACTAACCCGTTTTCCATGACGGTATTCGCCGTCTTCAGAAAGACTTATGAGCAAGAACATCGTCGTGATCGGCACCCAGAGGGGTGACGAAGGCAAGGGCAAGATCGTCGACTGGCTGGCCGAATCGGCCCAGGGCGTCGTGCGTTTCCAGGGAGGGCACAATGCCGGCCACACCCTGTGGATCAATGGCCGCAAGACCATCCTGCGCCTGATTCCGTCGGGCATCATGCACCCGCACGTCACCTGCTATATCGGCAATGGCGTGGTGCTCTCGCCCGAGGCGCTGCTTGCCGAAATCGGCGAGCTCGAGGCGGCCGGTCTCGACGTGCGCTCGCGACTGCAGATTTCCGACGCCTGCCCGCTGATCCTGCCGTACCACGTGGCGCTGGATCAGGCCCGCGAGGCCCGCAAGGGCGAGGGCAAGATCGGCACCACGGGCCGTGGCATCGGTCCCGCCTACGAGGACAAGATCGCGCGCCGCGCCCTGCGCGTCCAGGATCTGTACGATCCGGACGTGTTCGACGAAAAGCTCGCCGAGGTCCTGGACTACCACAACTTCGTGCTGACGCAGTATCTGGGTGCCAAGCCGGTGGAGGCCGCGCAGGTGCGCGACCAGGTCATGGCCCTGGCGCCGCAGATCGAACCCATGGTGGCCGATGTCTCCAGCAGCCTGCACATCGCGCGCCGCTCGGGTCAGAACCTGCTGTTCGAGGGCGCCCAGGGATCCCTGCTGGATATCGATCACGGCACCTATCCCTTTGTCACCAGCAGCAACTGCGTGGCGGGCGCGGCGGCGGCCGGCGCAGGGGTCGGGCCTCAGGCGCTCGATGACGTCCTGGGCATTGCCAAGGCCTATACCACGCGCGTCGGCTCGGGGCCGTTCCCGACCGAACTGCTGGACGACACCGGTCTGCGCCTGGCCACGGTGGGCAAGGAATTCGGCTCGGTCACGGGCCGGCCGCGCCGCTGTGGCTGGTTCGATGGCGCGGCCATGAAACGCTCGGTCATGATCAATGGCCTGACGGGGCTGTGCATCACCAAGCTGGATGTGCTCGATGGCGTCGAACAGATCAAGATCGGCGTCGGCTACCGTTACAAGGGCAAATTCCTGGATGTGCTGCCTTACGGCGCCCATGCGGCCGCCGAGGCCGAGCCCGTTCTCGAGGAAATGGCCGGTTGGACGGAGTCCACCGTGGGCATCACCGAATACGACAAACTGCCGGTCAACGCGCGCCGCTATCTCGAGCGCATCGCCGAGGTCTGTGACGTGCCGATCGACATGGTCTCGACCGGCCCCGACCGGCTGGAGACCATCGTCCTGCGCAATCCCCTCCAGGGTTGACGCGCCGGAGCCCTCCGACCGCAAGCCCGCTTGCGGTTTTTTCATGGTTCACATCCACCTTCAGACGAACGGAAAACAGCGATGAACATGCCACCGAGTACGGAGCGTGACCTCTGGGTCAGCTGGGAACAGTATCACGGCCTGGTCGAACGACTGGCCCTGCAGGTCCACGAATCGGGATGGGACTTCGACAAGATCCTCTGCCTGGCGCGCGGCGGAGTGCGCGTGGGCGATGTGCTGTCGCGTATTTTCGACCTGCCCCTGGGCATTCTGGCAACCAGCAGCTATCGCGAGGCGGCGGGCACGGTGCAGGGGCAGCTCGACATTGCCCAGTTCATCACGATTACCCGCGGCACACTGGACGGCCGGGTGCTGCTGGTGGACGACATGGTGGACACGGGCCTGACCTTCACCCGGGTGCGCGACCATCTGGTCAATCAGTTCCCGGGCATTACCGAGCTGCGGACGGCGGTGCTCTGGGTCAAGGGGCATTCCAGGGTGCAGCCAGACTATCATGTCGAGCACCTGCCGACCAATCCCTGGATCCATCAGCCCTTCGAGGACTACGACAGCCTGCGGCCGCATCAGCTGGAATCCTGGATCCGCAAGGGCGTGCGTACGGCTTATCCGGATTCGAAGTAGCGCCTGGGGCCCGCTGCGCATGGCCTTGCCCCTTGTTTCATGCTAGAATCTTCTGTCTAAGCAGAGATTTTTCCGGTTTTGCCGGGTCTCGATCTTGATTCCAACCCAACCCTGGGTGCACCGGATGCCTTGCGTCCGACATCCATGAATTCACAGGCTTTCAAGGATTTACATGCCGATTGTCCGCCTCAAAGAAAACGAGCCCTTCGAGGCTGCCCTGCGGCGCTTCAAGCGCACCATCGAAAAGACCGGTCTGCTGACCGAACTGCGTTCGCGCGAGTTCTACGAAAAGCCCACGGCCGAGCGCAAACGCAAGCGTGCCGCCGCCGTCAAGCGCCACTACAAGCGCATCCGCAGCCAACAACTGCCGCCGCGACTCTATTGATTGATTCCTGATTCCTTCATTCAGGATCTGCTTGCGCGCGTCGATATCGTCGACGTCGTCGGCCGGTACGTCAAGCTGCGCAAAGGGGGCGCAAACCTGCTGGGTTTGTGCCCTTTTCACAATGAAAAGACCCCGTCGTTCACCGTCAGCCCGACCAAGCAGTTCTATCATTGTTTCGGATGCGGCGCGCATGGCACCGCGCTGCGGTTCCTGACCGAGCACACCGGTGCGCCGTTCCCGGAGGCCGTGCGCAGTCTTGCGGCCAGTGTCGGCATGGCGGTGCCCGAGGAACCTCGCAGTCCCCGCCAGCGCGCTGCCGACCGCGAGCGTCGCGAGGAAGGCTCCCGCCAGCACCGCATTCTGGATCAGGCCCGGGCGCATTACCGCGCGGCTCTGAAACAGACTCCCGAGGCCATCGAATACCTGAAGCGCCGGGGCCTGAGCGGCGAGATCGCCGCCCGTTTCGGGCTGGGCTGGGCCAGCCGCGACCGGCGCGGTCTGGCGACCGTCTTTTCGCATTATGAGGATCCCGCGCTGCTGGAATCCGGGCTGGTGATCGAGTCCGAGGATGGCCGGCGCCATGACCGGTTTCGCGGTCGGGTCATGTTCCCGATCCACAATGGACGCGGTCAGTTGATCGGTTTTGGCGGCCGCCTGATCGAGCCCGGCGAGCCCAAATATCTGAACTCTCCCGAGACCAGCCTGTTCTCCAAGGGCAACGAGCTCTATGGGCTGCATGAGGCGCGCGCGGGCATCCGCGCGGAGGACTGCGTGCTGGTGGTCGAAGGCTACATGGACGTGGTGGCCCTGGCGCAGTACGGATTGAACAATGCCGTGGCCACGCTGGGCACCTCCACCACGCCGGAGCACCTGCGCAAACTGCGCCGCGCCAGCGACCGCATCATTTTCAGCTTCGATGGCGATGGCGCCGGGCGCAAGGCCGCCTGGCGGGCGTTGCAGGCCTGCCTGCCCTGGGTCGCCGAAGACATCTCGATGCGATTCCTGTTTTTGCCGGAAGGCCACGATCCGGATTCCTACGTGCGGGCCCATGGTACCCAGGCGCTGCGCGCCTGCCTGGAAGAGGCCGCGCCGCTGTCGCGCTTCATGCTCGACGAACTGGCCGCGCGCCATGACCTGGAAGAAGCCGAGGGCAGGGCGGCGTGCGTGCACGAGGCGCGGCCGCTGTTCGCGCAGATGCCCGAGGGCGGGTTCCGGTTGCAGCTGGAGCGCGAATTCGCTCGTCAGGTCCGGTTGACCCCCGAGGAACTGTCGCAGCTCCTGGCCGTCGCGGACCGGCCCGCCGGCGCAGCCGGGCAAGCGAACGCACCGGTGCGGCGTCCGGCCGGCGCGGGCGGGCAGAGCGGCATCGCCGGCCCCGGCATGGGATCCTCCGAGCGGGTTGCCTTTCCGGATGCGGGCGGCATGCCTGAACCGGATGAGGACCTGTGGGCGGGTAGCGAAAATCCGGGCGCGGGCATGACGCTGGACGGCGCTTTCTCCTGGCAGGACAGCGCGCCGTCCCGGACCTCGCGCAGTGCGCGCCGGGGAGGCGGATCACGGCAGGTGACCCCCATGGCGCGGCGGCTGCTGCGGTTGCTCCTGGCGCATCCCGCGCTGGTGTCGGGATTGGGTGATCAGCAGCTTGAATTACTGGCCCGGCATCCCCATCTGGAACTTGTGAGGCAGCTCATCGGTCTGGCCAGCACCTGCGGCGCCGCCCATGCGGGGGCATTGCTGCAGGCGGCTGATCCAGAGTCGGATCTCGCCCGGGCGATCCAGGATCTGTCCACCGAACTGATGGCCCAGGACCTGCCGGACCCGCAGGCCGAATGGGACGATGCCTTGCGGACCATCGAACGTCAGACGGTGCAGGAACAATGCGACCGGCTGATCGAGTCCGGCCTGACAACGGAAGAAGACCGCCGCCGTTACCAGGAACTCAGCCGGCGGCTGGCCCGGCTCAAGGCCGGGGCAGGATGATTCTTCCCCGCAAGTGCAGTAAACTACAAAGTTCTCAATAAGTTGTCGCGTCAACGGAACCCACACATGACCCAGAAAACTGGCAAGGCCCCAGCGGCCGCCAAAAAAACGGCTGCCAAAAAAACCAAGGCGGCGGGCAGTTCGTCCGAGGCCAAGGTGAAGACGGCCAGGGTGGCGGCGGTACCGGAGACCGCCGTGGCCAAAAAGGCCCCCCGCAAAGCGACCGCTGCGAAAACAGCGGCCGGCAACAAGCCTTCGACCGCCAAAAAGACCGCTGCGGACAAGCCACGCGCTGCCAAGGCCGTGCCTTCGGGGCGCAAACCCGGCCGTCCGGCCAAGAACGCCGGCAATGACAGTGGCGATTATGTCAATGACGACGTCGAGGACGGCGAGGTCATCCCTGATCTCAAGCCGCTGCCCAAGCGCGGTGGCAAGCGGGCCAAGGGCGAAAAGGACAGCCCGTCACGCAGCCCGATGACTCCCGAGGAACAGGAGGCCCGGCGCAACCGTCTGAAAATCCTGATCAAGCTCGGCAAGGATCGTGGCTACCTGACCTATGGCGAAATCAACGATCATCTGCCCGATGATCTGGTCGACGCCGAGGCCATCGACGGCATCATCAGCACCTTCAGCGACATGGGGATTTCGGTCTACGACCAGGCCCCGGACGCAGAGACCCTGCTGATGAGCGACAACGTGCCTTCATCCGCCAGCGACGACGATGTCGAGGACGAGGCCGAGGCCGCCCTGACCACGGTGGATTCGGATTTTGGCCGCACCACCGATCCGGTGCGCATGTACATGCGCGAGATGGGCACGGTCGAGCTCCTTACCCGCGAAGGCGAAATCGAGATCGCCAAGCGCATCGAGGATGGCCTGAAGCACATGGTCATGGCCATCGCGGCCTGCCCGACCACGGTCAACGAGATCTTGGAGCACGTGCGCCGCGTGCGTGACGGCTCCGCCCAGATCGACGAGGTCGTGGATGGTCTGATCGACGAGGAAGGCGAGGACTACGCCGGCTCGGGCGTGGCCTCCGACGAGGACGACGGTCCGGCCGGCGGCATGAGCAGCAAGCAGCTCGAGTATCTGCGCGCCAAGGCCCTCAAGATTTTCGACGAGGTCGAGACCTGGTTCGACAAGATGCGCGTGGCCTTCGAATCCGAGGGCTACCGCTCCACCGCCTATGTCCGGGCGCGCGAAGCCATCCACGGTCAGCTCATGGGCGTGCGCTTTACTGCCAAGATGGTCGAGCGTCTGGCCGATGCCCTGCGCGCCCAGGTCGCCGAGGTCCGTGCCCAGGAGCGCGCCGCCATGGCGATCTGCGTGAATCGCGCGGGCATGCCGCGGGCGCATTTCATCAAGGCCTTTCCCGGCAATGAGACCAATCTGGACTGGGTGGACGGGGAGATCGCCGCCGGCCATGGCTATTCCGAGACCCTGGCGCGCCACGCGCCGGCGATCCAGGAGGTCCAGCAAAAGCTGCTCGAGCTGCAACGCAACGTGGTGCTGCCTCTCAAGGACCTCAAGGACGTCAACAAGCGCATGGCCACCGGCGAGGCCAAGGCCCGCAAGGCCAAGCGTGAGATGACCGAGGCCAACCTGCGGCTGGTGATTTCCATCGCCAAGAAATACACCAACCGCGGCCTGCAGTTCCTGGATCTGATCCAGGAGGGCAACATCGGCCTGATGAAGGCCGTGGACAAGTTCGAGTACCGGCGCGGCTACAAATTCTCCACCTATGCGACATGGTGGATCCGCCAGGCCATCACCCGGTCGATCGCCGATCAGGCCCGCACCATCCGCATTCCGGTGCACATGATCGAGACGATCAACAAGATGAACCGGATCAATCGCCAGATCCTGCAGGAAACCGGTGCCGAGCCGGATCCGGCCACCCTGGCGCAAAAAATGGACATGCCGGAAGACAAGGTCCGCAAGATCCTCAAGATCGCCAAGGAACCGATCTCGATGGAAACCCCCATCGGCGACGACGACGATTCCCATCTGGGCGATTTCATCGAGGATACCGGCACCGTCTCGCCTTCGGATTCAGCCTTGCACGGCTCCATGCGCGATGTCGTCAAGGAGGTCCTGGATTCGCTCACGCCGCGCGAAGCCAAGGTCCTGCGCATGCGTTTCGGGATCGAGATGAGCACCGACCAGACCCTCGAGGAGGTCGGCAAGCAGTTCGACGTCACCCGCGAGCGCATCCGCCAGATCGAGGCCAAGGCCTTGCGTAAATTGCGTCACCCCAGCCGCGCGGACAAGCTCAAGAGCTTCCTCGAAGGCCAGTAACGCAACCATTCAGCTGGCAGATTGCGGGCCGCCCCAAGGGGCGGCCCGTTTTTTTGCGCCCCTGGCGAGGCGTTCGTTTGTCTCTTTTCCGCATTCCAGGATGCAAGATAAAAATTCATGCCGCCTTCGTGCCTGGCTGCGTGATATTGCTTTCAACCCCTGGATAAGAAAGAAAATCATGGGTTTGATTCATTATTTTCAATATCTTTTGAGAATTTTCGATTTTTGCCGTAAGGATGGTTCGCGCTATTCAAAACATGGAACAGAATTGACAATTCTTGAATTGACACTCTTCTAAGAGATCCATAATCTGGGTCATAAGTTAATAGTTAAAATTTCAAATGGACTGTGAATAGAGAGATGCACAATTCTAAGAAAATGCCAAAAAGTGATGAAAAGAGATGGATTTCTGAGATGTCCGTGCTCAAGGGATCCGTCATCGTGAATGAGCTGTCTTGGCGTGCCATGCGGTTCGGGGCCGTGGCGGCGACAGGGATTGCGATGCTGGCCGGTTCAGCGGGAGACGTGCTGGCGGGAACCTGCACGGAGTCCTCTAGCGGCAGCGGCGTATGGTCTTGCTCTGGTCCGGCCAGTCCTTTAGACGAAATGCAGCCGAAGTGGCCTATGCAAGCGGCTGACGGGACGCTGAAGGTCACCACAGAAACGGGCTTCGGCTTGAGCGTCAGCGGAGGCAACTCTACCTCGGATCGTGGTCTGAATCTGATTGCCAACAAGGACCTTATCTTTGATGATCTGGGGAATCAGTCATCGATCACCGGCAGTATAGGCATGCTTGTATACAATTTTGGTACGGGTTCGGTTTCATTGACTTCGACGGGGACGGTGACTTCGAATCAATCGGATGGGAAGGGGACGGGTATTGATGTGCGCAATTATAGCCGCGACAGCGGAGACCTGACCGTTAATGTCGCCAATGTGGTTGGTGGTGCGGTCGGGCTTTACGCTGAAAAGAGAGGTACCGGTGCGATTTCTGTCACGGCAACTGGAATAGTCACAGCAAATAATGGTATCGGTTCCGCTATTAGTATCAGTAATACTGGCAGCATCGACAGCTCGACAACATTTGTCTCCACAGGGTCCGTGATATCAAGTGGAGCGGGTACCTCGGGTATCTACGTCCTTCATAATTCCAAAGGCCCGCTGACTGTGTCCGTTCATGATGTGTCGTCGGAGAACCATACAGCGATCAGCATCAATAACAGTGGTGATGGCAGCAGTAGCGTTTATGGTTTGACCTCTCTCAGTGTTGATGGAACGGTTCGAGGGGGGGCGAGTTCCGACAGTGCCGGCATTGAGCTGAAGACCGTTGTTCCGAGCTTGGGAAGCGTGACTGAGGCGGATCAGCGCGTGATCCTGAAAAATGGCGCAGATGTCAGTTCAATTTCGGGCATTGCCTTGCGGGGGTATCGTGGAAACATGACGCTCGACATGCAGCCAGGTTCCAGATTGACTGGCCAAGTCCTGCTTGGGTATGGCAGTGATACCGTTTTGCTCAGCGACGGCAGTGATTTCAGCGGGGCAACTTTTGATGCGCAACACGATCTTTCCTCGCCAGATAATGACACCTTGGTGTTCCGGAATGTGACTGCGACGACGGTCATGGATCAGTTCATCGACTTCGAGAAAATTACGGTCGATGGTGGCGCGGTGACCTGGTCTGACTTGGTGCTGCCCAACTCCGTCTACAGCATCGAAACCGATCTTTCTGTGACCCATGCAGGGCGCTTCATCACACCGGCCGATTTTGCCCTGAAAGGCAGTCTGGATACCAGTGCGGGCGGAATTTTCGATGCGTCGGCGGGCGGTGTCCATGTGACGGGGCCAGTGTCCAATGCGGGCACGATCAACCTCGCGGGCGGCGCGATTGGCGATGAACTGATGATCGACGGCAACTACACGGGCGGTGGCGCCTTGCTCGTGGATTCCCGCTGGGACAATCCGGACGTTCAGGTCACCGATCACCTGACCATCACGGGAGATGCCGATGGCGTGACCACGGTCTCCGTGCCCGATGGCATCATCGGCAACGTGACGCAAAGTGAGATAGGCGGACCCGCCAAGAATGGCCAATGGCTCGCTCCGGTGGTCACGGTGCAGGGCACCGATCTGAACAAGGCGGGCACCTTTGTCGGTTCGGCCGAGACGACCAATGCGGGCCAGGCACAGCTTGCGCAGCGCGATGACGCCAATGGCGCCAGCAACTATTACTGGACGCTGTCGGCCAAGGT
>NZ_JBKEAA010000020.1:0-232912 GCF_047971665.1 Castellaniella sp. | reverse complement strand
GGATTATGAGTCCGCTGCTCTAACCAGGCATGAGCTAGAGGCCCGCGCCGGCCTGGATCGCGGTGCGTCCGAGGCCGGAAGTCCGGGATTATCGCATACCGCGCTGTGTTCCGGCCCGCGCGCCGGCGGTGTGGGGCGGTCTCGTGGGAGGAGGGACTTCATCATGAGGGACGCATTTGAATAGGGCGGTTGTCGGCGTCTTTCAAAACATGGTTTGAAACAAGGTTATTGCATGGCTGTAAATTGACAATGATTAAATCGACAGAAAGGGTTTTATCCTTTTTTAATGTCGGTTTTCAAGTCCGGGACGATGGGGATCGTTACTTTTCCGGGAGAGGGCAGAAAGCATGTCGAAATATATCGAATGCGGACGAATGGCGTATCGGGGTTTTAAATACGGGCGATCAGTTCTCGACATTTTTTTGTAAAAAATCAATCTTCTGCGCATTGTGTTTCGCAATCGCTTTTTGTGTATGATTTTCGGGTGCGCCGATCAAGCAGCGGCAGGTTTCAAAACATCGGCAGCGGTCTTCCGATTCGGGCCGCCAAGAAAACAGCCACAAACCGGGAAGCTTTCCATGCGTCATTTCTTTTTTTTGCGTGCCGCGCTGATTGCGCTGATGCTGTGCGGCTCATCCTCAGCTTTGGCTCTGTCGATGACCCGTTTCTCGCCCGAGGGCATGATGGCCCGCATTCTTCAGGTGCAGGCGGATTTCGATGAGCCTGCTGTGGCACTGGGTGATGAACGAGCCGCTGATCCGTTCCTGGTCGTTTGCGATGGCGAGCAGGTCAAAGGCGCAGGCCGATGGGTCGATTCGCAGCACTGGGTCTATGCCTTCGACAATCCGCTGGCGGGCGCCGTGTCTTGCCAGGCCAGACCGAATCCGGATTTTCGCGACTTGCAGGGCCAGCCTTTCGCCGAAGACACGCGCAGCTTTTCCACCGGCGGGCCGCGGGCCCATCTCCTGCGACCCTGGGGGCGGATTGCGGAGGATCAGGTCTTTGTGCTTCGGTTCAATGCATCCCCGGATACGCAGTCGTTGCTGGAACACAGTTATTGCGAGGTCGAGGGGCTGGGCGAAACCGTGCCGACGCGGCTGGTGACCGGCCAGGACCGCACGCAGATTCTGACGCAGGTCGTCGGCGCCAATTCCAAAGCCTGGGAGGATGTCCGGCTGTTGCAGTGCAAACGCCAGTTGCCCGCCGCCGCTCGAGTGGTGCTGGTGATTGCGCCGGGCGTGCTCTCGGCGGGCCGGGATGGCCAGCCGGGGGTGCGGGCCATCGAGGGATTCAAAAGGGATTTCAAGGTTCGTGATGCCTTTCGGGCAACGATGAGCTGCACGCGCACGAACGCTCGGGCGCCGTGCTCGCCCTTGTTTCCCATCCGGCTGAATTTTTCCGCTTCGGTATCGCGCGAGCAGGCATCGCGCGTCGTGCTCGAAACCCCTCAGGGGCCGCGCACCGCGCAGCAATTCAGTCCCAAGGCCGATGCAACAGAAGAATTTTTCGACACCCTGGAATTCCCGCCGCCTTTCGATGAGCGGTCGGTGTTGACCCTGAAGCTGCCTGATGCCGTGCATGATAATTCGGGCAGGCGCCTGAAGAACGCAAACCGCTTTCCCCTCGAGTTCGAGATGGATGGCATGCCGCCGCTGATCAAATTTGCCTCCGGGGAATTCGGGATTGTGGAGCGCTTTGCAGAGGGGGTGCCGGGCCAGAGCCTGCCTGCCCTGGCGCCCCTGGCTTTACGCCGGATCGAACCGCAATTGCAGGCCGAGGAACTGCTGGTATCCGCCGGCGAGGTGCGTGATCAGGTCATCGTGGATGACGTCCAGGCGCTGCAATGGTATGCCAGAGTCCGGGATCTCCAGTCGGGCTCGATGACGAAGGCTCAGTTTTCCGACCGGATGGCGCTGACCGAGCCGCGTCGGAAAAAGGAGAGCGAAACCAGGATCGATGTGCGTGCGCTTTCGATGTTCGATTCCATCGAGGCGGTCTTGGCCACGCCCCGGCCCGGCGGTGTCGCCGTGGAGGGACAGGAGACGCAGGCCGTAGATACCGTCCGGACGCTGAAACTGCCCGGGATCCGGGATGCGCAGGGCAAAGATATCGAGATGGTCGGGGTGCCTTTGCCTGAGTCCGGTCTGCATGTGCTCGAAGTCGCCTCGCCCCGTCTGGGTGCTGCGCTGCTGAAAGGCGGAGACTCGACACAGGCCGCGCCAAAGATGTATGTGCGTTCGGCCGTACTGGTCACGAACCTGGCGGTTCACCTGAAGGCCGGTCGTGACGATACCCTGGTCTGGGTCACGACGCTGGATCAGGGGCAGCCGGTCGCGGGGGCCCGGATATCGGTGCTCGATTGCGATGGCCGGCGTCTGCTGGGTGGAGAGACCGACGCGCAGGGGCTGTGGCATGTGAACACGCCCGTGCCCACGGAGATGTACTGCTCGGGGACGCGGCAATCCGGAGTGTTCGTCACGGCGCGGATCGGAGCCGATCATCCCCAGGCCTACGGCCAGGCGGATTTTTCTTTTGTCTGGTCCAGCTGGAATGGGGGAATCGAGCCCTGGCGCTTCAATGTGCCGTATGAGCATTCCCGCCGTCCTGATGTGGTGGCGCATGCGGTACTGGACCGGACGCTGCTGCGCCGGGGCGAGACGGTTTCCATGAAACTGTTTGTGCGCCGTCTGGGGCGCAACGGCGTGGAGACCTTGCCCGCCAGCAGCCTGCCCGATCGGGTGACGCTGATGCACAGCGGCAGCGGCGAGACGCAGGAGCTCCCTCTGGAAGGATGGCTGACCAACGCTGGTGGAGGACAATACG
The DNA here is from genome assembly GCF_047971665.1 of Castellaniella sp. Taxonomy (GTDB): domain Bacteria; phylum Pseudomonadota; class Gammaproteobacteria; order Burkholderiales; family Burkholderiaceae_B; genus Castellaniella. The sequence continues at coordinate 230,089 of NZ_JBKEAA010000020.1, read as the reverse complement.
CCTTGCTGGATTACAAGATTCCGGACAAGGCCAAACTGGGCTCCTATTGGATTCAGATTCCCGTCAAGGCCGACTCGGACTGGACCCCGACGCTGAATGCCGGTGATTTCCAGGTCGAGGCCTTCAAACTGCCGCTCCTGACCGGATCGCTGAAAATCTCGGATGAGGCCGCGCAGGGTGGCGGGCCTCTGGTGGCGCCTCGATCGGTGCGGGCTGATTTGCAGCTGTCCTGGATTTCGGGCGGCCCGGCGCGCGATCTGCCCGCGACCCTGTCGGCGGTGGCGAGGCCCCTGATCCCCGGTTTTGCCGGATATGAAGATTTCAGTTTCGGCATGCAGGGGCGCTCGATGAATGACGAAGAGATCGAGATGTCCGAGGAGCCGGCCGCCGACAGTCAGCGACGACTGATTCTGGACCGGCGGGCCCTGCGCATGGACAGGCAGGGCGGGGCGCGCGTGGATCTGACTGATCTGCCGCTTTCCTCTGATCCGCAGTCCTGGCTGTTCGAGGCTTCTTTTGCCGATCCTTCCGGAGAAATCCAGACGCTGGCCCAGACGGCACAAGTCTGGCCCTCGGCGGTGGTTGTCGGCTTGCGCACGGACAGCTGGATAGCGCGGGGTGAAAAATCCAGCGTCACTTTGCTGGCGCTGGATACGGCAGGGCGGCCGCAGGCGGGCATTCCCGTCCAGCTCGATGGACGGGTCCGCACCACTTACACCACGCGCAAACGGCTGGTGGGCGGGTTCTATGCTTACGATTCTCATGAGCAGATCGCTTCGCTGGGCACCCTATGCCAGGGTAAGACCGACGCGGAGGGCAAGCTGGCATGTTCGATCAGCCTGGACCGTGATGGCGAGATCGAATTGTTTGCTCAGGCGCAGGATGCGCAGTCGCGGATGTCGCAGGCATCGATTTCGATCCAGGTATGGGGGGATGAAGCCTGGTTTGGCGAGGGTAATGACGACCGGATCGATGTGATTCCCGCCAAGGCCGACTATAAGTCCGGCGAGACCGCTGAATTCACGGTGCGCATGCCGTTCCGCCAGGCGCGCGCCCTGGTGGCGGTGGAGCGCGAGGGTGTGCTGGAAACCCACCTGGTCGATCTGAATGGCGACAAGCCTGTCGTGCGCCTGCCGGTCAGCGAAAAATGGGGGCCGAATGTGTATGTCTCGGTGCTGGCTGTGCGGGGCCGGATCCGTCAGGTGCCCTGGTCTTCGTTTTTCGAGTGGGGCTGGCGCCATCCGCTGGACTGGATGGATGCGCGTTCCGCCCGGTCCGATCAGGTTCCTGAGCCCACCGGGCTGGTCGATCTGGCCAAGCCGTCCTTCCGTTTCGGCCTGGCCAGTATCCGGGTGCACAATGAATCCGATCGTCTGCAGGTGCAGGTCAAGTCTGACCGCGATGTCTATCAGGTGCGCCAGCGCGCCCTGGTTCGCATTCAGGCGACTCAGCCGGATGGCAAGCCGGCCGCCGGCGCCAGCGTGACCTTTGCCGCTGTGGACGAGGCTTTGCTGGAATTGCGCGATAACGACAGCTGGAATCTGCTGCAGGCCATGCGCGTGTTCCGTGCCTATGGGGTGGAAACTTTCACCGGGCAGGGCCAGGTTGTCGGCCGCCGGCACTATGGCCGCAAGGCTGTGCCGGCCGGCGGGGGCGGGGGCTTCAATGCGACACGGGAATTGTTCGACACGCGTCTGCTGTGGCGCGGCGACCTGACCCTGGACGCGCAGGGCCAGGCCACACTGGAGGTTCCGCTGAATGATTCGCTGAGCCGTTTCCGGCTGGTGGCCGTGGTCGATCAGGGGCCTGACATGTTCGGCACCGGCTTCACGGACATTGTCAGCAATCAGGATCTGCAAGTGGTTTCGGGGTTGTCCCAGGTGATCCGGGAGGGGGACCGCTATCAGGCCCGGGTGACGGTGCGCAACCGGACCTCGCGGATGATGGCGTTGTCGCTTTTGGCGACTGCGGCTTCTGAGGGGGGGGCCGCGCAGACGCTGCCGGAGCAGGCGCTGCGGCTCGAACCGGGGGCGGCGCAAACCGTGTCCTGGCCCATGACGGCGCCCGTCCTGCCGGGTTTGTCGGCGACCGGGGTACTGAACTGGCGTTTCGAAGCGCGGACGACCGAGGGCGAAAAGGCGACGGATCGAATCAAGGTCAGCCAGATGTTGCTGCCTGCTGTGCCGGTGACGGTGCGCCAGGCGACGCTGCTGCAGGTCGTGGAAGGCCGGCCTCAACAGGTACCGGTGATGGTCTCGGATCAGGCATTGCTCAATGCTGCCGGTGTGCCGCGCGGGGGGGTCCAGGTCAATCTGCAATCCAGCTTGGCGGGATCCATGCCGGGTGTGCGCGACTGGCTGCTGGCCTATCCCTATACCTGCGCCGAGCAACTCAGTTCCAAGGCGGTGGGGCTGCGCGACAAGGCGGGATGGAAGGTGTTGATGGCGCGCCTGCCGGATTATCAGACCGAGTCCGGCCTGCTCTCGTTTTTCCCGGGAGGGAACGGCAGCGTGGTTCTGACGGCCCATCTGCTGGAAATCTCCACCCGGGCGAAAGCGCTGGATGAGGCGTACGACATCCCCGCCGAAGTTCGAGGGAGCATGATCACGGCCTTGCAGAACTACGTGTTCGGCCGCCAGCAGGATCAAGGGTGGGCACCCGAAGGAAGTCTGTACTGGCGCAAGTTGGTCGTCATCGATGCGTTGGCGCAGGCGGGCTATTGGATACCGGGCATGGTGGACAGTTTTGCGAAGGATGTCAGCGACTGGCCGACCCCTGCCGTCGTGACCTGGCTGTCGATCATCCAGCATGTGGGGCTGGTCGATCGCCTGGCGGTGCCGGCCGAGGCCGTGCTGCGTGCCCGTCTGTCCCGGCATGGCACCACGCTGGTGCTGGCCGATGATTCTGCGGACGAGGGCTGGTGGCTGATGAGCAATCGCGCCACCGCGCAGGCCCGCCTGTTGATGACGGTGATGGATCGGCCCGGTTGGCGCGAGGACTTGCCGCTGCTGTTGAATGGCCTGCTGTCGATGCAGCTCGAGGGCGCCTGGACCACGACGGTGTCCAATGCCCTGGGGACCCTGGCGGTGGAACAGTTCGCCCGCAAGGTCGAGTCCCATGCGGGTGAAGGCGCGGTGCGCGTGGCCTTGCCTCCGGGAAATCCGGCTGAATTCCGCTGGGCAGACATGCCCCTGACGGAAGGCATCCGGCACCAGTCCGTGGATCTGAACTGGCCTCAGGCGCGCAAGGGCACGGTGGAAATCGCCCAGCAGGGGCAGGGCAGCGGCTGGGCGACGGTTTCGGCGCGCGCCGCAGTCCCGCTGTCTCAGGCTGTGGATGCCGGATTGCGGGTCGAGCGCACGATCATCCCGGTGTTCAGGGCTCAGAAGGACCGCTGGTCGGTGGGTGACGTCTATCGCGTGCGGCTGAAAATCAACGCGCGCGAGCGCTTGTTCTGGTCCGTGGTCAGTGATCCGGTTCCGGCGGGCGCTTCGATTCTGGGCAGTGGTCTGGGGCGGGATTCCAGTATCGCGACCAGCGATGAGGCGCGGAACGACTGGAATCAGCCCAGTTTCATCGAGCGTGATGCGGGCGTGTTCCGTGCTTACTATGAGGTCATGACGCGAGGGGAGCGTACCGTAGAGTACACCGTGCGCCTGAATGTGCCGGGGGATTATCAGCTGCCGCCGACACGTGTCGAAGCTCTGTATCAGCCGGATGTGTTTGGCGAGAGGCCCAATGAACCATTGCGTGTGGAGCTTTCGCCTTGAAGGACGGCGTCCGGTCTCGATGAGTGGAGCGCAGTCTTGATGAGTGGAGTGCAGCTTTGATGAGTGGAGCGCAATCTCGATGAGGAGGGGAGCAGCCTCGATCAGGGGCCAGGGGCAATATCTTTTGCGGGCCGTGATGCTGCTGAGCCTGGGATTGTGTCTTCAGTCCCGGGGTTGGGCGCAGCCTCCTCAGGACGTCTTCCCGCGGGACTATGCCACGGTCCGGGCCGCCTGGGTCCCCTCGGATACGCGGTTGCTGGCCTCGGACGGGCAGGAACTGCAGCGGCTGCGGACGGACTTTTCGAGCCGTCGCGGAGATTGGCTGCCCTTGAGCGGGATTTCGGCGGCATTGCAGCAGGCCGTGGTGATGGCCGAGGATCAGCGTTTCTACGAGCACGGCGGTGTGGATTGGCTGGCCAGTGCCTCGGCGGCCTGGTCGGCTGTCTGGGGATCGAGCCCCCGGAGGGGCGCTTCGACCTTGAGCATGCAAGTGGCCGCCTTGCTGGATCCGGCGTTGCAGCGCGGGCCGGAGGGGCGCGACCTCCTGCAGAAATTCGATCAGATGCAGGCGGCCCGGCTGCTGGAATCACGGTGGACCAAAGCCCAGATTCTGGAAACCTATCTGAATCGGGCCGCCTGGCGGGGCGAACTGATCGGCGTCGATGCGCTGTCCCGGGTCTTGTTCCAGAAACACGCGTCGGGCCTGACTTTCCGTGAGTCTGCCTTGGCGGCCGTGTTGTTGCGCGGACCGAATGCGTCCATCCAGACTCTGGTCCGGCGAAGCTGCGCCCTGTGGCGTGAGCTGGATCCGTCAGGCGACTGCGAAGGGCTGCGGGATTTTGTCCAGATTGTTCTGTCGCGAGCTCATGAGGTGCGTTTCGACGCGCAAGCGCTGGCGCCGCATTGGGCCCGGCTGTTGCGGAATGCCGGCCTGGCCGATGCACGGGGCGAGATCCGGTCGACGCTGAACCGTGGGCTGCAGGAGACCGCCGTGCGTTCTGTCCAGCGGCACTTGAGTGAATTGCGCGACACCGGAGTCACGGACGCGGCTGTCGTGGTGCTCGACAATCGCAGTGGCGCCGTTCTGGCCTATGTGGGCTCATCCGGCGGCTTGTCCGAGGCCGCCGAGGTGGATCATGTGCAGGCCATCCGCCAGGCGGGCTCGACCCTGAAGCCATTCCTGTATGGTCTGGCGCTCGACCAGCAGCGCCTGACGGCCGCTTCGCTGCTGAACGACAGTCCGCTGGGACTGGATGGCGGCGGCGGGCTCTATGTGCCGGATAATTACGATCATCGTTACGGGGGCTGGGTCAGTGCGCGCACGGCGCTGGCCTCGTCATTGAATATCCCCGCAGTGCGGACCTTGATGCTGGTCGGCCCCGACGAACTGGCCAGCCGGCTGGTCGCTCTGGGGCTGCCGCTGACCGAAGGCGGCGATTACTACGGCTACAGTCTGGCGCTGGGCTCGGCGGACGTGACGCTGCTGTCCTTGAGCAATGCCTATCGGGCCTTGGCGCGTGGCGGCAATTACGCGCCCGTGAATCTGCTGGCGCAACCGGGCAGCGGGCCTCAGGCGGGCGTTCAGCTTTATTCTCCCGAGGCTGCCTGGATCGTCGGCGACATGCTCTCCGACCGCAGCGCGCGCGTTCGGACGTTTGGCCTGGACAGCTCGCTGACCACGCGCTACTGGACGGCGGTCAAGACCGGCACCAGTCGAGACATGCGCGATAACTGGTGCGTGGGCTGGTCGACTGACTACACGGTGGGCGTATGGGTGGGCAACAGCGCCGGGAACAGCATGCGCAACGTGTCCGGGGTCACCGGGGCCGGTCCCATCTGGCATGATGTTTTTGACTGGCTCTATCGCAATCGCCCGCCCGCGTCGCCGTCCAGGCCTGCGGGGGTCGAGGCCCGGGCCATTGTGTTTGGCGGTCATCTGGAGCCCCGCAGGACCGAATATTTTCTGGGCGATACGGCCCAGAGCCGGTTCATGCCGCCCGAAGCGGGCGCCGAACCCGGCTTGCCCCGGATTTCCGAGCCGGTGGACGGCACGGTGCTGGCGCTGGATCCGGATATCCCCTGGGATCGCCAGCGCTTGCGTCTGAGGGCGGTCGATGTCCGCTCTCGGCCGGTCACCACAGATGTGCGCTGGTTTCTGGATGCGCGTTTCTATGGCGAGGGCACGGTGCCCGATTGGGCGCCGCGGACGGGCGTTCATGTCTTCGAACTGCGGGATCGCCGTGACACCGTGCTGGATCGGGTCCGGATCGTCGTCCGGAAGGGATCGTTCACGATCGGCGCGGCAAGTCCGGCGGGTGTGGATGCGGCTGCCGGGTTGGCGGCGGGTGCGTCTAGTGCCGCAAACAATCCTTGAATATCATCAACAGGCCGCAAACGATCCTTAAATATTGGTTACCGCAAAATATGCCATTATTTAGAAATGAATCAAATAAATGGGAGGAGGGGTAATGCCCACCAAATCGCGCTTTGGATTGAAATCTTGGATGAAGGCCCTGGCAGGCGCTTCGCTGGTGATTCTGGCCGGTTGCCAGACGATGACTGCTTCGCAGGGAGGATCGGGTGGGGATGGCGGTATCGCGCCGCCCACGGCGGCATCGCCCAATGTAAGTCAGGCCGCTTCGGCGCAGTCCGAGCGTCCTGTCACCGAGAATCAGAAGGCCGCGAATCTGCGCGTGTTTCTCGCAGATACGCAGTCCCGCTCTGGCTGGACGCCCGTCACCCTGAAGCCGTCCGGGACATTGTATGTGCAGCCCAAGCCGGTGATCAGCCGCAGCGATCTGCGCGGCATACAGTCGGCGACCGATCAGAAGGGCGGCGGTGTGCTGGTGCTGTTCCTGAATGATGCCGGTGAACGCAAGATGCGCGAGGCCATGAAGGCCAATCCCGGCCTGCGTCTGGCGCTGGTCGTGGGACACACCATGCTGGCCGCACCGAGCTACACCACGCCCATTACCAAGCCGCAACTGGGTTTCAGCGTGGGATCGGCGCGGAATGCCGAGCTGGCCGCGCGCGCCGTGGCCGGGGTCAGTCAGGAGACGGACAAGTCCTTCGAAAATTGACCGGCGCCGGTCAATTCGTGCAAGGGGGCGCCGGCGGACGTGCCATGCGTCGTTTTTTCGACGCATCCGTGTGCGTTGCGCCGGTTTTGCTTGCTCTCATGACATAGGATCGGTCAAAATACGCGCATTGCGTATATTGAGACTGATCATGACGATTTCCCAGCAAGTCTTCCTGCGCGACGCGATGCGCCGTCTGAACCTGACGCGCGATGTATTCGCGGCGCGTATCGGTGTCAAGCGACGTGCCCTGGATACCTGGCTGTTGCCGGAGGGCTCTCAGGAAGCCCGCTCCATGCCGGAGGTCGTTTCCCGTTTTGTCACCGAGATCGTGGAAAACGGCGCGCTCATGGAGAAATACGCGCAAAGCGCACAATCCGGGCCTTTGCGTGATCGTATCGCCATCGAGAACAAGCATCAGTTGCTGTCGGTCGATCAATTCACGCGCGAATCCGTGGAAGAACTGTTCCGTGTGGCCGACCTGATGCAGCCCATCGCGCGGCGGCGCAAGGTCTCCCGCGTCCTGGAAGGCGCCGTGCTGGGCAATCTGTTTTTCGAGGCCAGCACGCGGACGCGGGTCAGTTTCGGTGCGGCCTTTTGCCGCCTGGGCGGCTCGGTGTGCGATACGACCGGTTTTACCTTTTCGTCCATGGCCAAGGGCGAGTCGATCTACGATACCAGCCGTGTGATGAGCGGCTACGTGGACGCCATGGTGATCCGTCACCCTGAAAAAGGCTCTGTGGCCGAATTCGCGGCCGCGACCAACATTCCGGTGGTCAACGGCGGCGATGGAGCAGGCGAGCATCCCAGTCAGGCGCTGCTGGATCTCTACACCATCCTGACGGAGTTCTCGCGCCTGGGCAAGTTGCTCGATGGTGCGCATATCGTCATGGCCGGTGATCTGAAATACGGCCGTACGGTGCATTCGCTGATCAAGCTGCTGGCCCTGTACCGTGGCATGAAATTTACCCTGGTGTCTCCGCAGGGCCTGGAAATGCCGGAATCCCTGCTGGATCAGGTCAGCCGCAATGGACACGTCGTCGAACAGACCCATGATCTGGCGGCCGGACTGAAGGGCGCCGATGTGGTCTATGCCACCCGGGTCCAGAAAGAGCGGTTTTCAGGCGAGAATCTGGAGGGGTATTCGGCGGATTTTCAGGTCAATCGCGCCATCGTCGATGCCTGCTGCGGCCCCGACACCATCGTGATGCATCCTTTGCCGCGCGACAGTCGCGAGGGTGCCAACGATCTGAGTATCGACCTGAATCATGATCCGCGCCTGGCCATTTTTCGCCAGACGGATAACGGGATTCCGGTGCGCATGGCGATCTTTGCCGTACTGATGGGCGTCGAGGGGCTGGTGCAGCATTCGCTGCGCGATGTGACCTGGACGCCGCCGTCGCATGTCGGGCCTGACGACAGCGTGTTCCACGGCATCGATTGATCGGACGATCGGGCGGCGAGGGGCCGCCCGAACCGGAGTTCCTACAGCGCGTCCCGGTCCAGCGTGACGCGCAGGATCTGCTCTTTGGCGCCCTCGACGAACTCTTCAGGGTTCCACTGCTTGTTGAATCCTTGTTTCAGGCCGACGTACAGCGCACTCTCATCGGCGGCCAGCGCCATCATGTTGGGGAACACAGAGGCGGGAATCTGCTGAGTGATCTTGTAGGTCTTGCCGTCCACGACGCTGATGCGGCCGCTGCGGAAATTGCTGACGTAGATTTCGTCGTGTTTCGGGCTGTACGACAGTGTGACTCCGCCTTCCCCGGTCGGGACAAAGGCCAGTTGCTTGCCGCTTTTGCGGTCGAACACGTACAGGCCATCCTGTTCGTCCTTGGCGTCGGGCCGGGGCTGGTGGATGAATTGCGAAGCAAAAATGCGATCACCCTTGGCGTCGACGGCCAGTCCCACCAGGTTGTTCACACGCGGCCTGACCTTGTCGTCCAGAGGGATGGTGTGGACGACTTTGCGCGTGACGGGGTCGATCTCATTGATATAGTCGGACCCGGCGGTGAAGATGCGGCCGGTGCCGCGATCCATGTGCAGCGCATAGCCGACCGAGGGGAACGCGTTCTCGACCTCTCCCTTGATTTGCAGCGTGTCGTCGTCCAGGATCAGCAGGCGGTAGAACGAGCGGTTTTTGCCGTTTTCCTTGGCGTTGCCGATGTAGGCGGTGAACAGTTCGCCGGTCCGTTCACTGTGGACGATATGGCGCAGGTGTTCGCGCTTCGGCTCGCTGGGATCGACATGCAGCCGTTCGCTGGTCAGCACCACCTTGCCGGTCTTCGGATCGACCTTGCTGATGCGCAGCGATGCGGCCTGGGTATGGCCGACGTACAGCCATTGGCCCTTGGCGTCCTGTGTCAGCGAGAACGCGCGGTACGGCATGGGGTAGCGGCCCTTGATGTCCAGCGTCTTGCCGTCGAAGGCATACAGGTAGCCCAGATTGTCGGCCCGGCGCACACGGTCCATGACCGAGGCGAACACCTGACCGGTGGGGGCGTTGTATTGCAGTTCGTACACGCCTTCTTCGGGATGTTCCAGATAGTTGGTGCTCATCCAGAGCCGGTCCTTGGAGGATGACGGCGGCGATGCGCCGAAGGCGGCGGTGGACAGGCAGAGCGCCAGGGTGGCGGTCAGGATGGCGGTGGTGCGTCGCGATGATGGCGGGTGGGAGGTGTTACGCATGGAAGTCCTTGCTGAGGGTCGGAGGGAGAAATCGATGTCGTTCAAAGACCTGTCCACAGGTAGTCGGCGTGACGGCCGTCAAAGCCGGCCGATGCCTCCGTCAGCAGCAGGACTTTGACCTTGGGGAAAACCAGGCCCGCCTGCAGGTCGCGCAAATGGACGAGGACGCCGAGGGTCTTCAGGGCATGGATGTTGCCGGTGAACAGGATGGCGGGTTTGGGGGCGCGCAGCAGGGTTTTCGCCATGCGCCGGTCGCGCTGCATCTGCACCGCGATCATGCCGTCGAGCCTGTCGTCGTCGGCGCGCATTCCGTGGCTGTCGACGATGAGATCCTTCAGTGTGCGGACGATCGCGGGATCGCTGCTGGGTGCGCCGGCCGGTCGCGCGTTGCTGCGCAGGATCTGTTCGACTTCGGGGCGATCGAGGTTGGCGGCCAGCACCGGCGCCGTTTGTGCCATCAGCGCGGTGATGAGCCCGCCGTACTGGCGCCACGGCCAGCGGCGGTTCCAGACAAGTTGCGCCTGCAGCGCATCATCGGTGGGACGCGTCACCGGGAATGCGCGCTGCGTCGCGTCGAGGCGGGCTTGTTGCGAGGCGGTGGCCATTTCCAGCACGTAGCTGCCCGCGGGACGTCGCAAGGGCAGGGTGCGGACCACCCATTCCTCGATCAGGTGATGAGCGCGCGCATCGTGACGTTCTCCAACGATGACAATGTCGGCCTGGGCAAGCTCATCCAGCAGCGCGTCCGCAGTCAGGGTGCGGCCTTCGGTCCCTGACAGGATTTGGCCTTGCTGGGCGGTCTGAGCCGGAGCGGCAGCCTGTTGATCGGGATCTGGCAAGTGCTGGCAGGCGGTCAGCAGCAGGACCAGCAACCCGCAAGCGAACCGCCGCGCAGCGGCGGACAGCGGGGAGGAGCGGAGCGTGGCGCTTGTCATTTGAAATTGAAGATTAGCATCAAACCAGAATGATTATCAATTTGATATTGAATCAATATAAAAAGAACTGTTTTGCTCGATGCCGGATGCCTGAGCTGTCCTGAATGCCGCCAGAGACTGGAAAAGGCGTGGTTGCCCGCCGGATTCATGGGCTGCCCGGACGAGGGGCTCATGCTGTCGATGGGCCGCCTCAAAGCAAAATGCCCCCTCTCGGGGGCAGCAAGATGCGATGCGAGGCCTTTTTCTTACTTGGTGTCGTTCTTCATCCCGCCCAGTGCCGCCACCAGGTCGTCCAGCATGCGCGCCAGTTCGCCGGTCATCAGGGCGAAGTCGGCCTCGAACTGTTCGGCCTCATTGGCGGCCTGAGCGTCCTGGTGCTCTTTCAGCACGTCCAGCGGCGCGACGCGCTTGATGTCCAGATTGTCCGTCAGCACGAACGACACGCGGTCGTTCCAGGTCATGGCCAGCCGGGTGCATTGCTTGCCTGCCTGGATGTGGCGGCGGACCTCGTCCAGTTCAACCGATTGGCGCACATAGCGCACCGTGGCGCGTGATTCGCCGGTGGAGCGCAGTTCCGTGTCCTGATCGATCGAAAAGCCGGCCGGCGCTTCGTCCTCCGACAGCCACAGCGTCATGGCGGCCCCCGGCGACATCTCGGCGTGCAGCGGCACAATGGGGAAGGGGGTGAGCGTTTTGGCCAGCAGGCCCAGCACCTCGTCGCTGCGCGCGGTCGCTGCGGCGTCGATGGCGACCCAGTGGTTTAGCGTGTCGATCCAGATGTGCGTATCGTGGGCGATGACGAAGGCGCGCGGCAGCAGCTCCATGGTCATCTGCTCTTTGATCTCTTTCATCTGCTTGCGCCCGGGCTTGTAGCCTTGCTGCTCTTCGATCTGTTGGGCGCGGGCGCGGCTGGCCTGATTGACGACCGTGGCGGGCAGCAGTTTTTTCTCGGTCTGCAGGCGCAGCAGGATCTGGCCATGCTGCGCGCAGGCCAGACCGCCGTCTTCACGCGGGGGCAGCCATCCCGACACCTGGCTGTCCTGACTGCCGCCCGGCTGGAAAGCGAGCGGCTCCAGGGCCGCCTCGAGATCGGCGGGGTGCAGGGTGGTGTTGGGTGCGAGACGATAAAGCTTGAGATTCTTGAACCACATGATCTTGTACGGCGTGCCGGCGGGCGGCGATGAAATCGGGCCTTGATTGTACGCGCAAAATCACGAGCGGCCGGGCGGATGGCCGGGCGGCAAGCAGCCAGTGGCGTTTTCGGCAAGGCGTCCGTCGCGTGGGACGGAACCGTGGATCGATGTCCGCCGTGACGTCAAAGACCGCGCTTTCGATCTCCTGGATCAGCTTGCCCTGAGGGCGGGCAAGCTGAAAGTGCAGGCCGCACAGCGCACCGCGTGCCGACGGGCGGACCTGACGCTCGATGTCGAGACCACATCCTGATCGTAGAAAAACGGATCAGCCCCAGTTTAGCCGGCGCGTCGGGATCCATGCGCCATCCGGACCCATGCATAAATCCCTGCATGATGATTTCGTTCGCTTGAGGACGTGAATGCCGGTCGCTGCGCCGTAAAATGGAGCGCGTGCTCCGGACAGGCCGGCGGCCGAACGATGATCAGAGGTAAGCACGATGTGCGGTTTGGTGGGGTTTCTGGAGGGCGGTCGTGGAAAAGACACGCGCGAGGCCGCCGTCATCCTGGAACGCATGGCTGACACGATCGTGTCGCGTGGCCCGGATGATTCAGGCGCCTGGGCCGAGGGCGCGGGCATTGGACTGGCCCACCGGCGCCTGTCGATCCTGGATCTCTCGGCAGCGGGACACCAGCCCATGAGCGGGCCTTCGGGGCGGCATGTGATCGTGTTCAATGGCGAGATCTATAACCACCTGGCATTGCGCCGGGAACTGGAGCAGTCCGGTCAGGCGCCCGGCTGGCGCGGCCACTCGGACACCGAGACCCTGTTGGCGGGTTTTGCGGCCTGGGGCGTGCGGGCGATGGTGGAGCGCTGTATCGGCATGTTCGCCTTTGCCGTCTGGGACACGCAGACAGGGGTGCTGACCCTGGGCCGGGATCGCCTGGGCGAAAAACCGCTGTATTACGGCTGGCAGGGCCAGGGGGCCAATGCCTGTTTCCTGTTCGGCTCCGAGCTCCAGGCGCTGCGCGCGCACCCGCGCTGCGGATCGGATATCGACCGCGATGCGCTGTGCCTGCTGATGCGACACAACTACATCCCGGCGCCGCACACCATCTACCGTGGTCTTTTCAAGCTGCCGGCGGGCTGCCTGCTGACGGTCTCGCAGGACCGTCGCGAGCCGCAGGTCGAGGCCTACTGGTCGCTGGCCGAGGCCGCCGTGTCCGGCTGCCGCGCGCCTTTTGCGGGCTCCGACCTGGAGGCGACCGACGCCCTGGAGACCCTGCTGAAGTCCGCCGTTCACCAGCAGATGCTGTCGGATGTGCCTCTGGGCGCCTTCTTGTCGGGAGGGATCGATTCCTCGACCGTGGTGGCGCTGATGCAGGCCCAGTCGGCACGGCCGGTCAAGACATTTTCCATCGGTTTTCACGAGCAGGGCTATAACGAGGCGGAGCATGCCATGGCGGTCGCCCGGCATCTGGGCACCGACCACACGGAACTCTACGTCACCCCGGAGCAGGCGCTGGATGTCATTCCCAGGCTGTCGGCGCTGTACAGCGAGCCTTTTGCCGATGCCTCCCAGATCCCGACGTTTCTGGTGTCGCAGCTGGCGCGTCAGCACGTCACCGTCTCGCTGTCGGGAGACGCGGGCGATGAACTGTTCGCCGGCTATGGCCGTTATACGCGCAATGCCCGGCACTGGGAAAAAGTCGCCCGCATCCCGTCCGGCTTGCGGCGGTTGGCGGCAGGCGGCATTCGCGCCCTGTCGCCTCAGGCCTGGGACACCGTGCTTGGCCCGTTGCGGCCCGTGCTGCCCGGTGCGCTGCGCACGACGCCGATCGGGGAAAAACTGCACCAGGGCGGTCGCATGCTGTCGGCCAGGCGGATCGATGACCTGTACCTGCAATCGATTTCCCGCTGGGAGCCGGCGCAACTGGTGATCGGCGGGCGCGAGCCGTCGACCTGGTGGCGCGGCAATCCCTTGCCGCTGGACGGTCTGGACGAGGTGCAGCGCCTGATGGCGCTGGACGCCATGATCTACCTTCCCGATGACATTCTGGTCAAGGTCGATCGGGCCGCCATGGGCGTCTCACTTGAAAGTCGTGTGCCGTTCCTGGATCACCGGGTGGTGGAGTTCGCCTGGCGGATTCCCCAGACCATGAAGCAGCGTGACGGCGCGGCCAAGTGGATTCTGCGCCAGGTGCTCTATCGGCATGTGCCCCAGACGCTGATCGAACGGCCCAAAAGGGGTTTCAGTGTACCCATCGATGACTGGCTTCGGGGGCCGCTGCGCGACTGGGCGGAGAGCCTGCTCGATGCGTCGCGCCTGCGGCGGGAGGGCTTCTTTCGTCCCGAGCCGATCCGGCGGACATGGGAGGAACACTTATCCGGACGCCGCAATGGCCAGTATCGCTTGTGGAGCGTGCTGATGTTCCAGGCATGGCTGGACACAAAATAGGCCGGCGCATGGCGCCGGCCTGATCGGCTCCGCCGTTCGGGTGGCGGGCCCGTGCGCGTCGCGGCTGTGGCGCGCGATCCTGGTGGCGCGGGGCCTGCCGTGAGGGCAGGCCGCCGGCGGCGGTCAGCGCACCGCGTCCAGGAAGTGCATGTGACGGTGGTACTGGTCGAGGACGTCATGGATGACTTCTTCTTTGCGCCAGCCCATGATGTCGTAGTCCTGTCCGCCTTCGCGCAGATGCACTTCGGCACGATAGAACTTGTCGCCGTTTTCGCGCTGCCGGCGCGGGTCTTCCAGCACGAACGACGGCGGATTGTAGGGCTGGGGACGGATCAGATAATAGAAATCCATTTCCTGTCCATGACCCACTTCCAGCCAGACGCGGCCGTCATCGCCGATTTCGGTGCGCGCGGGCAGTCCCTGCTTTTGCAATTCCAGTGCGACCTCTTCCAGTGCCGGGCGGACCTTGTCGCGCAGGAAGGTGATGACCTCCTGACGGCGCGGTTGATGGACCAGGGCGCGCAGACGGCCTTTCCAGTCGGCGCCGGCCATGGAGCCCGGCGCTGTGCGCGCGTCGCGGATCGCTTCGCGTTTGGCGACGTCCAGCCGCATGGCCCGCAGCATCCCGACGCAGGCCAGGATCATGACCACGGTGAACGGCAGGGCCGAGGCGATGGTGCCGGCCTGAAGCGCCGTCAGACCGCCCGCCACCAGCAGGGCGACGGCAATGGCACCGACCAGCAGCGCCCAGAAAATCCGCTGCCAGACGGGGGATTCGCCCTCATCCTTGGACGACAGCATGTCGATGACCAGCGCGCCCGAATCGGCCGACGTGACGAAAAAGATGACGACCAGCAGCGTGGCGATGGTGGACGTGATGCTTGACAGCGGCAGCCGTTCCAGGAAACCGTAGATGGCGACCGAACTGTCGGCCGAAACCGCGTCGACCAGGGGGCCGGCGCCATCGGCCAGAATCATGTTCAACGCCGTGTTGCCGTAAATCGTCATCCACAGGAAGGTGAACCCCAGTGGCACCAGCAGCACGCCGATCACGAATTCGCGGATCGTGCGCCCGCGCGAGATGCGCGCGATGAACATCCCCACGAACGGCGACCATGCGATCCACCAGCCCCAGTAGAACAGCGTCCAGCCTCCGATCCAGTCGGTGGGCTGGTAGGCGTACAGATTGAACGTCATATTGAATACGTTCGACATGTACATGCCGGTGTTCTGGGCAAAGGCTTGCAGCAGATGGACAGTGGGTCCCGTCACGAGCACGAAGACCAGCAGCGAGATCGCCAGGATCATGTTGAACTCGGACAGACGGCGCACGCCGCGATCCAGGCCGGTGAAGACGGACACCGTGGCGATCGCGGTGATGCCGGCAATCAGGGCGACCTGAACGCTGATGCTCACGGGCGTGCCGAACAGATGCTGCAGTCCGGAATTGATCTGGATGACACCCAGCCCCAGCGAGGTGGCCAGACCGAAGATCGTGCCCAGCACGGCGAAGGTATCGACGGCATGCCCGATCGGGCCGTTGATGCGCTCGCCGATCAGCGGATACAGCGAGGAGCGGATGCGCAGCGGCAGGCCGTGGCGGTAGCCGAAATAGGCCAGTGACAATGCGACCACCGCGTAGATCGCCCAGGCGTGGATGCCCCAGTGAAAGAACGTGATGCGCATGGCCTGGCGGGCGGCCTCGATGGTCTGCGGCTCACCGACCGGCGGTTTGGCGAAATGCATGACCGGCTCGGCCACGCCGAAATACATCAGGCCGATGCCCATGCCAGCCGCGAACAGCATGGCGAACCATGTGCCGTAGCTGTAATCCGGCGTGCTGTGATCCGGCCCGAGCTTGAGCTTGCCCAGGTTGCTGAACCCCAGGACCACGACAAACACGAGAAATCCGGCCACCGACAGCACGGTGAACCATCCGGCATCGTTCGCCACCCAGGACTTGGCGGCGCCAAACAGGCGCTGGGTCCATGCCGGCGCCAGGAAGGACAGCGACACGAGCGCAAGCACCAAGCCTGCGGAAGGATAAAACACTTGCGGCAGGATGCCGCCGGTACGGGGTTTGGGTTTCGATATTTCGGCTTCCCTCACTCGGACTCCATTTTTCTATTGTTTCTGACAGCCATAAAGTGTAAGCGATCAACCCGCCGGCTGCCTGCGCACGCCTGTGCGTGATTGATCCGGGACAAGGTGAGCCGAGATCGTTGCCGGTGCGGAGGAGATGGCGCGAGGCCGGAAGACGCCGTGCGAGGGCGTCGCGAAGCGGGCGGCTCGAAGCGGGCGGGAAGAGGCGGGAAGAGGCGGGCGCTCGGGCGCACCGACAAAAAAAGCGGCCCGGACAAGGCCGGGCCGGGAGGGGCATCTGCCCACGCACACGAAAAAGGAGTTCGCGGGGGGCGCGGGCAGTGGTAGCCGCTGGAGGAACATCCGGACGAACAAAGGGGGAACCAAGCGTCCGGACGACCATCGGCGTACGAGGCCATTCTAGGGCGGTGTGCCTGACGGAACTCTGAATTCGCGCCTGATCCATAGGCAAGAATTGCAAAGATCCTCCAGCCCTGTGTCGCCCATCTTGCGCGGATGGACATGCGCGCTGCGCCAGGCGTCTCGCCCATCCTGGTTTTTGATGGCCTCACGACGCCTTGAGTCGTGTGAACGGACCCTAAGGCGCATTCAGGTCGTTGTCCCGGGTTTCCTTGACGAAAAGCAGGCCCACGACCAGTGTCATCAGACACACGGCGACCGGATACCACAGGCCGTCGTACATGTTGCCGGTGGTGGCCACGGTCGCGAAGGCGACCGGGGGCAGAAAGCCGCCGAACCAGCCGTTGCCGATGTGATAGGGCACGCTCATGGAGGTGTAGCGGATCCGCGTGGGGAACATCTCCACCAGCATGGCGGCGATGGGGCCGTAGACCATGGTGACCTGCAACACCAGGAAAAACAGCAGCAGCAGCACCATGGTGAAGTTGATCTGGGAGGGGTCGGCATAGGCGGGATAGCCGTGACTGCGCACGGCCCGCCGCAGTTCGTCCTGGAGCGCGGCATTGCGCCGGGCGAATTCGGCGCGGGGCAGGGATGTGCCGTCGAAGGCCTCGATGCGCTGTTCCCCTACCAGGGCGTAGGCCGTCGTGCCCTCCGGGGCGGGCCGGTTCACGTAATGGACCGAGTGGCTGGCCATGAAGGTCTTGAGCAGATCACAGGCGCTGGTAAAAGACGCGATGCCCACCGGGTTGAATTGCAGGGAGCAGTCCTGCGGGGCGGCGACGATGGCGACGGGGGCCTGGTTCTGGGCGCGCTCCAGGGCCGGGTTGGCGTAGTGGGTCAGCCCCTTGAAGACGGGGAAATAGGTCAGGGCGGCGATCAGGCAGCCGGCCATGATGATCGGCTTGCGGCCGATCCGGTCCGAGAGCGCGCCGAAAACGAGAAAGAAGGGACAGGCCAGCAGCAAGGCCAGGGCCACCAGGATGTTGGCGATATTGGCGTCTACTCCCAGGGTCTCGGTCAGGAAATACAGCGCATAGAACTGGCCGGTGTACCAGACCACGGCCTGGCCGGCCGTCAGGCCGATCAGGGCCAGCAGGATCAGGCGCAGGTTGTGCCAGCGGCCGAAGGCCTCTTTGATGGGCGCGCGCGAAACCAGGCCTTCGCTTTTCATGCGCGTGAAGGCGGGCGATTCGTGCAGGCGCAGGCGGATCCAGACCGAGATCACCAGCAGCAGCACGGAGATCAGGAACGGCACCCGCCAGCCCCAGGCGTCGAAGGCCTCCTGGCCCAGGGTCGCCCGAGTGCCCAGCACCACGACCAGCGACAGAAACATGCCGATGGTGGCTGTGGTCTGGATCCAGCTGGTAAAGAAACCGCGCCGGCCCTGCGGGGCGTGTTCCGCGACGTAGACGGCGGCGCCACCATATTCGCCGCCCAGCGCCAGGCCTTGCAGCAGGCGCAGCAGCAAAAGGATCATGGGGGCCGCCGTGCCGATCGAGGCCGACGAAGGCAGCACACCGACCAGGAAGGTGGACAGCCCCATGATCAGAATCGAGATGACGAAGGCGTACTTGCGCCCGACCATGTCGCCCAGCCGGCCGAACACCAGGGCGCCGAAAGGGCGCACGGCAAACCCGGCGGCGAAAGTCAGCAAGGCGAAAATGAAGCCCGCCGTGGGATTGAGTCCGGAAAAGAAATGCTGGGCGATGACCGAGGCCAGCGAACCGTAGACGTAGAAGTCATACCATTCGAAAACCGTGCCCATCGAGGAGGCGAGGATGACGCGGCGTTCTTCGTGGGTGGTGGGACGGTTGGCTTCGTCCATCGAGTCGTGCGAAATGGGTCGGGCTCGGTTCATGTACGGGTCCTGGGCACATCGTCGCGGGGGAATGAAACACGCAGCCGGGTCCCGGCGCTGACGGGATCCCGGTGATTGCCCGGCGGCAGAAAGGCGATGGTGGCGTGATGGTGTTCGGCAACCTCGCGCACGATGGCCAGCCCCAGCCCGCTGCCCTCGGCGCCGTGGCCGAGGATTCGATAGAAACGGTCGAAGACACGTGATTGCTCTTCGGGTGGGATGCCCGGGCCGGAGTCCTGGACTTCGAGGCAGACGCGGTCGCCTTCGGCCAGGGCGCGCACGGTGACCCGCCCCCCTTCCGGGGTATAGAGGAGCGCGTTGTCGATCAGGTTGTTCAACAGTTCGCGGATCATGACCGCATTGCCGAAAACCGGCAGGGGATCGCCCGACGGTTCGAACCCCAGGTCGATGCGGCGTTTCAGGGCGGTTTCGACCCATTCGAGCGTACAGGTTTCGGCCAGGGGCAGCAGATCGAGCAGCTCGGTGGTGCGCGACTGGGTCGGATCGATGGATTCCGCCCGGGCCAGCAGCAGCAGCTGGTTCACCAGCCGGGTGGCGCGCTGGGATCCGTTGATCAGTTGTTGCAGGCTGTCGCGCATGTGCTCGGGCTCCTGCTCGCGCAGCGCCAGTTCGCATTGTGTGCGGATGCCGGCCAGCGGCGTCTTCAATTGGTGGGCTGCGTTGGCGACGAAACGTCGCTGGGATTCGATGGAATCGGACAGGCGTTGCAGCACGTTGTTCATGGACGCGATCAGGGGCACGATCTCGGCGGGGGCGAGATCGTCGCGGATGGGGGACAGGTCGCTGGGTTTGCGCCGTCGCATGTGTTCCTGGAGCAGACTGAGCGGCTCCAGGCCCTGGGTCAGGCCCAGGCCGGCCAGCATGGCGGCCAGCGGCAGGATGATGAGCTGGGGGGTCAGCATCCCGGTGAGGATTTCCTGTTGCAGTGTGGCGCGCGCCTCGGCCGGCTCGGCCACGACGGCCAGAAAACCAGTGCTGTCCTGGTCGCGTCCCCCCCAGACGTAGGCCATGCGGATCGACTGGTGGTTCTGGGTGGCGTGGCGAAAGCGGATCTGGTCGATGTCGTAGTTCCAGTTTTCCGGTGTGGGAATGCTCGGATCACCCGCCAGCAGACGGCCGTTGGCATCGAGAATCTGCCAGCTGGTCGCCGCCTCGTCCGTGCCGCCGGCCAGGACCGTGCGGGCGGATTCGGACAGCATCACGCCGTTGGCGAGACGTTGCTGTTCGACCTCGTGGCGCAGCAGGCGAAGATGGCTCGACAGCGTCCGGTCGTAGGGCGAGTTGGCAATGTTCAGGGAAATGAAATAAGTGATGACGATGCCGATCGACCAGAGGACGAACAGCGGCACGATCATCCACAGCAGGATGCGGCCCAGCAGGGTCGCACGGCGACGGCGGGGCCTGTGCGGTACCGAATCGGCGAACATGGCGCAGCGACCGTCAGCCGACGGCGGCCGTGTCCGCCGTCATGGCGCGGCTGTCGGGTTCCAGACAGTATCCCAGACCGCGGACGGTGAGGATGTGCACCCCGGCGGGTTCGATTTTTTTGCGCAACCGATGGATGTAGACCTCGATGGCGTTGGTGGTGACCTCTTCGCCCCATTCGCACAGCAGATCCACCAGCTGATGCTTGCTGATCATGCGGCCGCTGCGCGACAGGAAGATCTCGAGCAGGCTGGTCTCGCGGGCGGAGAGCTCGACGGTGGCATTGTCGATGGTGGCCACGCGTCCGTTCAGGTCGAAGGCGAGGCGCCCGTGACGCAGGATCGAGGCGCGTGTGCCGCCGTGGCGGCGGACCAATGCGCGCACGCGGGCCTCCAGCTCGCTCAGGGCGAAGGGTTTGGACATGTAGTCGTCGGCCCCCAGGTCCAGGCCCTCGACGCGCTGTTCGATGGAGTCGGCCGCCGTCAGAATCAGGACCGGCAGGGGGGTGCCCCGCTGGCGCAGCTTGCGCAGCACGGACAGGCCGTCCAGGCGCGGCAGGCCCAGGTCCAGAATCAGGAGGTCGAATGTCTGCAATTGCAGGGCGGAGTCGGCACTGGAGCCGTCGTTGACGACATCGACGGCATAGCCTTCGTAGCGCAGGGATCGGGATAGCCCGTCTGCGAGAATACTGTCGTCCTCGGCGATCAGGATACGCATGGTGGAATGATATCCGGAGAGAAGCGGGCGCCCAGGCGGCCCAGAGTGCCAACATTGTTACATACGGAGCCCCGCAGGGTCATCTAGGGTAAACGATGGGCGGCCGCAAGACGGACGCGGCGAGGGCCGGCGCAGGGCCTGCGGGCCCGGCCCGGCGGCCTGTGATCGGGGCGTCGCGCCGCTTTCGTTCCCGCTGTCGTTTGGCTCGGGACAGAATTGCCACATCTGTATTTTCATACAGTATAATTTAATGCCATAATTTCCCGAACTTCCGCCGCAGGCGGATCCGGCCGCCCGGTCATCATGGTCTCGAGCGGCTTGTCTCTCACGATAGGAATTCCCTCATGGATGAACGCTCCGGCAAGGCCAACCCCGAACGTGCCAAGGCGCTGGCTGCCGCGCTGGCCCAAATCGAAAAACAGTTCGGCAAGGGCTCCATCATGCGCTACGGTGACAACCAGGTCGAACACGACATCCAGGTCGTGTCCACCGGTTCCCTGGGGCTGGACGTCGCGCTGGGCGTCGGCGGTCTGCCGCGCGGCCGGGTGATCGAGGTCTATGGCCCGGAATCCTCCGGCAAGACCACACTCACCCTGCAGGTCATCGCCGAAATGCAAAAGATCGGCGGCACCTGCGCCTTCGTCGACGCCGAGCACGCACTGGATGTTCAGTACGCCTCGCGCCTGGGGGTCAATCTCGAGGACCTGCTGATCTCTCAGCCCGACACCGGCGAGCAGGCACTGGAGATCACCGACGCCCTGGTGCGCTCGGGTTCGGTCGACCTGATCGTGATCGATTCGGTCGCCGCGCTGGTGCCCAAGGCCGAAATCGAAGGCGACATGGGCGATTCGCTGCCCGGTCTGCAGGCGCGCCTCATGAGCCAGGCACTGCGCAAACTCACGGCCACGATCAAGCGCGCCAACTGCATGGTGATCTTCATCAACCAGATCCGGATGAAAATCGGCGTCATGTTCGGCAATCCCGAGACCACCACGGGCGGCAACGCGCTCAAGTTCTATTCTTCCGTGCGCCTGGACATCCGCCGCATCGGATCGATCAAAAAGGGCGACGAAGTCGTCGGCAACGAGACCCGCGTCAAGATCGTCAAGAACAAGGTCGCGCCGCCGTTCAAGCAGGTCGAGTTCGACATCATGTATGGCGCGGGCATCTCGCGCGAGGGCGAGATCATCGATCTGGGGGTTCAGGCCGGCCTGATCGACAAGTCCGGCGCCTGGTACAGCTACAACGGCGACCGGATTGGCCAGGGCAAGGACAACGTCCGAGAATACCTCAAGGAACATCCGGACATGGCTTTCGAGATCGAGAACCGCGTGCGCGAACAACTGGGCGTCACAGCCCGGGCCGTGCCCGCCGCTTCCGCCGCCGATGGGGAATGAGTCTGGCGGTCCGAGCCTCAAGGCCCGGGCCGTGGCCTATCTGTCCAGGCGGGAGCATTCCCGCCTGGAGTTACGCCGCAAATTGTCCGCCTGGAGCGATGACCCCGCCGCCATCGAGGCGGTGCTCGACGACCTGGCCCGGGAACACTGGCAATCCGACCAGCGCTACGCTCAGGTGTATGCGGATCGCACTTCGGCGCGCCAGGGTGCGCAACGTATTCTCGGCGCCTTGCGCCAGCAGGGGCTGACCGACGAACAGCTGGATGATGTCCGGGATGCCTTGCGCGCCACCGAGGCGCAGCGCGCCCATGCGGTCTGGTCGCGCAAATTCGGCCAGCCGCCCGCCGATCCCCGTGAATACGCGAGGCAATACCGCTTCATGGCGGGCCGGGGGTTTTCCGCCGATTGCATCCGGCGCCTGCTGGACGGTCAGGGCTTGCCGGACCTCTGATCGGGGGCGCGGATACCCGGCAGGGTGTCAAAGCAGGTGCGCCGCGCCTGTTCCAGAAAAGCCTGGACATAGGCGGTTTGTGCATCCTCGGCGCGGATGCCTGCCCATAGTGTGCGCCAGATTCCCGTGCCCAGCCGGCAGATTTTCAGCCCCGGCAGATTCTTGTATTCATCCAGCGCCCAGTTGGGCAGCGCCGCCACGCCGCGCCCGCTGGCGACCAGCTGCACGATCATCGGAGTCAGTTCCGCTGTGCGTACGGCGGAGGGTTCCACGCCCGCCGGATCCAGAAAAGCGGTGTAGATGTCCAGTCGGGCCCGGTCCACGGGATAGGTGATCAGAACCTGGTCGGCCAGGTCTTGTGGCTGCATCTTGCTGGCCGCGCTCAACGGCCCCTGGCTGGAGACCGCCAATACCAGTTCGTAGGCAAACAAAGGTGTGTAGTCCACGGAATCCAGCGGCTCGGGATCGGAGGTGATGACCACGTCCAGATCACCACGCGCCAGGGCGGGCAGGGGGGCAAAAGAAAAGGCGGCGGTCAGGTCCAGCGTGACCTCGGGCCAGTCCTTGCGAAACGTGTCCAGCGTGGGCATCAGCCACTGAAAGCAGGAATGGCAATCGATGGCGACGTGCAGCCGGCCGGCGCGGCCGGCTGCCAGGCGACGTAATTCCTGTTCCGTGGCGCGCACACGCGGCAACACGTCCTCGGCCAGCGCCACCAGGCGCAAGCCCGCCGTGGTCAGACGGGCGGGGCGGGTACGCCGGTTCAGCAAAGGTGTCTGCAGCCGTACCTCCAGATCGCGCACCTGATGCGACAGGGCCGACTGGGTCAGGTGCAGGCGCTCGGCGGCCTCCTGCAGGCTGCCGCCGTCACGGATGGCCAGGAGGGTTTCTAGATGGCGAAACTCAATCATGAATTTTTCTCATGTTATTCGTGTGTGATTTGATTTTTTATTTAAGGTTTACCCAGGCAGAATGTCATTCATTGAATTATTTTAATTTAATCAGGATTAATCATGACGATCATTCATAATCTGGGCTTTCCGCGTATCGGTGCCGCCAGGGAGTTGAAACGCGCCCAGGAAGCCTATTGGGCCGGCAAGGCCGATCTGGACAGCCTGCTGAGCGTCGGCCGCGACCTGCGGGCCCGCCATTGGGCGATCCAGGCTGGCGCGGGTCTGTCGGCGGTGCCGGTGGGCGATTTTGCCTGGTATGACCATATCCTGGAGTGGACCACGCTGCTGGGCGCGGTGCCTGCGCGTTTTGGCCAGGCGCAGGATGCGCCTGTCGGCCTGGATACGCTGTTTCGCATGGCGCGGGGCCGCGCGCCGTCGGGCACGCCGACCGCGGCCTGCGAAATGACCAAGTGGTTCGATACCAACTATCACTACATCGTGCCGGAACTCCATCCCGGTCAGACCTACCGTATCGCGCGTGAATCCCTGTTCGAGCAGGTGGCCGAAGCCCAGGCGCTGGATCACCGCGCCCGCCCGGCGATCCCCGGACCGCTGACCTGGCTGTGGCTGGGCAAGGGGGATGCCTACACGGATGGCGCCGCTGACGTCGCCAAACTGGATTTGCTGCCTGGCTTGCTTGATGTCTATACGCAGGTGCTGCAGCGATTGGCCGAGCAGGGCGTGGAATGGGTGCAGGTCGATGAACCGATCCTGGTGCTGGATCTGCCGCAGGCCTGGCGCGACGCGCTGGCTGGCGTCTACGCCCGCCTGGCGGGACAGGGGCCGAGCCTGCTGCTGGCGACCTATTTTGGCAGTATCGAGCCCCATCTGGATGTGATCCGTTCCCTGCCGGTGCAGGGGCTGCATATAGATCTGGTCCGTGCCCCGGACCAGCAGGCTGCCGTGCTGGCCGCGCTGCGCGATGACCAGATCCTGTCACTGGGCGTGATCGATGGGCGCAACGTGTGGCGCGCTGATCTCGACCGGATCGGCAGGCAGGTGCGCGACGCGGCGGATCGCCTGGGCGAACGCCTGTGGCTGGCGCCTTCATGCTCGTTGTTGCATGCGCCCATCGATCTGAGCCTGGAAACAGGCCTGGACAATGAACTGCGCAGCTGGCTGTCCTTTGCCGTGCAGAAACTCGACGAACTGCGGCTGCTGCGGACGCAGGTGGACGGCCAGACGGATGCTGCCGACCAGCGCGCGCTGGAGGCCGCGCGTCAGGCAGTGCGCAATCGCGCCGCGTCCAGCCGCATCCATCGCCAGGATGTCGCCCGGCGTCTGGCCGCGTCGGCGTCGGTGCGCCGCATCCGCACCCCGTTCAGCCAGCGCATCGTTGCCCAGCAGGCCCGTCTGAGCCTGCCGCGCTACCCCACGACGACCATCGGTTCCTTTCCACAGACGCCGGAAATCCGTGCGTTGCGCCGTGACTGGCGTGCCGGCGCGCTGGGGGATGCGGCCTATGAAAAAGCGATTCGCGAGGAAATCGAGCGCGTCGTGCGCTTCCAGGAGGAAATCGGCCTGGATGTGCTGGTGCATGGCGAGCCCGAACGCAACGACATGGTGGAGTATTTTGGTGAGTTGCTGGCCGGCTTCGCCTTCACGGCCTACGGCTGGGTCCAGAGCTATGGTTCCCGTTGCGTCAAGCCACCTTTGATCTACGGCGATGTCGCCCGTCTGGCGCCCATGACCGTGGCCTGGTCGGCCTATGCGCAGTCCCTGACGGCCAAGCCCGTCAAGGGCATGCTGACGGGGCCGGTCACGATCCTGCAATGGTCTTTCGTGCGTGACGATCAGCCGCGCGAACAGACCTGCCGCCAGATCGCCCTGGCGCTGCGCGATGAAGTGCTGGACCTGGAGCGGGCAGGCGTGACCGTGATCCAGCTCGATGAGCCGGCCTTTCGCGAGGGCCTGCCACTGCGCCGTGGCGACTGGGCCGCTTATCTGGAATGGGCGGTCGACAGTTTCCGCCTGTCCACCAGCGGAGTGCGTGATGACACGCAGATTCACACACATATGTGCTATTCGGAGTTCAATGACATCATCGAGCCGATCGCGGCGATGGACGCCGATGTGATCACGATCGAGACTTCTCGCTCGAACATGGAACTGCTGGAGGCGTTCGAGGCCTTCGACTATCCGAACGATATCGGGCCGGGCGTCTACGACATCCATTCCCCCAACGTGCCGCGCGAGGACTGGATGGTGGACCTGATCCGGCGGGCCACCCGGCGGTTGCCCGCCGAACGGCTCTGGGTGAATCCGGATTGCGGTCTGAAGACGCGGGGCTGGGCGGAAACCCGCGCGGCACTGCAAGCCATGGCGCAGGCTGCCCGGACACTGCGAGCGGAGGCCTGATCTCCGCTGCGCGGCCGGGCAGGGCGCGCGCGACAGGGGCGGGGCGAGTCCTCTATATAATCGGGTGGTTATACAAGGTATATAATCAAAAAGTTTTACGAATCCCGGCCTTTTTCGCTCCCATGCCCTTGTCCGATCCGGCGTGTTCGCGCCGTCCCGTCCATACGCGTTCCATTCGCGTCGAATCCTATGCCCGGGATGACGGACTGTGGGACCTGGAGGCCGAGCTCGTCGACATCAAGGCCTATGATTTCCCGATTCGCGGGGGCGGCATTCATCCCGCCGGCGCGCCGGTGCATCACATGCGCTTGCGCATCACCATCGATGAGCGTTTCAACATCACGGCGTCCGAAGCTGTCTACGAAGCCGCTCCCTATGGGGAATTCTGCAGTGCCATCGCGCCCGAATACCGCAATCTGGTCGGCCTGAATCTGCTCAATCAGTTCCGCAAACGCGTGCGTGAGCGTTTCGGCCGTTCGGCCGGCTGTACGCATGTCACGGAACTGACCGATGTGCTGCCCACCGTGGCGGTTCAGACCATGGCCGACCGGCATCGCCAGTCCAGCACCGGTGAGCGGCCTTTTCAACTGGATGGCTGTCATGCCTTGCGCGTGGACGGCTCCGTCGTGCGCATGCATTACGCTCCCTGGTATGTCCCCGCCGAGGCGCATTCCGATGAACGCTAGCCTCCCCGGATCGCTGACAGGACAGCAGCCTCGGGCCGACTCGCCGAAACGGCGGGTTGGTGGCTTTCTTTTTTCTTCACTGACAGGTAACTCATGAAAATTCACGAATATCAAGGCAAGGAATTGCTGAAGAAGTTTGGCGTGACTGTCCCGCGCGGCATTCCCGCGTTCTCGGTCGAAGAGGCCGTGGCGGCCGCCGAAAAGCTGGGAGGGCCTGTCTGGGTTGTCAAGGCACAGATCCACGCCGGCGGGCGCGGCAAGGGCGGCGGCGTCAAGGTCGCCAAGTCGCTGGATGACGTCAAGACCCTGGCCGGCCGGATCCTGGGCATGCAGCTGGTCACGCATCAGACCGGGCCCGAGGGCCAGAAAGTCCGCCGCCTATACATCGAAGACGGCGCCGACATCCAGAAGGAATACTACCTGTCCGTCGTGACCGACCGGGCCACCCAGAAAGTGGCCTTCATCGCTTCCAGCGAGGGCGGCATGGACATCGAGGAAGTCGCCCATTCCTCGCCCGAGAAAATCATCACCGTGATGATCGACCCGCTGCAGGGCTTTGCCCAGGCCGACGGCGAGACGCTGGCCAAGGGCGTCGGCATGCCGGCCGATTCCGTGGCCCAGTTCATCGACGTGTGCCAGAAGCTCTACACCTGCTACATGGAAACCGATGCTTCGCTGGTCGAGATCAATCCCCTGAACCGCGACAGCAAGGGCAACATCATCGCCCTGGATGCCAAGTTCAACTTCGATTCCAACGCACTGTTCCGCCATCCCGAGATCGTCGCGTACCGCGATCTGGACGAAGAAGACCCCGCCGAAATCGAGGCCAGCAAGTTCGATCTGGCCTACATCCAGCTCGACGGCAACATCGGCTGCCTGGTCAACGGCGCCGGTCTGGCCATGGCCACGATGGATACCATCAAGCTGTTCGGCGGCGAGCCGGCCAACTTCCTGGACGTCGGCGGCGGCGCCACGGCCGAAAAGGTCACCGAGGCCTTCAAGATCATGCTCAAGAACGACGGTGTGAAGGCCATTCTGGTCAACATTTTCGGGGGCATCATGCGCTGCGACGTGATCGCCGAGGGGGTCATCGCCGCCTGCAAGGCCGTGAACCTGAGCGTACCGCTGGTCGTGCGCATGAAGGGCACCAACGAAGAACAGGGCAAGCAGATGCTGGCGGCCTCGGGCCTGCCCATCATCAGCGCCGACACCATGGCCGAGGCTGCGACCGCCGTCGTCGCCGCTGTGAAATAAGCATCGTAGGGAATACAACATGTCGATTCTGATCAACAAGGACACCAAGGTCATCACTCAGGGGATTACCGGCAAGACCGGTCAGTTCCACACGCGCATGTGCCGTGACTATGCCAATGGCCGCGCCGCTTTCGTGGCTGGCGTGCATCCGAAAAAGGCCGGTGAGGACTTCGAGGGCATCCCCATCTATGCTTCCGTCAAGGACGCCAAGCAGGCCACCGGCGCAACCGTCTCGGTCATCTACGTGCCGCCCGCAGGCGCTGCGGCGGCGATCTGGGAGGCCGTCGAGGCTGATCTCGATCTGGCAATCTGCATCACCGAAGGCATCCCCGTGCGCGACATGCTCGAAGTCCGCAACCGCATGCGTGACGAGAACCGCAAGACCCTGCTGCTGGGCCCCAACTGCCCGGGCCTGATCACGCCCGACGAAATCAAGATCGGCATCATGCCGGGCCACATCCATCGCAAGGGCCGCATCGGTGTCGTCAGCCGCTCCGGCACGCTGACCTATGAGGCGGTGGCGCAAGTCACCGAACTGGGACTGGGCCAGTCGAGCGCGGTCGGGATCGGCGGTGACCCAATCAACGGGCTCAAGCACATCGACGTGCTGAAGATGTTCAATGACGATCCGGAGACGGATGCCGTCATCATGATCGGTGAAATCGGCGGTCCGGACGAGGTCAATGCCGCGCAGTGGGCCAAGGACAACATGAAAAAACCCGTGGTCGGTTTCATCGCCGGCGTCACGGCGCCTCCGGGCAAGCGCATGGGTCACGCCGGCGCCCTGATTTCGGGTGGCGCCGACACGGCCGACGCCAAGCTGGAAATCATGGAAGCCTGCGGAATCCGCACCACGCGCAATCCTTCGGAAATGGGCAAGCTGCTCAAAACCGTGCTGTAATCAAAAACCAGCGCGAGAAATGAGCCTGGGGCCCGGGCCGGTCCTTACGGACTGGCCCGGGCCTGGCGTCCCCAGGGGCTCGCCGCTTGCACAGCGTAGGCCGGCGGGCGCCGGTGATCCGGACCCCTCCGGCGTGAGGGGTTTGCGCTCGCGCCCGGTGACCGATGTTTCCGGGAGCCCATGAGGTCATGATTTCATGAAGGGGTAACGCAGGGCATGCTCGAATGGCTCGGACTGCTGCACTGGAGCGCAGTCTTTCAGATCGTCCTGATCGATGTTCTGCTGGGCGGCGACAACGCCGTCGTGATCGCGCTTGCCTGCCGCAGGCTGGCGCATGGTCAGCGCCTGCAGGGCATCCTGTGGGGGACGGTGGGCGCAATCGTCCTGCGGGTGGTCCTGATTGCCTTTGCGCTGAGCCTGCTGGTGCTTCCAGGATTGAAACTCGTCGGCGCGCTGATGTTGCTCTGGATCGGCATCAAACTGCTTTTGCCGGACGACGATGCGCACGACCGGATCCAGGGGGGCAGTTCCGTTTGGGCGGCTGTGCGCACCATCATCATCGCCGATTTCGTGATGAGTCTGGACAATGTCATCGCCATTGCCGGCGCCGCGCAGAACACCCCGGTGGACCACCGGCTGACCTACGTCATTTTCGGCCTGCTGCTGAGCGTGCCCATCATCGTCTGGGGCAGTACCCTGGTGTTGCGGCTGATCGACCGTTATCCGCTGGTGGTGACGCTGGGCGCCGGACTGCTGGGCTGGATCGCCGGCGGAATGCTGGTGACCGATATCACCCTGACGACCTGGCTGGGCGCCCCCCGGCCGCCGACCCGGCTGGGCGCCGAAATTGCCGGCGCATTGCTCGTCATGGGCCTGGGCACCTGGCTGGCCCGGCGCGCGGCGGGCCACTCACGGACTGCGCCATGAAACTCAAACGTCCCTCTCTGTTGCAGGGCCTGGCCATCCTGGCCGCGCTGGGCCTGTTGTTGCGCCTGTTGCTTTCGAGGTTTACCGCATGACCGATGTACCCGCTCCCCCAAAACTCGTGATCGCCACCCGGGCCAGCCGCCTGGCGTTGTGGCAGGCCCGCCATGTGCAGGCCCGTCTCCGGGCTCTGTACCCTGATTGTCAGGTCGAGTTGCTGGAAATGACCACGCGTGGCGACCAGATCCTGGACCGGACCCTGTCCAAGGTCGGCGGCAAGGGGCTGTTCGTCAAGGAACTGGAAACCGCGCTGCTGGACGGCCGGGCGGATCTGGCCGTGCATTCTCTCAAGGACGTGCCCGTCGATCTGACGCAGCCGTTTGCTCTGTCGGCCATCATGGAGCGGGCCGATCCCTGCGACGCGCTGGTGTCGAACACGGCCGGCTCCCTGGACGAGCTGGCGCCGGGGGCCGTCATCGGCACTTCCAGCCTGCGCCGCGAGGCCCAGTTGCGCGCGCATTACCCGCATCTGGCCGTCAGGCCGCTGCGCGGCAATCTGGATACCCGCCTGGCCAAACTCGACCGGGGCGATTATGCCGCCATCGTCCTGGCCGCCGCCGGTCTGCGCCGGCTGGGCCTGGCGCAGCGCATCCGCGCCGTGCTGCCGGTAGCGTTCAGCCTGCCTGCCGCGGGGCAGGGCGCCCTGGGGATCGAGATTCTGGCGGACCGGGCCGACCTGCGGGCCTGGCTGATGCCGCTGGCTTGCAACGACACTACGGCCTGCGTCTTTGCCGAACGCGCCGTCTCGCGGGTGCTCGGCGGGTCCTGCCAGGTTCCGCTGGCCGCGCATGCGGTGCTGCGGGAGGGCCGCCTGGTCCTGGAGGCGCTGGTCGCCGAACCGGATGGCAGCCGCGTGTTGCGCGCGGGCGCCGAGGGCGTGCCCGAGGCCGCCGAAACGCTCGGGGCTGCGGTCGCCAATGATTTGCTCGGTCAGGGCGCGGATGAGATTCTGGCCCGTCTGTCCGACCCGGCGGCCTCCTGAATGAACTCTGGATGAATCCGCGCGCGCCGGTCGTCCTGACTCGTCCCGCAGGGCGCAATGCCGCGCTGGCGCATGCTCTGCGCGCGGCGGGCCTGGCCGTGATCGAGGCGCCGGCACTGACGATCGAGCGGCTGGACACGGCGTTGCCCGCGCTCGGGGCGGGTGATCTCTGCCTCTTTGTCAGCCGTCAGGCGGTGGAAGCCTGCTTCGATGGCCGCGCCGCCATGGTCTGGCCGCGGGAGGTTCGGGCGGCGGCGGTGGGTGCGGCGACGGCCCGGGCGCTGCGCGTCCATGTGCCCCCGGACCGGATTCTGGCGCCCGATGAGACCGCCTCTCCTGATTCCGAGTCGCTGTTGTCGGTCATCGAGGCAGCCGCCCTGACACCAGGCCGTGCCCATGTCTTTCGGGCGCAACGGGGCCGCGACTGGCTTGCGCAACAACTTCAGGCGCGCGGCTGGCAGGTGCAATGCCATGCGCTGTACCGGCGCGACCCGGCGATCTGGGCTCGCGAGCAGTGCGCCATGTTGACGCAGGCTGATGCCTGCACGTTGCTGCTGACCAGCCTCGAAGCCTTCGATGCCGTGGCTGCCAGCCTGCGCCGGCACGGCATGAACTGGCCAGCCATGCTCCGTGTCGTGACGCTGCACGAGCGGATCGCGCGCCGTTTACAATGTGTTTATGCCGACCGCCCCCATGGGACGCTGACCGTGCGTCTCAGCGCGCCCGATGACGCAGCCTTGTTTCAGGCTATATTGGCATCTGCGAGATCAGCCTAGAAGGACCCGTACGCCGCCATGACCGATATCGACCAAAGCTCGCCCGCCTCGACTTCCGACTCGGCCACGCCTGCATCCGCGCTGGCAACGGCTCAGGCCGAAACCGAGCGAAAACGGCCCGGAGGATTTCTCCTGGCGGTGATCTTGCTGGTGCTGCTTGCTCTGGTCCTGGGC
Source organism: Castellaniella sp. (assembly GCF_047971665.1). Taxonomy (GTDB): domain Bacteria; phylum Pseudomonadota; class Gammaproteobacteria; order Burkholderiales; family Burkholderiaceae_B; genus Castellaniella. The sequence continues at coordinate 198,588 of NZ_JBKEAA010000020.1, read as the reverse complement.
GGCGCGCTGTACTATCAGAATCGCCAGTACCGCGCTTTGCGGGCCGACTTGCAGCAACAGCAGGCGCAAAGCCTCCAGCTTGCCCAGGAAACCCGCGCTCAGGCCGGACAGGCGCTGTCCATGGTTCAGGATCAGGCCACACGGATCAAGGCGCTGCGCGGCGCCCTGGAAGCGACCGCCGGCCAGGTCCAGGAATTCGATCAGGCCCTGCGGTTGATGACCGACAGCGGCGCCGGCCTGGTGTTGCTCAATGACATCGATCACCTGGTCACGATCGCCCAGCAGCAGCTTGCCCTGGGCGGCAACGTCGCCAATGCGATCATCTCCCTCGAGGCCGCTCAGGCACAGCTTGCGCGCGCCAATCGTCCCGAACTCGCGGCATTGCAACAGTCGATCAACGGCGACCTGGAGCGTCTGCGCGCCGTGGCGACCATCGACATGCCGGCCCTGTCGGCGCGGATCGATCGCCTCTCCGACCTGATCGGAACGGCGCCTTTGCTGGTTCCGGACACGGCCGGACGGCTGGCTGATCCGGATCCGTCGGCGCCGGCGCCCGTTGACGAGGCGCCTGCCGCCGAGATCGTTGCCGCCAATGCGCAAGCTTCGACGGAGCCTGCCGCCAGGGGCTGGCGTGACTGGGTCAAAGAGACCTGGCAATGGATGGGCGATTCAGCCAGCCTGGGTCTGCGGGAACTGCGCGGCTTGGTCGATGTGCGCCGGGTGGACGACACCGCGGCGCTGCTGATGTCGCCCGATCAGGCATTGCGTTTCCGCGAGGTGCTCAAACAGCGCGCCGTGACGGCCCAGCTGGCCCTGATGATGCGTCAGTTGCGCATCTGGCAGACCGAGCTCGAGCAACTGTCCAAGGCCATCGACCAGCGCTATGACATGCGCGCCGAATCGTCCCGCGAGGCACTGAAGATTGCCCGCGAACTGCACGATACCGCCATCGAAATCACCCTGCCCAAGGTGGACAACAGCCTTGCCGCGATCGCTGCGGCCCGTGATGCCGCCGAGGCCGCTGAGGCTACCAGGGCCACCGAGCAGAACGGGGCGGCTTCCGACGCCGACGCCGACGAGAGCGATCAGAGCGAGGCCAGCCCGGCCGGATCGTCTTCACCCGCGCCGGCATCCGCTGCACCGGTATCCGCCACGCCGTCTTCCGCTGCGCCAGCATCCGCCGCTCAGCCGACCGGCAACGGTTCAGTCTGAGGGGGATACGATGCGATCCTGGATCTGGACCCTGATTCTGTTCGCGGCCGCCGTTGCGCTGGCCCTGGTGCTGCGTGAGCACGGCGGCAATGTCCTCATCGTCACGCCCCCGTGGCGTATCGAGATGTCGCTGTCCCTGGCTGTCGCGTGCGCGATTCTGGCCTTCCTGGCGTTGTACTGGCTGGTGCGCGCGCTGAACTGGCTGGGTTCCAGTCCGGGCCGGCTGCGCGCCTGGCGCGGGCGCCGTGCGCAGCGGCGTGACGTCGAGCTGCTCGAACGCGGCTGGATCAATGTTCTGGAAGGCCGGTACGTGCAGGCCGAAAAGGACCTGTCGAACCTGGTGTCGCGCACCCGCTCGGCCGATCGCAAGGTGCTCGCTGGCCTCAGCGCGGCGCGCGCCCTGCATCTGCTCGGAGAAAACAAGCGCCGCGACCAGGTGCTGCAGCTTGCCCAGGAGGGGGCAGGGCAGGATTCCCGCCTGCGTCAGGCCGTGGATACGGTGACGGCCGAGATGTACCTGGATCAGAACCGGGCCGACGAGGCCCTGATGCTGCTCGAACCCATCCAGGATGCTTCGTCGCGGTTTCTGCATGGCACCCGCCTGTTGCTGCGCGCGCACCGCCAGCTGGGCCATGCGGACCGTGTGTACGAGCTCACGCGCCTGTTGCTGCGCCGGGGCGCCATCGACGAGGACCAGGGTCGACAATTCATCCGGGAATCGACCGCACAGCGTCTGGCCCAGGTCGATGATTCAGGCTGGAGCGCCATCTGGGGCGATCTGAGCGCCGACGAGCGGCTCGATGCCGATCTGGCCCTGGCGGGCGCCCAGGCCCAGGCCCGTCTCGACCATCCGGCCGAATCCGCCCGCATCCTCGAATCCTCCCTCGGTCGTCAGCTGGACGACCGGCTGTTGCGTCTTTACGCCCATTGCAATTCCACCGAGGCCGGCCAGCGACTCGGGCGCGCCGAACTCTGGCTCAAATCCAATCCGGACCATCCCGGCCTCCTGGCGGCGTTGGGCCACCTGTGCCTGATCTCCCGGCTCTGGGGGCAGGGCGAGCACTATCTCGAACGCAGTCTGGCGCTGCGCGCCGATACGCATGTCTATGCGCTGCTGGGCAACCTGCATGATGCGCTGGGCCATCCGGAGCAGGCGCTGCGGCATTGGCGGCTCGCCTGTCAGGCGGCTGATGCCGAAATCCCTGCGGTCAACCGTCTGTTGCCGGCCGCCGATACGCGTGGCGATCCCCGTTTCGACGAAACGGACGATACGGGCGGATCGGCATCGCCCGATGTTTCCCAGCCCGCGCCCTATGCGGCCAGCGGGGTCTACATTCAGGATGAAACGGAGGCGACCGGGTCCCGGGCCGCCGAGCCGGCGCCGGCCGCCTCGGCCGAAAAACCGGCGGACTCATCGCCCGATGAGGACGAGTATTTCGACACGGCGCCCATCCCCGGGGTGGACATGTCCCAGACCTCGGATGGCAGCGCCCGCAAATAGTTTTTTCTGTCTGACCTATCAAGGAAACCAATGAGCCTAGATCGAGTGCCGGCCGGCGACAAGCTGCCCGAGGAATTCAATGTCGTGATCGAAATTCCGATGAATGCGGATCCGGTCAAGTACGAAGTCGACAAGACCAGCGGCGCCGTGTTCGTGGATCGTTTCATGCTGACCGCCATGCACTATCCCTGCAACTACGGCTATATCCCCCAGACCTTGTCGGAAGACGGCGATCCGGTGGACGTCCTGGTGATCGCGCCTTTCCCGATTCAGGTCGGCGCCGTGATCCGCTGCCGCGCTCTGGGCGTGATGAACATGGAAGACGAATCCGGCAAGGACGCCAAGCTCCTGGCCCGTCCGGTCGACAAGCTCTATGCGCCGTATCGTTCCATCGCCTCGACGGCTGATCTGCCGGCCGAGGAACTGCAGCGCATCCAGCATTTCTTCGAGCACTACAAGGATCTGGAAAAAGGCAAGTGGGTCAAGGTCCAGGGCTGGTCCGACGTGGAAGCCGCCAAGCAGGAAATCCGTTCTTCCGTCGAACGCTACGAACAGACAAAGGCCTGAGACGCCATGAGCGAAACCGTCATTCCCCGTCCCGAGGCGGCCACGGTGGCCGTCCAGGGCACGGCCGCCCGCTTTCCCGTGCGGCGCATCTACTGCGTGGGCCGCAACTACGCGGAACACGCGCGGGAAATGGGCGATTCGGGACGTGAGCCGCCGTTCTTCTTTTCCAAGCCGGCCGATGCAGTCCTGAACGTCGCCGATGGCGCCGAAGGCGTGCTGCCGTATCCGCCGCTGACTCAGGATCTGCATCACGAGGTCGAACTCGTCACCGCCCTGGGCTCGGGCGGCCGGGATCTGACGCCCGAACAGGCGTCCGCCTGCATCTGGGGCTACGCCATCGGCCTGGACATGACGCGCCGTGACCTGCAGGGCGCGGCCAAGAAAGCCGGTCGTCCCTGGGAAACCGGCAAGGCTTTCGACCATAGCGCGCCCATCGGGCCGCTGCATCCGGCAGCGGGTACCGGCGCGATGGCCGGGGGATCGATCACCCTGTCGGTCAACGGCCAGCTGCGTCAGTCCGGCGACCTGTCCGACATGATCTGGTCGGTGCCGGAAGCTATCGCCTATCTGTCCACCCTGTTCGAGCTGCGTGCCGGCGATCTGATCTACACCGGCACGCCGTCCGGGGTCGGCGCCGTCGTGACCGGTGACCGGCTCGAAGGCGCCATCGCGGGGCTGGGCACGCTGCGCGTGCGCATCGGCTGAGCGGATGTTCCGGTCAATCCGGTCTCGTATCCCGAACCGGGATGCGGTCCCGGATCGGCGGGCCTGAACAAGGGCGGCAGGCGGGGTCTCAGGGCCAGGACACTTCCGGCCAGGACGGAAATTGCGAATAGGCGGACGGACGAGGGCGGGGCACACTGGACGCCAACCCGTCACAGGAGCCCGTCATGTCCGCCTTCCTCCGTCTTCCACGTCGCGTTCGTCCGCGCTCATCTTCGCATATCCGTCATGTGCTGCCCGGCGCGCCGTCGGTCGGCGCGGTGCGCGCGCCAGTGCGCCAGGGCGGCCAGCATCCTCCGATGCTTCTGACCCCGGTGACCGGCTCTGTCGCCGGGGCCGCGCAGCGCGGCCAGGCCATGGTCGAATACGTGATTGTCGTCGCGCTGGTGGCCGTGGCCGCCATCGCGGTGTATCAATTGTTTGGCCAGGTGATCCGCGCGCAGACCGCCGCCATGGCACGAGAAATCGCCGGGGAAGACGGCTCCGAGCAATCCCGTATCGCCCAGACGGCGGCTGAGTCGGCCGCCGCCCAGGCCGCCGCCAAATCGCTGAAATCATTCACCGGCAATGCCGCAGCGGGGCAATGACATGGCCCGGCGACGCACGCCATGGGGCAACCAGCAGGGCCAGATCCTGGTGCTCGGCATGCTGCTGGCCGCCGTGCTGGGGGTGGCCTGGATGCGGTATTTTTCCACCGGTCAGGTTTTGGCGGCAAAATCCCGGCTGGTGCATGGCCTGGATGCGGCTGCCTATAGCGGCGCCCTGATCCAGGCCCGCACATTGAATTTTCTGGCCTACCTGAACCGCGCCCGGATGGCGCACCAGCTGGCCATGGCGCATCTGGTCACCCTGGGCAGCTGGGCGCATTTCGCCGGCATGGAATCCCGCCGTCTGGCCCGCGGCAATCCACCCGCCCATTTGATCGGCCTGCTGTTCGGCGCAGCCCAGGGCCGGGCCTATCTGGCGGCGGCCCGCGCCGTCGGCCTGGAGGTCCAGGCCCGCGCGCAAGGCACGCTGGGCCGAGCCTATGCCACGCACGAGCGTTTCGTGAATGAGTTGTCGGCCGACCTGTCCCGTGTCCTGGCCCGGGATCTGCCCCAGGCGCGCCTGGATGCGATGCAGGCTGTACTGGCCGGGCATTATCCCGAGTACCGACCGGCCGATCTGCGGCCCGAAGTGACGCAGGATGCCTGGCCCGGATTATTGCGCGGTCATGCGCCGGATGCGCCCCTGTTCGACTGGGTGCGGAATCAGGCTGGCCTGTATGCCTTTCTCGACCCCAGGAACCGGACTGCGCGCAATGCCTGGCCGGTCAGCGCCCGTTGCCCGCACTTGCGTCATGAGTTGCGACGACGCGGGGACACGGTGCTGGATGCGTCCGGCCGCTGGCGGGCGGGGGATACCCTGTCCTTTCACGCACTGCGCTCCAACCGCTGGATCGGCTGCTATTACCGTGAATACGCCATGGGTTGGGCATGGATGCCGGCATGGTCCGATCAGGCCATGGCGGCTGATCATGTGAATGATCCTCCTGAAAATTTCTCCCGACAGGATTTCTGGCGCTGGGTGCGCGAGGCGACACAGTGGGATCTGCTGGGCCGCCGGGACAATCCTCTGGCGAATTCTTATGCCTTGCGGGATCGGCAGGCCTGGGCCTCCCGGGGCCTGGGGCATTACCTGGATGTCGCGCCCGATGCCGGCCCAGATGCCGTGGCGGGATTCATCGTCCGTCTGACGCTGCCGGATGCCTCCGGCCGTACGATCCAGGCGCGCAGCGCAGCAGAAAGCCTGTTTTCACGACCCGTGCGTCGCCTGGATGGTCTGCGCGAAACCCCCAATCTGTTCCATCCCTACTGGCAGGCGCGTCTGGCTGCCGGACTGTCCGACCCTCCAGGAGACTGACATGTCCTCTCCTTTGCCTCAGGCGGGGCAGGCCCTCGTCGAATCCCTGGTCGTACTCGCCGTGCTGGGCAGCTTGTGGCTGGGCATCTCCTGGCTGGGGCGGTTGCAGGATGTCGGCCTGCAGCTGTCCCATGCCAGCCGCCGCGCTGCCTTCGCGTACGCTCATCAGCGCCTGACGCCAGAGGGATTGATGCCTGCCGGAGACGGTTATCTGGATACGCCGGGGCACCGCTGGAGAACCCGGCGTGGTCAGGATCTTCTGGCGGGCGCGGTGCGCCTGGCGCTGGAATCGCAGGGCGCCATGGCCGGCCGTCAGCCAGGCGATCCGATTGTCGGTGCCGCGGCGCTGCGGCAGGAATTGCGGTTGGGCGATCCGAGGGTCTGGCGCGCCAGTGCCCGGGTCCGGACGTCCGGTCGTGCATCGACGGCGGGTACGTTGCGCGATTTCGACCGACTGGGACTGACGCTGCGTCGCCATACGGCGATCCTGAGCGGTGGCGGTGCGGCAGCGGGCGACGCCGAGGCGCAGTCGATTCTGGCGGACAGTCGTCGGGCCTGGGCCGGGGCCGCTTCGGTTTCCCGGGCGGCGGGTCAGGCGGTTCTGAACCGTGCGCGGGGCGTGGATGCGGCCTGGGGGCGCGCGCTGCCGGATTGGGACTGGATCTCTCCATGGACCGGGAGTGTGCCGCGTCCGCACGTGCAAGCCTGGAGCCAGCCATGAGCCGACTCGTATCGCAGGGGAGCTCACCGTCGCTGCGGATGGCGGCCCTGATGTTGTGCGCCGGGTCGACCTGCGCCGTTGCCCAGCCCTGGGATCCCGCCCGCGCCGAGGCCCTGGCGGAGTGGGTCTGGATGATGCCCATGTCTTTCGATCTGCCTGGTGCGCGTCTGCGGATGCGGCAATTCCGCGCGCCCTTGTCTCCCGTCGATGCGGCCCGGCAGCTGACCGAGGCAGGGGCGTCCCGGTTCGAACGGATTCAGTTCTCGGGCGCCGTGCTGTCGCTGTCGGGCACCCACGAAGGCCGGCACTGGCTGGCACAATTGCGTCCCGCCGGGGCGGGGCGCGCCGACACGATCGGCCTGTTGTCCAGCCTTGGCCCGGACCATCGCCGGACGGCCGGCTTCGACCCCGCCACGCTCGCGCCGCCTGGCGCAAAACCTGTGCTGCGCGCTTCCAGCCGGATCGCCGGCGGATCAGGACTGTTGGCCAGCTATCTGTGTCCAGGTTCCTACCCTCGTGTGGCCGCCGCCGTGCTGCGTGCGCTGCGGGCCCGGCGCTGGCGTCCCGTGACGACGGCGACCGATGGGGCGTCCGTGACCGCCAGAGACAGGGCGGCTTCGGCCGCCGGTGAATGGATCCGGCCGGATGGTGCCCGCCTGACGGTGCATCTCTATGCCAGGGCCGATGAGGTTGTCCTGACCTTTTGGCATCGGCCCAAGGAGTCTCCATGACCATGCCGTTTCCCCGCATTCCTCGTGCTGTCGTCCTGGGCGCGCTGGCCCTTGGAGCTGGCCTGCTGGCCGCGGGTTCACTGGCCGTGCACGTGCGTGAACGCGAACGGCAGCTCGAGGCGCGTACCCGCCTGGACATGGTCGAGCGCATTGTGGCGGCCCGGGATCTTCCGGCGGGCACCCGCTTGACGGCGGAGGACCTGGCGGTGCGTGGTTTTCCCGCCCGTTGGGTGGGCAGCGACACGCTGCCGCTCGCCCGGCTGGGCGAACTCGAAGGCCGGGTCCTTGGCAGAGCGGTGCTGGCCGGCGATGCGCTGATGGCCGCGCACACCGTCCAGCCCCGGCCGGCCTTTTCCGAGCATCTGGCGCCCGGGCGGCGAGCCATTACCTTGCCCGTGGATCAGGTCAATTCCCTGTCCGGCCTGTTGCAGCCCGGTGATCTGATCGATCTGTATGTGTCCTTCAATCACCGGCGCAAGCAGTTGACGGCGCCGTTGCTTCAAGGCGTGCTGGTGCTGGCGACCGGTCGCGAGACCCGGACAGGGAACGAGACGTCCTCCTATTCCACACTGACGCTCGACGCGGCGCCCGAGGATGTCGTCAAGTTGGTTGCCGCCCGCCAGGCCGGAACGCTGACAGCCATCCTGCGCCATCCTGGCGATGCCCGTGCCGATCGCCGGGCAGCTCGAGGCGACCTGGCGTCGCTGTTGGGAGTGGGCGATCCGCCTCGTGCGCCGGCCCGCCGCGCCGTCATTCTGTATGGAACTTCGGCCGCCCGTGGCCTGCCGGCCTGGGCCGATCCCCGGTCGCTTCCTGCGCGGCCCGGCAATGGCTGGTTCGACCTGCCCGAAGGCCAGGATCTGGTCAGTGCCTGGATGCGCTCACTGGCCCGCCGGCAACAAGCGTCCACCACCCCGATGTTCGACGAGGATGCCGCCGTGCTCACCGCTGACAGGCTGTCCGGTCAGTACCCCAGGCGCGAGCGGCCAACCGGCCCGGCGGACCGCAGGGGGGCGGGAAGCCTGCCGGCAGAACAGTTCGAATCCGAGGAAGCACCATGAGCCCGCATCTGTTCATTGTCCGTGCCCGGTGCCTGGTCTTGTTCCCGTTTCTGCTCCAGGGCATGGGACTGTTCACCCCTGCGGTTGCGGCTTCCGCCCAGGCGCCATCGCCTGTGACTGTCCGGGCCGTGGCGGCGCGTTCCGGCGTCGCCGCCACGACCGTGACCGAAACCCCGCTGGCGCTTCAGGCTGGCGAGGTCCGGGTGCTGGGCATCCCGGGCGTGGCCCGGGTGGCCGTGGGAGATGGCAAGATCCTCAAGGCCGTCAGCACTGATGATCGCGAGGTGATCCTGTTCGCCCGCAAGCCCGGCTTCAGCACCCTGCATGCCTGGACTGCGGACGGGCAGACCTTTCGCTATGCTGTCGAGGTTGCGCCCGAAGGCGCGCGCCAGTTGCAGGACGAACTGCGCGGACTGCTCGAGCGCATCCCCGGTCTCCGGGTCACCTCGCTGGGGGAGAAACTGCTGGTCGAGGGCGACGAGCTTTCCGATGGCGACCGGCAACGACTGGCCGAGCTCGGCCGCCGCTATCCGCAATTGCTGGATTTCACCGGGACGGTGGGCTGGGATCAGATGGTGCTGCTGGATGTGCGCGTGGTCGAAGTCCCCCGGTCCCTGTTGCGCGAGGTCGGCCTGCGCTGGGGCAGCGAGGGGACCGGCGGCATGAACGCCGGTCTGGGCTGGGACGCCGGCTCTCGCCGCTATGCGGATCGGCCGGGCGAGACCGTGTTGCCGCTTGCCTTCCCGTCGCCCCGGGCGGCCGGTTATTTCGGCATCAATGCGCTGCTCTCCGCACGCATCGATCTGCTGGCTCAGGATGGTCGTGCTGTGGTGCTGGCGCAGCCTCAGCTTCTGGCCCGCAGCGGCGCGACAGCCGAATTTCTGGCCGGAGGCGAAGTGCCCTACAGCACTGTGGACGGCGACGGCAATACGCAGACAGCCTTCAAGCCCTATGGGGTGTCGTTGCGCATCACGCCGTCCATCGAACGCAGCGGAGCTGTGCGTTCGCGTCTGGAGGTCGAGGTCAGCGCCATCGATCCCTCACTGTCGGTGCCGGGCGGTCCCTCCCTCAAGACCCGGCGCACGGCCACCGAGTTCAATGTCCGTTCCGGGCAGACGCTGGTGTTGGCAGGATTTCTGTCGCGGGATACGGCCCGTAACGTGAACCGCCTGCCAGGGCTGGGTGATCTGCCGATCCTTGGCGCCTTGTTCCGCTCGACCCGTTTTCAGCGCAACGAGACGGAACTGGCCATCCTGGTGACACCGCACCTGGTGACGGCCGGGCATCCCGACATGCGCCGGCGTGTCCAGCGGGCCGATGCGATTCTGGATCGGTCTTTTCCTGCCGGCCCGGCCTTGTTGCCGCCCATTCGTTCGGCTTCGGCATTTCCTCTGCCTCGGCCGCGGCCCGTCTGGGACCCGCGAGCCCTCGGACCCGGTTCGCAGTGGCAAGGATCGATCGTTGCCCCCGTCGGCATGTCTGAGGCAGGCCGGCCATGACGCGCGTTGACCTCGAGCTGCGCTTTGAGGACGGCCGTCACCGACGTGAGCGGCATCGCTTGCCGCTGCTGATCGGACGCGATGTCGCTTGCGGGCTGACCCTGCGCGCCTGGCGGGTCGGTCGTCAGCATGCACGGTTGCTGCTGCGTCAGGATGAAATCTGGATCGAGGACCAGGGATCCCTGTTCGGTACGACCGTCAATGGTGAACGGGTCGCCGCTTATGGCCCTGTCATGGCGCATGACGAGGTGGTCATCGGCCCTTGCCTGCTGCATGTGTCGCTGGTGGAAACGCCGACTTCTGGCGAGCGGGGCCAGCACAGGGACACCGGACGAAACGGTGATCCCGGACGGCATTCGAGCGAACCGGACGTTGGCGTCCGACGCCTCGGACTGTCGGAGATCGAGCCGCCCGGTCAATCCGCACAACCCGAACAACCGGAATCGCATGGTCAGACCGGGCAATCCAGGCAGGCCGGACAGATCGGGCCATCCGGACAGGTCGAGGTCGAGCGATCCGGACGAGCAGGACGATCCGGACAGGCAGGACGATCCGGGCAGCCCCGCCAGATCGAATCGATCATGGCGGGCGGATCGATCGATCCGGCCATGGCCGCGCAGGACGAAAACCACGAGGGAACCGGTATTCTGCCGGGCGACGCAGTGTCCCATGCCGGCCCCGGTGGGCAGGCATATCGGCACCGTCTCCACGAAAACCTGATTGCCGCACTGCAATTGCGCCGCCGCGACATTGCCGGAATGAGCGACGCGGCCTTGCGCGCCGAGGCGGCTGCCGTGCTGGGCGGTCTGATCGAGGCAGATGAGGCGTTGCCCGCAGCGCTGGATCGCGAGGCGCTGGCCCGGGAACTGGTGGATGAAGCGGTCGGGCTGGGGCCTCTGGAGCCGTTGCTCGCCGACCCCGGCGTCACCGAAATCATGGTCAACCGTCATGATGAAATCTTTGTCGAGCGGAGCGGGCGCCTGATGCGTGCCGCGGCCTGCTTCAGCGGTGAGCAGGCGGTGCTGGGCATCATTGACCGGATCGTGGCGCCGCTGGGACGCCGGATCGACGAAAGCACGCCCATGGTCGATGCCCGCCTGCGGGATGGTTCCCGGGTGAATGCAGTGATCGGACCCATCGCGCTGCGTGGTGCCAGCCTGACGATCCGCAAATTTCCCGCCCGACGTCTGGAAATGTCCGATTTGCTGGCGGTCGGCGCGCTGGATGAGTCCATGGCGCAATTTCTGACGCATTGCGTGCGTCATCGCAAGAATCTGATCGTCTCCGGCGGCACGGGTTCCGGCAAGACCAGCCTGCTCAATGTGCTGTCCAACGCCATCCCGGACGGCGAGCGCATCATCACGATCGAGGATGCCGCCGAGCTGCGCCTGAATCATGCCCATCTGGTCAGTCTCGAGGCCCGGCCGGCCAATCCCGAGGGCCGGGGGCGCGTCGAGATCCGCGATCTGGTGCGCAACGCTCTGCGCATGCGGCCCGATCGCATCGTGGTGGGGGAATGTCGGGGTGGCGAGGCGTTCGACATGCTGGCCGCCATGAATACCGGACATGAAGGTTCGTTGACCACGCTGCACGCGAACAGCCCGCGCGATGCGCTGGGCCGCCTGGAAACCATGATCCTGATGGCGGGGATGGATTTGCCGCTGGCCGCGATCCGCGAGCACATCGCCTCCAGCATCGATTGCATCATCCAGTTGATGCGCGCGGCCGATGGCCGGCGATTGATCAGCGCCATCGTTCAGGTGACAGGCCAGGAGAGCGGGCGCATTCAGCTGCAGGAAGTATTCCGGGGCCGCGCCGGGCCGCCTGCCGTGTTCAGCGGTTGCGGTCTGCTGCCCGACGGGTTTGATGGCGTCGCCGCGCTGGATATCGCGTTGTTCTCCGGCCAGACGGTCTGCCAGGGCAGCGCGGCGCTGGACGAGAGGTCGGCCGCCGACGCGCAGCCCTGCCGCAGGGAACAGCCCGATGTGTTGTCGCGGAGTGAACTTCCCCGGGAAGGCGCGGCATGATGGCCCTGATGCTTGTCGTGCTGGCAGGCAGTGTCGCGCTGGCTGCCTGGTGGCTGCTCGGGCAGGCCGACCGTGCCTGGGGGCGCTACGAGAATCGTCTGCGCGAGGAGACCCGGCGTACGCTGGATGCGTCTTTTCTGTTCCTGGACATGACGCAATTGCGTCCGGCCGTGGCGATGCTGGGACTGGTGCTCATGCTGGCCGTGGCCTGGCTGGCGGGACGCTGGTGGGGGGTGCTGCCCGTGCTGGCCGGGTTGCTGTGCGCGCCGCCGCTGATCCTGCGTTTCGTGCGCCATCGCCGTGCGCGTCGGTTCGATGCGCAACTGCCCGATCTGGTGCAGGCGCTGGCCGGCGCGTTGCGCGCGGGGGCGGGGGTCCAGCCGGCGCTGCGGCATCTGGTTTCTCAGTCCGTGCCGCCGCTTTCTCAGGAATTCGGCCTGATGCTGCGCGAACAGCGCCTGGGTCTGAGCTTTCAGGATGCTTTGCAGCAATTGCGCGACCGCATGCCGACCGAGTCTTGCGACCTCGTGGTGTCGGCCCTGAGCATCGCCGCCCGTACCGGGGGCAGCCTGGCCGATACCCTGGAAAGCATTGCCCAGACGCTTCGGTCCAGGCAGCACTGGCTGGGCCGGGTCGAGGCGCTGACCGCCCAGGGCCGGATGCAAAGTCGCATCATGGCTGGTTTGCCGGTGGTGCTGGCGCTGGTTTTGAGTCGCCTGGAACCCGAGGCCATGGCGTTGCTGTGGCAGACTTGGTATGGCTGGCTCGTGCTGATGACGATCCTGGTGCTGGAAGGCGCGGGCATCCTCTGGATCCGGCGCGTGGTGGCGATCGAGGTATAGACGGTTATCCGGGGGGAGAAAGGGCATGGCATGGTTCTGGATCGGTTTGTGTCTGGCGGCAATGGCGGGCTGTCTGGGTTTGTGGACACTCGGTCGCCCCTGGGCTGTTGCGCACGGAGATGCCCGGACGCGGCCGCCCGCGTTCTGGTGGCCCTGGGTGCAGGCGCTGGCGCCCTGGTGCGAGCCCTTCGTCACCTGGCGCATGCGCCGGGAATTGCGCCGCTGGGGGTCGCGTGCCGGCCTGGCTTCGCACTGGAGGGCGGATCGCTGGCTGGCGGCTTGCGTGCTGGCGGCGGGTTGCGGCGCCGGGCTGGCAGGCGTGGGTGCGTGGTTGGGGGCCGTGTCGATCCGGGTGGGCATGGCGCTGGTGCTCATGGGGGCTGTCCTGGGTTTCATCTGGCCCGATCAGGGGCTGCGTCGCTGCGCGGCCGCCAGACGCGTGAGAATGATGCGGGAACTCCCCTTCATGCTGGATCTGTTGACGCTTTGCGTGGAAGCCGGCCTGAGTTTGCCGGCGGCCCTGCAACAGGTGTGCGCTCATGCGCCGCAAGGCCCGTTGCGTCAGAGCCTGCGCGATGCGGCCGCGCTGGAACGCACCGGCATGGAGCGGTCCCGCTGGTTGCTGCACTGGGCCGAGCATGCGGATGTGCCGGGTGTCCGTGCGCTGGTTTCGGCGCTGGCCCAGGCCGACCGGATGGGGATGAGCCTGGGGCCGCTGCTGCGGGCGCAGGCCGAACGTCAGCGCAGCGAGCGTTTTCTGCGCGCGGAAAAACTGGCGCTCGAAGCGCCCGTGCGGATGCTGTTCCCGATGGTGCTGTGCATTTTTCCCTGCACCTTTCTGGTCATTGGTTTTCCTGTGGCCGTCAAACTGCTGGATGCCGGGTTTTGATGTTGCGCGGCAACGGCCCCTGCCGCATGCTGGCCGGGCGCGGCCCGCGGGAACCGGCGCCGTGGTTGAATGCGCAGTGGCCCCTGCGGCTGTATTGCGCGCGTTCTTTTTGCGCGCGTTTGCTGGGCTTGTGGCTGTGGGTGGACTGGGGGACGCGGCCTGCGGGGCTGTTGCTGCCCGACTGCCGCGCCGTGCATACGTGGGGTCTGCGACAGCCTGTGGATCTGGTGTTCCTGGACGCCGCAGGCCATGTCGTGAGGGTGCTGCCTCGGGTCCCCCCCGGACGTTGCGTGTTTTGCCTGCGCGCTTCGGCCGTGCTGGAACTGCCGGCGGGCTACTGCGCCCGGCCGGATGGGCAGGCTCAGGTGGAGGCGGCCTGGCGGACGCGGAAGATCGTGGTGTAGATGGGGTAAAAACTGCAATACAGCAGAGCGGTGACCAGGATGTCCAGTGGCAGGGACAGCCAGGCCCGCAGGCTCGTGGACACCCCGGCGGTGGCCATTGCATCGAGCAGGACATGCAGGCCGTAAAACAGCCCCGCCCAGAGCGCGACATAGAGGATGATCGCGTATTTGTTGCGCCAGCAGGCGACCATGGAATAGAACAGCGACCGGCGCAGGGGCAGGCCGTGCCAGCCCGCCAGCGCTGGGGTATGCCAGAACAGGGCTGACAGCAGCACGTACAGCAGGCCGAAGACGATCAGCGGACCGCGCATGGCGTGCTCCAGTGTGGCGAAATCTGGCTGTCCGCCGGTCCCCAGGGCGGTGAGCATCGAGGACATGAAGGGCAGCACGGCAATCAGGGCGATCAGAAAGGAACAGCTCAGGTAGGCCAGGCCCAGTCTCAGCAATGCGCCGGTCACGCCGGGGGTCTGCAACGGTTGCAGCCACAGGCCGGGCGCCATGCGCACGCCCTGATCCAGGTTGCGGCAGGCGCATAGCGTCAGAAAGGTCAGCAACGGCGTCAGCAGCACCAGCAGGGTCTGGCCGAGGATCGGCACAAGCGCGCCGACATTGATGAAAAAGCTGGTCACGATGCTCCAGAAGAGCATGGCCATGGGCTGGCGGCGAAACAACGCAATGCCCTGGCTGATCCAGGTCCAGCCAGCGCTGGGCGGCAGAATGGCGGCTTGCAGAGAAATCATGAGCGGGGCAGGGCGGGCGCGGGCTGATCGGTTCGCAGCCGCAGGATGCGTTCGAAATGGCGAGGGTCGTGCGGCTTGAGGGTCTGAGCCGGCCGCGGCAGATGAAAGTCGTACAGGCGGGAAATCCAGAACCGCAGAGCCGCCGCACGCAGGGCCATAGGCCAGGCGGCGCGCTCTTGCCCGGTGAAAGGACGCACGGCATGATAGGCCTGCAGCCAGGCTTCCAGGCGCCGGCGCACGAAAGCGCCGGTGGCCCGGTGGATGCACCAGTCGTTGACGCTGACTGCGACGTCGAACAGCCAGGTGTCGCAGCCGGCAAAATAGAAATCGATGATGCCGCCCATATGCGGCGATTCATAGGTGCCGTCGAACAGCACGTTGTCGCGGAACAGGTCGCAGTGCGCGGGCCCGGATGGCAGTTGCGCCAGTGTTCCGGTGGCGGCAAAGGTGATCTGCTCGTCCAATGTGTTCCGCAGCAGCGCGGCCTGATCGGCATCCAGAAAGGGCGCCAGCGCCGGGGCGGTGGTCCGCCACCAGTCCAGGCCGCGCAGGTTGGGCTGGCGGATGGGAAAATCCTGGGCCGCCAGATGCGCCCGGGCCAGGGTCTGGCCGGCCAGGGCGCAATGCAGCGGGCCGGGTTCGGGCTCATAGCCGCCCGACAGACGGGTGACGATCGCGGCCGGCTTGCCGTTCAGCGTGGTCAGGCGGGTTCCGTCGAGCAGCGTCTGGGGTTCGGGCACGGGGACGCCGCAGTTGGCCAGATGATGCATCAGTTCGATGTAGAACGGCAGCTGTTCGGCGCTCAGGACCTCGAACAGCGTCAGTACATAAGCGCCTTGCGTGGTGTCGAGGAAATAGTTGGTGTTTTCGATGCCCGCGGTAATGCCGCGCAAGGCGACCAGTTCGCCCAACTGGTAGCGCAGCAGCAGCATATGCGCGTCGTTCTCGGTGACAGGGGTGAATACGGCCATGGAAATACGGATGCGGCCGAGGAAGGCCTGGGTTTGGACGGGATCGGTCTGCCGGAATTTTAGACGAAAAGCGATCCGCCGCCTGTGCGCGGCCGTTTCGTGGCCCGTTAAAATGACGAATTGTCCAGGATAAGTCTCGCATGCCCCCGTGTTCCCCCGGCGCCCGGAATGATTCCGCGCCTGTCTCCGATATGCCCCCAGGCGCCGTGGCGTCAGCTGATCCGTCCTCCGCTTGGCGCCTGTGCGTGGCGCCGATGATCGACGTCACGGATCGGCATTGCCGCTATTTCCACCGGTTGCTCTCGCCTCGCGCGCGCCTGTACACCGAAATGATCACCACGGGCGCCCTGCTGCACGGCGATGTGGGCCGTCACCTGGACTTCGATCCGGCTGAGCACCCCGTGGCGCTGCAACTGGGCGGCAGCGAGCCGGACGCTCTGGCGCAGAGCGCCCGGCTGGGTGAGCGGTGGGGCTATGACGAGATCAATCTGAATTGCGGTTGTCCTTCGGAACGGGTCCGTCGCGGTGCGTTTGGCGCCTGCCTGATGGCCGAACCGCGTCTGGTCGCCGATTGTGTCCGGGCCATGCAGGATGCCGTCTCGGTGCCGGTGACGGTCAAGCATCGCCTGGGCCTGGACCACGATGAGTCTTATGGGTTCGTGCGCGATTTTGTCGGCATGCTGCATGAATCCGGTTGCCGTGTGTTCATCGTTCACGCGCGCAATGCGGTGCTCAAGGGGCTGTCGCCCAAGGACAACCGCGAAAAACCGCCCCTGCGCTACGCTGATGCCGCGCGCCTGAAACAGGATTTTCCCGATGCGGTGTTCGTGCTCAACGGCGGGTTGGCCGATGTCCAGACCAGCCTGGACTGGATGACGCGCCTGGATGGTGTGATGCTGGGGCGCGCGGCCTGGCATCATCCGGACATCCTGACCGAACTCGATCGCCGGATGGCGCCCGATGATGTCTTGCCAGCACCGTTTGCCGTCCTGGAGGCCTGGTTCGACTACGTGACCGCGCAGCACGCGAGCGGCGTTCCTTTGCACCTCATGATGCGCGGTGTACTGGGCTGGCCCACAGGCCGTCCCGGCGCGCGCCAATGGCGGCGCATGTTGTCGGACCCCGCGCAATTGCGGGCCGAAGGCCCGCAGATCCTGCGTCGTGCCTGGGAGGCGCTGACCTGAGCCGTGACCCGGTCGTTTGCCGTGCCGGATGGTCCGGCAAACGACGGATGGCCCGGATCGTCAGGCCTTGCCGGCCGATGACTCGGAGGTGTCAGCGGGCCAGTCGCGGATGTAGGCCTTGAGCATGTCGTTTTCGAATTGCTGCGCCTCTACGATGGCGCGCGCCATGTCGTAGAACGAGATCACGCCCATCAGGGTGGGGCCGTCCATCACCGGAATGTAACGGGCGTGCCGGTCGAGCATCAGGCGTTGCACCTCGTAGGCGTCGGTGTTGGGGGTGACGCTGACGGGCGCGTCATCCATGATGCTGCGCACCGAGTAGTCGCCGGCCTGGCCGTCGTGGGCGCTCAGGTGGTTCATGATCTCGCGGAAGGTCAGCATGCCGGTGAGATGGCCGTGTTCCATGATGACCAGCGAACCGATGTCGAGCTGGCTCATGGTGGCGATGGCCTCGCGCACCGGCATGTCGGGCGTTCCCGTATACAGCGTGTGCCCTTTCACGCGCAGGATTTCGTTGACTTTCAGCATGTCGATCCCCAATGGTGCCGCGATCCGGCTTTCTGTTCATTATTGTGCATCATCATTCCGGTTTTCGGTAGCGTCATCGGTAAAAAGCGCATCCAGGACGGGGGGCTCGCCTCGCAGGGAGCGCGACAGCGCCTCGAGGATGTAGGGCTGCAACCCGGCCTGGGCACGGTCGAGCATCAGTCGGTCCACCAGGGGGCCGATGTCGGTCCGGGCCGGATCGCAGGCCAGGACCCATTGGTCGCCGTCGGCGACCGGGACCGCATAGCCCAGCTCGCGCAGCGCGGCGAGCATCTCGTGCAGGGCGTCGGGGTGGACGCGCAGGTGTTTTTCCAGGTAACCCGTGCTGCGTCCCGGGGGCAGTGTCCCGCGCGCTTGCCACAGGATGCGCAGAATGCCCAGGGCGTCGACGGTCTGGGCGCCGACCTGACGTTGAAGCGCCCAGCGATGCAGCCGCAGTGCCGGCAGCAACGAGGCCACGGTGGCGCCCATCAGCACCACCAGCCAGGACAGGTAGATCCAGAGCAGGAAGATCGGCAGGGTGGCAAAAGCCCCGTAGATGACGGTGTAGGAGGGGAAGCGCGTCAGGTAGGCCGTGAATCCTGCCTTCATGATGGTCAGCACCACGGTGGTGCCCAGTCCGCCCAGCGCGGCGTCGCGCCACAGCACGCGGCAGTTGGGCACAAAGACGAACAGGGCGGTGAAGCCCAGGATCGACATCAGCAGAGGCACCAGATTGAGCAGCAGACTGAGCCCTTCGGACAGGCTGCCGATGTAGCCCATGGACTCCCGCGCCAGGACCGAACTGGCCCACAGGCTGGCGCCCATCAGGATCGGCCCCAGGGAAATGATCGCCCAGTACACCAGCAACCTCTGACGGATGGGCCGCTGGCGGACGACGTTCCAGATCTCGTTGAAGGCCTCGTCGATGGTCATGATCAGCATGATCGAGGTCAGGACCAGAAAGGCGCCCCCCACGGCCGTCAGGCCGGAGGCCTGGGCCGCGAACTGGTTCAGGTAGCGCAGGATGGTGTCTGACACCGAGGGCGGCAGCAGACTTTCGCCAAGAAAGGTCTCCAGCGACTTGTGAAATTCAGCGAACAGCGGAAAGGCCGTGAACAGCGCCAGTACCACGGCCAGCATCGGCACGATCGCCAGCACCGTGGTGAAGGTCAGGCTGGATGCCACCCGGGTCAGTTTGCGGTGGCCGGCGAAGTCCAGCGTGAAGCGCAGGATGTCCAGCGCGCGGGCGCGGCGGTCGGCCAGGGACGGGGTGGAAGTCTGCGGTGTCGTCATAGGGAAGGCACGGAATTTCGGGTCATAATACCAGCATGGAAAGCGTTGAAATCAAGTTGAGCCCGGGGCTGCACGGCCTGGCCTGCATCTGCCTGTTCGGCCTGATCGTGCTGAGCGTGGGCTGGGAACTGTGGTGGGCGCCGCTGCGCCCTGGCGGTAGCTTGATGGCCCTCAAGGCCGTGCCGCTGCTGTTCGCCGTCAGCGGGGTGCTGCGGCGTCGCCTCTATACCCTGCAGTGGGTCTCGATGCTCAGCCTGCTCTATCTGATGGAGGGCGTGGTGCGCGCCTGGTCCGATACCGCGCTGGTGTCCGCCGCGCTGGCTGGCCTGGAAATCCTGTTGTCCCTGGGGCTGTACCTGGGCGCCATCCTGTACGTGCGCCCCGCCAAGCGGGCGGCGCGCCATGGCTAGGGACGCGCTGGCGTCACTGCGCGCGGGCTGTTCGTTCGCATCGCTGTCGGCTGGCTTCTACACCCGGGTGGCGCCCCGGCCGTTGCGCAACCCGCGCCTGCTGCACGCCAGCCCGGATGCTGCCGCCCTGATCGGCCTGGACGCCGAGGCGCTGCAGACGCCCGCGTTCCTGGCGCTGTGCTCGGGCGACGGCCGCCTGGCGGATATCGCGCCGCTGGCCACGGTTTACAGCGGGCATCAATTCGGTGTCTGGGCGGGGCAGCTGGGCGATGGCCGGGCGCATTTGCTGGGTGATGTCCGGACACCCGGGGGGACCTGGGAAATCCAGCTCAAGGGCTCGGGGCGCACGCCGTATTCCCGCATGGGCGACGGCTGGGCTGTGTTGCGCTCCAGCGTCCGCGAGTATCTGGCCAGCGAGGCCATGGCCGGCCTGGGGATTCCGACGACCCGGGCCCTGGCGCTGGTCGCTTCCGACGACCCGGTGATGCGGGAAAGCGCCGAGACCGCCGCCGTCGTCACCCGCCTGGCGCCCAGTTTCGTGCGCTTCGGTCATTTCGAACACTGGGGCCATTCGCATCACGAGCAGAAGGCTCTGCTGGAGCACGTGATCGCGCTGGGGTATCCCGAGTGCCGGGAAAGGGCGGCGGGCCGGATGGATCCGGCAGCTACGGCCTGCCGGCTGCTGACCGAAGTGTCGCGACGCACCGCGCATTTGATGGCTCGATGGCTGCTCGCAGGTTTTTGTCATGGCGTGATGAACACTGACAATATGTCCATCCTGGGCCTGACGCTGGACTATGGACCCTATGGATTCATGGATGCCTTCCAGGCAAATCATATCTGCAATCACAGCGATACGGCGGGGCGATACGCCTGGAACGCCCAGCCGGCGGTGGCGCGCTGGAACCTGTACCGGCTGGCGGGAAGTCTGATGGTGCTGGGGTGCGAGGCGCCCGCGCTGGAGACTTGCCTGGCGTCCTTCGAGGCCGAGTTTCTGGCGGCGTATCGCGCCGGTCTGGCCCGCAAGCTGGGACTGGATGCCTGGCAACCAGAGGATGCGGCGCTGGAGGATGACTGGTGGGCGCTGCTGCACGTGCAGCGAGCCGATTTCACCCTGGCTTTTCGCAGGCTGGCCGAGGCCGATCAGGATGCCGGGGCCTGGCTGGCCTTGTTTCCCGATCCTGCGCCGGCGCGCGCCTGGCTGGACCGCTATCTGGTCCGTCGAACCGGACAGGGCGGGGATGCGCCGGCGCGCCGTGCCGCCATGTTGCGCGCCAACCCCCTCTATGTGCTGCGCAACCATCTGGCGCAGCGCGCCATCGAGGCCGCGCAACGCCATGACGCCACTGAGATCGATCACTTGTTGACCGTGCTCCGAGACCCATACACCGAACGTCCGGGTTTCGAGTTCTATGCCCGGCCACCCGCCGCAGATGCGCGGGCGGTGCCGGTCAGTTGTTCTTCTTGAAGGCCTCGCCCCATGTCTTCTTCCTCCGTCTCCGATGCTTCCGTTCCTTTTGCGTCTTCCGGTCCACCCTCTTCTTCCGATTCGCCCGCGTCTTCTGATGCTTTCACGCCTTCCGATGCACCTGTCCCGAGTGAGGATTTCTGGCTGACGCATCCCCTGGGACGCATCAGCGCCCGTGCGTGGCGGCCGGGGACGCCCGGACCCGGGGTGACCGAGGCGCCGCCGATCGTGCTGCTGCACGATTCACTGGGCTGTATCGAGCTGTGGCGTGATTTTCCGGCGGTGCTTGCCCGGTGCACTGGCCGGTCGGTGTATGCCTATGACCGGCCCGGCTTTGGGCGTTCCGATGCGCGGACCGGACTGCCGTCGGCGAATTTCATTGCCGAGGAGGCGCAGGAGGTTTTTCCTTCAGTCTGTGAACAGTTGGGCCTGTCGGCTGTCGTGGTCATGGGCCACAGCGTGGGCGGCATCATGGCGATCCATTGCGCGGCCGGGCATGCCGACCGATGCGTGGCGCTGGTGACGCTGGCGGCGCAGACATGCGCGGAGGAACGGACGCGGGCGGGCATTCGGGCCACGCTGAAATCATTCGAGGACCCGGCACAGATGGCGCGTCTGGCCAGATATCACGGCGACAAGGCCGCCTGGGTGCTGGCCGCCTGGGGTGGGTCGTGGCTCGGCCAGGACTTCGAGGGCTGGTCGATGACCGGCGTGCTGCCGCAGGTCCGCTGTCCGGTTCTGGCGATTCACGGGGATCGGGACGAGTACAGCACCACGATCCATCCCGACCAGATCGGTCAGTACAGCGGGGGACCGACGCGCATTGAACTGATGCCTGGCGTGGGGCACTTTCCGCATCGGGAACGGCAGGGTGATGTCCTCGGCCTGATCCAGGCATGGCTGCCCCGGACCGAGCCGCCGGCGTAGGGCGCCAACCCTCCCGGCGCGATCGCGCGCGGGCATGTCTCACGTGTATTTTGCCGCTGTCATGCCTGGATTGGGCCGTCGGCAAAAGTGTCATAATGGAATCCCTTTTCTCCCTCTTTTTCCTTCGCATCGACCATGTCCGGCAATACCCTGGGTACCTTGTTCAGTGTCACCAATTTTGGCGAATCGCACGGGCCGGCCATCGGCGCCGTGATCGATGGCTGCCCCCCGGGCATGATGCTGTCCGAGCCCGACATCCAGGCCGAACTCGATCGGCGGCGTCCGGGGACCTCGCGCCACGTCACCCAGCGGCGCGAACCGGACACGGTGGAGATCCTGTCGGGGGTGTTCGAGGGCGTGACCACGGGCACGCCCATTGGCCTGCTGATCCGCAATACGGATGCGCGCAGCAAGGACTATGGCAACCTCACCGATACCTTCCGGCCCGGCCATGCCGACTACACCTACTGGAAAAAATTCGGTGTACGCGATCCCCGGGGCGGAGGGCGTTCCTCAGCCCGCCTGACAGCGCCCACCGTGGCGGCGGGCGCCGTGGCGCGCAAATGGCTGATGCAGGAGTACGGGGTGCGTATCCGTGGTTACATGAGTCAGCTCGGGCCGATGCCGATTCCCTTCGTCTCCTGGGACGCCGTGCCGGAGAATCCCTTCTACGCGCCCAATGCGGACATGGTCCCGGAACTCGAGGCCTTCATGGATCAGTTGCGCCATGACGGCGACTCCATCGGCGCCCGCATCGAGGTCATGGCAGAGGGCCTGCCGGCCGGTTGGGGCGAACCCATCTATGACCGGCTCGATGCGGACATCGCGCATGCCATGATGGGGCTCAACGCCGTCAAAGGCGTGTCGATCGGCTCGGGCTTCGACTGTGTCGCGATGCGCGGCTCGGAGCATGGCGACGAACTCGGTCCCGACGGTTTCATGAGCAACTATGCCGGCGGGGTGCTGGGCGGGATTTCCTCGGGCCAGCCGCTGCAGGTGTCGCTGGCGATCAAGCCCACCTCGAGCATCCGCATCGAGCGCCGCTCGGTCAACCGGACCAACGAACCGGTCATGGTGCAGACCCTGGGACGTCATGATCCCTGCGTGGCGATTCGTGCCACGCCCATTGCCGAGGCCCTGCTGGCCATCGTGCTGATGGACCACGCTCTGCGCCACAAGGGGCAATGCGCCTGAGACGGAGGTTCTCCATGATCATGCGGCTGAATGCGGATTCCGTCCCCGGCGCCAGGGCAGGTTGGCGCATCCGTGTGCTCACCCGGCTGCGCAGGGTGTCGCGTCTGGCGGTGGGGACCGGATTCGCCGTGTGGCTGGGTGCGTGCGCCCAGGTCCAGACGACCCAGTCCGGCCTGGTGGGGGTGAACCGCACCCAGACCATGTCCAGCCTGGTGTCCGAGGCCGAACTCAATCAGCAGGCGCAGCTCCAGTACCGTCGGATTCTGGCCCAGGCCAAGGCGCAGGGCGCGCTCGACCGCCCGGCCGCGCAAACCCGTCGCGTCCAGACGATTTCACGCAAGCTCATCGCGCAGGTCGGCGCTTTCCGCCCTGATGCGCGCAACTGGGCCTGGGAAATCCACGTGCTGAAATCCGATGAGGTCAATGCCTGGTGCATGCCGGGCGGCAAGATTGCGGTCTATACAGGGCTGCTCGACAAGATCCGGCCTTCGGATGCCGAGCTGGCGGCGGTGCTGGGACACGAGATCTCCCACGCGCTGCGCGAGCATGCCCGCGAGCAGGTCTCGCGTCAGATGGCTGCCGGGATCGGCCTGTCGATCCTCTCGGCCATCACGGGCAGCCAGGCTGTCGCCGATCTGGGGGCTCCGTTGTCAGAGGTGATGTTCACACTGCCCAACAGCCGGTCCAATGAGACCGAGGCCGACCGCATGGGCGTGGAACTGGCCGCCCGGGCGGGTTATGACCCGCGCGCTGCCGTCACGCTGTGGGAAAAAATGGGCCAGGCGGACGGTGGCGAACAATCGGAAATCCTGTCCACGCACCCCTCGTCGCAAAGCCGGATCGCAGACCTGAGGCAGGCTTCCGCGATCGTGCTGCCCCTCTACCAGGGCAAGGGCGGAAAATAACCACCAATCTGGTACCGGTTACCTCTGATACCAGGATAAAAACTGGCCTTGTTCGGGAAAACTGCACTGGCATAATGCATTCGACGCCATCGTCCCTTGCGCGAACGGCAACCATTTTTTGATTTTCGAGGCCACGATCATGCCCCAAACCCTGTATGACAAACTCTGGGATGCCCATGTGGTGCACCAGGGGCCGGACGGCACCTGTCTGCTGTATATCGACCGGCATCTGGTTCACGAAGTCACCAGCCCGCAGGCCTTCGAGGGGCTGGAGCTGGCCGGTCGCCAGCCGTGGCGGATTTCCGCGAATCTGGCCGTGGCTGATCACAATGTGCCCACCACGGCGCGCAGTGAAGGCATTCAGGATCCGGTCTCGCGCCTGCAGGTCGATACACTGGACAAGAACTGCGCGACCTGGGGCATCACCGAATTCCGCATGAATGACCCCCGCCAGGGCATCGTGCATGTCATCGGGCCGGAGCAGGGCGCCACGCTGCCGGGCATGACCGTGGTCTGTGGCGATTCGCACACCAGCACGCACGGCGCCATGGGCGCGCTGGCTTTCGGGATCGGCACCTCCGAGGTCGAGCATGTGCTGGCCACGCAGACGCTGCTGATGAAAAAGAGCCGCAGCATGCTGGTGCGCGTCGAGGGCAAGCTGCCGTTCGGTTGTACGGCCAAGGATCTGGTGCTCCATGTGATCGGCCGGATCGGCACGGCGGGCGGGACAGGCTATGCCATCGAGTTCGGCGGCAGCACGGTGCGCGCGCTCTCCATGGAGGGCCGCATGACGATCTGCAACATGGCCATCGAGGCCGGTGCGCGCTCCGGCATGGTGGCCGTGGATCAGACCACAGTCGATTATTTCAAGGGCCGCCCCTACGCGCCGGAGGGCGCGCAGTGGGATCAGGCCGTGGCATATTGGCGCACCCTGCATTCCGATTCGGACGCAACCTTTGACCGGGTGGTCGAAATCGACGCCACGCAGATTGCGCCGCAGGTGAGCTGGGGGACGTCGCCCGAGATGGTGCTGCCCATCGATGGCCGGGTACCCGATCCCGAAAAGGAAAAGGACGAAGTGCGCCGCAGCGGCATGGAACGCGCCTTGCAGTACATGGGGCTCGAACCCGATACGCCGATGACCGATATCCGCGTCGATCGCGTATTCATCGGTTCCTGTACCAATGCGCGCATCGAGGATCTGCGCGCCGCCGCCGCCGTGGCCAAGGGGCGCCGGGTGGCCTCAAACGTGCGTCAGGCCATGGTCGTGCCGGGGTCGGGCCTGGTCAAGGCCCAGGCCGAACGCGAAGGCCTGGACCGCATTTTCCTGGCTGCCGGTTTCGAGTGGCGCGAACCGGGCTGCTCGATGTGCCTGGCCATGAACGCCGACCGGCTGGAACCGGGCGAGCGTTGCGCCTCGACGTCGAACCGTAATTTCGAGGGCCGACAGGGGCAGGGGGGACGCACTCACCTCGTCAGCCCCGCCATGGCCGCCGCTGCGGCAGTGGCCGGCCATTTTGTCGATATCCGCCGTCTGAGCTAGGAGCCGCCATGCAAGCCTTCACCACTCACAAGGGCCTGGTCGCCCCGCTGGACAGGGAAAACGTCGATACCGACCTGATCATTCCCAAGCAATTCCTCAAATCGATCAAGCGCACGGGGTTCGGTCCGAACCTGTTCGATGAACTGCGTTACCTGGATCATGGCGAGCCCGGCATGGACAATGCCCGCCGGCCGCTCAATCCGGATTTCGTGCTGAACCAGTCACGCTACCGGGGCGCTTCGATCCTGCTCGCGCGCAAGAACTTCGGCTGCGGTTCCAGCCGCGAGCATGCGCCCTGGGCGCTGCAGCAGTTCGGCTTTCGCGCCATCATCGCGCCTTCGTTCGCCGACATCTTTTTCAACAACAGCTTCAAGAACGGCCTGTTGCCCATCGTGCTGCCCGAGAGCCGGGTTGCGCGTCTGTTCGACGAGGTCAAGACCTTCCCCGGCTACGCGTTGACCATCGACCTGGAGCGCCAGCGCGTGATCGCGGCCGATGGTGACGAATCCCCCTTCGAGATCGATGCCTACCGCAAGGAATCGCTGTTGAAGGGCCTGGACGAGATCGGCCAGACGTTGCTGCGCGCGGACATGATCCGCGCTTTCGAGGCCGAGCGGCTGACGCGTCATCCCTGGCTGGCCCGTCAGAATCCGGGCGGCCGCTGATCTTTGTTTTTTCAACCTCTGGCGCCGCATGCCAGCGGCGTCTGGGGCCCGGCCCATGATATGCGGACGCGTCCCCACGTCATGGGCCGGGCCTTTGCAAACCGGAATCTCTTATGACTTCTCACATCGCAGTTCTGCCGGGCGATGGCATCGGCCCGGAAATCGTCGAGCAGGCGGTGCGCGTATTGCGTGCGCTGGACCTGAACCTGGAACTGGCCGAGGCGCCCGTGGGGGGCGCCGCCTATGCCGCCAAAGGCCACCCCTTGCCCGAGGACACCCTGGCGCTGGCGAAACAGTCCGATGCCGTGCTGTTCGGCGCTGTCGGAGACTGGAAATACGACAAACTGGAACGCGCGCTGCGCCCTGAGCAGGCGGTGCTGGGCCTGCGCAAGGCGCTGGGGCTGTTTGCCAACCTGCGTCCGGCCATCCTCTATCCGGAACTGGCCAATGCCTCGTCGCTCAAGCCCGAGGTCGTCGCGGGGCTGGACATTCTGATCGTGCGCGAACTGACGGGCGACATCTATTTTGGACAGCCGCGCGGCGTGCGGGTCCTGGAGGCGGGGCCGTTCTCGGGCGAGCGCCAGGGCTATGACACCATGCACTATGCCGAGTCCGAGATCCGCCGCATTGCGCATGTCGCTTTCCAGGCCGCCGCCAAGCGCCAGGGCCGGCTGTGCAGCGTGGACAAGGCCAATGTGCTGGAGACCTCGCAATTCTGGCGTGACATCATGATCGATGTGGCCCGCGAATACCCGCGCGTCGAGCTGTCGCACATGTACGTGGATAACGCCGCCATGCAACTGGTGCGCGAACCCGGGTTTTTCGATGTTGTGGTGACCGGCAATCTGTTCGGTGACATTTTGTCGGACGAGGCCGCCATGCTGACGGGCTCCATCGGCATGCTGCCCTCGGCGTCGCTCAACGCCAGCCAGCAGGGACTCTACGAGCCCAGTCATGGTTCGGCGCCGGACATCGCCGGACAGAACGTCGCCAACCCGCTGGCGACCATCCTGTCGGCCGCCATGATGTTGCGTTATTCCCTGGATGCGGCGTCCGCCGCCGACCGGATCGAGACTGCCGTGCGGGCTGTGCTGGCCCAGGGGCTGCGCACCGCCGACATCCACGAACCCGGGACCACCCGGGTTTCGACCTCGGAAATGGGCGATGCCGTACTGAAGGCGTTACACTGACACGTTAAATCGGAGACGCTTCGGATCCATTGCGCGGCATGCATGCGCCGGTTCGGAGGTCTTCAGGACGGAACTCTATTTATTTTCAAGGTTCAGGCAGGGATTTATGGCTCAGGCAGTCGGTTTGGTCGGTTGGCGCGGGATGGTCGGATCGGTGCTCATGCAGCGCATGAGCGACGAAAAGGATTTCGATCTGTTCGAGCCGGTGTTCTTTTCCACCAGCAATGCGGGGGGCGCGGCGCCCGCCTGGGCGACCGGAGCGGGACCGTTGCAGGACGCGCATGATATCGAGGCGCTGCGCAAACTGCCGATCATCCTCACCGCGCAGGGCGGCGACTATACCTCCGAGGTCTATCCGAAGTTGCGCGCCGCCGGCTGGAAGGGCATGTGGATCGACGCCGCCAGCACGTTGCGCATGAAAGACGATGCCATCATCGTGCTCGATCCGGTCAACCGTCCGGTGATCGATGCGGCCTTGCAGCGCGGCGTGCGCGACTTCATCGGCGGCAACTGCACGGTCAGCTGCATGCTGATGGGACTGGCCGGCCTGTTCAAGGCCGACATGGTCGAATGGATGACCTCCATGACGTATCAGGCCGCCTCGGGCGGCGGGGCGCGTCACATGCGTGAGTTGCTGATCCAGTTCGGCATTCTCAATCAGGCCGTGGGCCAACAGCTCGACGACCCGGCCTCGGCCATTCTGGACATCGATCGCGGGGTGTTGCAGGCTCAGCAGAATCCCGATCTGCCCCGGGGCAATTTCGGCGTGCCGCTGGGAGGCAGCCTGATTCCCTGGATCGACAAGGACCTGGGCGATGGCATGTCGCGCGAAGAATGGAAAGGCGGGGCCGAAACCAACAAGATCCTCGGCCGCGGTCCGGGCTTCGAGGCCGACACCGTGCCGGTCGACGGCCTGTGTGTGCGGATCGGCGCCATGCGCTGTCACAGCCAGGCATTGACCATCAAGCTGCGACGTGACGTTCCCCTGGATGAAATCAACGACGCCGTGCGCACCGGCACGGACTGGGCCCGCCTAGTGCCCAACGACCGTGAGTCCTCCATGCGGGATCTGACGCCCGTGGCCGTGACGGGCACGCTGGACATCCCTGTGGGGCGGCTGCGCAAGATGTCCATGGGCCCTCAATATCTCAGTGCTTTCACTGTTGGCGACCAGCTCCTCTGGGGCGCCGCCGAACCCCTGCGCCGCATGCTGCGCATCGCCCTGGATGAACTCTGAATGAAAAAAACCGCCACTGGTTCTGACCGTGACCTCCCGAGTTCGCCGCGTGTGACGCGCGGGATTTCCTCAAGCCGTCTGGCAGCCTCCTGCGGCCTAGCGCTGGCCTTCCTGGCGGGGGGGGCGGTGGTCCAGGCCGCCACCTTTGGCCATGCGCGCCTGGCTTCGGGTGCCGGCGAGCCGTTGCTGATTCTGGTGCCGGTCTCCGGTCTGACGGATGCCGATCTCAAAACACTGTCGGCCCGGCCTGCGCCAGCCGCCGACTGGGCGCAGGCGGGGCTGACGCCGCCCGTCACGCTCGACAGCCTGTCCGTCTCGATCGATGAGGGCGTGCGCTCCGGCAGTCGCCGCATTCTGCGCATCGGTTCCGGTCAGGCCTTCAGCGGCAATCTGGCGGATCTGCTGCTGGACGTGCGCACGGCCACCGGCCAGCAGCGCTATCAGGTTTCTCTGGTGGCGTCCGGACCGGTGCGTGCCACCGCGACGGCGCCCTCCGAGGCATCGCAGGCCCGCCGTGGCGCTTCGGCGCCTGCGGTCGGGGCCGCCAAGCCGCACACCAGCACCCGGCGGGTGCCGGCCGGGGCCATCTCCGTGCGCCGGGGGGATACGATGTTCGCCATCGGCCGCCGTCATGCGGTCAAGGGCGTTTCCATCTATCAGTTGATGATGGCGTTGCAGCGCGCCAATCCGCAGGCTTTCATTCAGGACAACATCAATCTGGTACGGGCAGGATCGTCGTTGGTCGTGCCGGACATCAATGACATGCTGTCGATTTCCGACGCCGAGGCCAGACGTCAGTTCCAGGCCCAGGCCGCCGCTTTTGCCCGCATGCGCGGGCGTCTGGCTGACGGTGCTGCGGTTGCCTCGACGGCGGGGCAGGCGGCTTCGGGCGCTGTTTCACAAGCGGAATCCGGGGCGACGGCCCAGTCTTCCGGCACGGCCGGGGATCGTTTGCGTCTGAGCGAATCCGGGCGTCGGGGGGCCGACTCGGCCGCGGATGCCCGCACTGCCCGGGGACACGCCCTCAGTGACGCCGAATCCCGCGTTGAACAGCTCAAGGACAACGTCGAGAATCTGAACGAGGCCCTGCAGGCCCAGGGGCAGGCGGCGGGCCAGGCCGCCGCGCAGGGAGCCGAGGCCATCGGTAATTCGATCGGACAGATTGCCGGCGCGATCAGCGAGGCCAGCCAGGCGGCGGCCGCGCAGGCGCATCAGGCAGCAGCCCAATCGCAGGGCGCGGGTTCCGCAGGCGCGGCTGGTGCCGCGAACGCGAGAGGCGTGGTCGGGGCAACGGCCTGGGGAACCCCGAGCGCAGCGGGTGCGCAGACCGGTTCCGGGGCGGCCTCTGGCACTGGCGCGGAGGCAGGAGCTCAGGCGGCGTCCGGCTCGTCCTCGAATGCCAGCGCGCTCGACCATGCGGTTCCGGCCCAGGAGAATGCGACCGCCAGCGCTGCCGGCTCGGCGACGGGTGCCGCTGCCCGGACCACAGAGTTGCAGCCTTCCGAAGACGCCAAGGAGCGGGTCTCGTGGCTTCAGGATCATCTGCTGGGGGTGATGACGGGCTTGCTGGCCTTGATCGTGCTCATCATCGCCTGGCTGCTGCGCCGGGCCAATGTCGCCCGGGACGAGGCCGAGGCGGTGCGCGACGAGGCCGAAACCGAAGCCAGCACGCGCGTGACGCAAATGGTGCGCGAACGGATTCAGGACATCGACCTGAATCTCGAACCGGGTGATTCCAGCCCGCCGCAACGCTAGGCGCATGGGCGGCCGGATGGTCGTCCGCGCGCATCGCCGCGCCTGTCTACTGGAGATCGATCTTCATGGGACGTATCGCGCTCGGACTGAGTTATGACGGCCAGGGCTGGCAAGGCTGGCAGACCCAGCCTGGCGGCCGGACGATGCAGGATGCGCTGGAGTCGGCGTTGCGCCAGTTCCTGGCGACGCCCGCGGTGCCCACCATCTGTGCCGGGCGCACCGATGCGGGTGTGCATGCGTTGCAGCAGCTCGTCCACCTGGATACCGAGGCCCGACGGCACGACACGTCCTGGGTGCGGGGGCTGAATGCGTTGCTGCCCGATTCCCTGGCCGTGCAGTGGGCCTGCGCTGTTCCTGACGATTTCCATGCCCGGTTCGATGCCCGGACGCGCACCTATTTTTATGTGTTGCGCAGTGCGCCGGTGCGCTCTCCGATCCTCCGCGGCCGGGTCGGCTGGGTGCACGATCAGCTCGACGTGTCGGCCATGCGGGCTGCGGCCGCGCAACTCGTGGGAGAACATGATTTCAGCGCCTTTCGTTCGTCCGAATGCCAGGCAGCCAGCCCGGTTCGGACCTTGCAGACCCTGGACATCGAACGCAGCGGAGATTTTCTGATCTTCGAGTTCCGTGCCAACGCTTTCCTGCATCACATGGTGCGCAATCTGATGGGGATGCTGGTGATGGTGGGGCGGGGCCGTCGCGCGCCCGACTGGGCTGCCGAATTGCTGCGCGAACGTGACCGGCGGCGATCCGCCCCCACGTTCATGCCCGATGGCCTGTATCTGGCGCATGCGGATTACCCGGGAACGACCTTGCCGCAGCGCACGGCCCGGGAGGCCCTGCGACATCACCTGGGTGGGCTGCTGCCGGACCCGGCAAGATCCGGGGACTATTCGGGCGATTCCTGAGACAATCCTTCATACGCTTCGTATAGAATTGAGCAATTTGATTGCGAACGGGGCCGTTGCGCCGTTCCTCCGCATGTTTCATGGAAGCACGATGAAACCTCTTCTGACGATCACCCGCTGGATCGATGCGTTGAACACGCTGGTCGGGCGGACCGTGACCTGGCTGGTGCTGGTGGTGGTGCTGGTCAGTGCCGGCAACGCTGTGATGCGCAAGCTGTTCAGCCTCAGTTCCAACGCCTGGCTGGAATTGCAGTGGTATCTGTTCGGCGCCATTTTTCTGCTGGCGGCGGGGTATACCTTTTTGCGCAATGAGCACGTGCGGGTCGATGTGCTGTCGCAAAAGCTGCCCGAGCGCACGCAGATCGGGATCGAGATCCTCGGCGTGCTGTTTTTCCTGCTGCCGGCGGCCTGTCTGGTGTTCTGGCTGTCGATTCCGTTTTTCTGGGAATCCTGGATCACGCACGAATTGTCCTCGAATACGGAGGGCCTGATCCGCTGGCCCGCAAAACTTCTGATTCCGGTCGGCTTTGCGCTGCTCATCCTGGCGGGGCTGTCGCACCTGATCAAGTGCATCGGTTTCCTGCGCGGCCAGTGCCCCAATCCGATGCGCGTCGCGAGTGGCAAAAGTGACGAGGAAGCACTCATGGAAGACATTCTTGCCCAGCAACAGGCCACCTCTGAACCGGGACAGGGGCGCTGAGCATGGATTTCATTGTCAGCAATCTCGCGCCGATCATGTTTTTCAACCTGATCGTGTTCCTGCTGTTCGGCTTTCCGGTGGCTTTCTCCCTGGCGGCCACCGGCGTGCTCTACGGCCTGGTGGCCGTCGATCTGAACCTGATGAGCCCGCTGCTGTTCCAGGCGTTGCCGCAGCGGGTGTTCGGCATCGTCGGCAACGACACGCTGCTGGCCGTGCCCTTTTTCACCTTCATGGGGCTGATCCTGGAGCGATCCGGGATGGCCGAGGATCTGCTCGATACGGTCGGTCAGCTTTTCGGGCCGCTGCGCGGCGGACTGGCGATCGCGGTGGTTTTCGTCGGCGCGCTGCTGGCGGCGACGACCGGCGTCGTCTCGGCCTCGGTCATCTCCATGGGGCTGATCTCGCTGCCCATCATGCTGCGTTACGGCTATGACCGGCGCCTGGCCTCTGGCGTCATCGCCGCGTCGGGGACGCTGTCGCAGATCATTCCGCCTTCCCTGGTGTTGATCATCCTGGCCGATCAGCTCGGTCGTTCCATTGGCGACATGTACCGGGGCGCGATGCTGCCGGGCCTGCTGCTGGCCAGTGCTTACATGGCGTATGTTTTCCTGGTCGCCATCGTGCGGCCCGGTCACGTGCCGGCACTGCCGCCCGAGGCGCGTGGTTTCGTCGACGCCCGCGGCCGGCGCGGTTTGCGGTCGCTGTCCGTCCTGACGCTGATCGCTGCGGCGGCCGCCTATTGGGGGGCGAACTACTATTTCCGTGCGCATACGGATGTGCCGGTCGATGAGCGGATCGTCATCGTGCTGCTGATCTGGGGCGCCTCGGCGCTGGCGATGGCCCTGGTCAACCGGCTCTTTCGCCTCAGGCTGCTGTCGTCCCTGGCCGAACGGGTCGTGTTCGTGATGATCCCGCCCCTGGCCCTGATCTTTCTGGTGCTGGGCACGATTTTCATCGGCATGGCCACCCCCACCGAGGGGGGCGCCATGGGCGCCGTCGGCGCGTTGATCATGGCGGTGTTCCGTGGCCGGTTTTCCATGAGGCAATTGCGCCAGGCCATGGAGAGCACGGCCCGGCTGTCCTGTTTCGTGGTGTTCATCCTGGTGGGTTCGACCATCTTCAGTCTCAGTTTCCGGGGCATCAACGGCGACATCTGGGTCGAACAGCTGCTGCTGCATGTGCCGGGAGGCGAGGTCGGCTTTCTGATCGTGGTCAGCATCATGACCTTTTTCCTGGCCTTTTTCCTGGATTTCTTCGAGCTGGCCTTCATCATCGTGCCTCTACTCGGGCCGGTTGCCGACAAAATGGGCATCGATCTGATCTGGTTCGGTGTGCTGCTCGCCGTGAACATGCAGACCTCCTTCATTCACCCGCCGTTCGGTTTTGCGCTGTTCTATCTGCGCTCCGTCGCGCCCAAGGAGGACTATCACGACCGGGTCACCGGCGAACTCATTCCGCAGGTCACCACGTCGCAGATCTATTGGGGCTCGATTCCGTTCATCGTCATTCAGGTCCTGATGGTCGCGGCGGTGCTGCTCTTCCCGGGGATGGTGACTCACTACAAGAGCGACGCGCCGACTATCGATCCGTCCACGGTCACTTTCGGCCAGGACAGCGCTTACGGCTCAGGCGGGTATGGCTCGAGTGATGCCGGGGCGGCATTCCAATGAGCGCGCCGGCTGACGCCGGGCCGGCCCGCACGCGCATCAAGATCTGCGGACTGACCCGCGTGCAGGACCTGGATGCGGCAGTCGCGGCGGGGGCCGATGCCATCGGATTCGTCTTCTATCCGCCCAGCCGCCGTTGCCTGACGTTGGCACAGGCCGCGGCGCTGCGGGCCCGAGTACCGGCGTTTGTGGGCGCCACGGCCTTGTTTGTCAATCCTGATGCCCGGACCGTGCATCAGGTCATCGAGGCTGTGCGTCCCGACCTGCTCCAGTTCCATGGTGAAGAGCCGCCGGATTTTTGTGGGTCTTTCGGGATGCGCTATGTCAAGGCGTTCCGGGTCGGCGCGCCGGGGCAGAGCTCGGCCGCCGAACTGGCGCGCGCCTGCGTTTCGCATGCGCAGGCGGCCGGCTGGTTGTTCGACAGTTACAGCGCGGGCTATGGGGGCAGCGGCAGTGGTTTCGACATGGCGCTGCTGGCCGACGTGCCGCGTGGAACCGATGCGCCGGCGTTGATCCTGTCGGGTGGCCTGAAGGCAGAAACGGTCGGTGAGAAAATCTCGGCCCTGGCGCCGTTCGCCGTCGATGTCAGCAGCGGGGTGGAGTCGGCGCCCGGCATCAAGGATCCGGCCGGCATCCAGGCATTCGTCCAGGCGGTGCGCGCCGCCGACCGCCTGCGGACGCTGGCCGCATCCAAGCTACAATAATTGCCGCCGCAGGGATTTCCCTTGCAGAAAGTATCGATGCCGGAGGGTAGACTGGATGCGATATCGCCCGATCCGGTCCTGATCCGGTATCGCCCCCATTCAAAGGAGACTGCTTCATGAATCCGCATTCCGTCCTTCGCAAGCTTGCGGGGGCTGCCGCCGTTGTCGGCACGCTGGCCTTTGCGCAGGCCCAGGCGCAATCCGTGGCTGTCACCTCCATCGTCGAGCATCCCGCCCTGGATTCCGTCAAGGACGGCGTCAAGGAAGCCCTGGCCTCGGCCGGCTATACCGAGGCCAAGGGGCTCAAATGGCAGTTCCAGACGGCGCAGGGCAATACCGCCATCGCGGCTCAGATCGCCCGCAAGTTCGTGGGCGACAAACCCGACGTGATCGTCGCCATCGCCACCCCCTCGGCGCAGGCCGTGGTCGCCGCGACCAAGTCCATTCCGGTGGTCTATTCCGCCGTCACCGACCCGGTCGCCGCCCAGCTCGTGCCGGGTTGGGAGGCCTCGGGCACCAACGTCACCGGCGTGTCCGATGCGCTTTCCCTGGAAAAGCAGATCGACCTGATCAAGCGGGTCGTGCCCAGCGCCAAAAAGGTCGGCATGGTCTACAACCCGGGTGAGGCCAACTCCGTCGTCGTGGTCAAGCGCTTGCGCGAGCTGCTGCCGCAATCGGGCATGAGCCTCGTCGAGGCGACGGCGGCCCGGACGGTCGATGTGGGCGCCGCCGCCCGCAGCCTGGTCGGCAAGGTCGATGTCATCTACACGAATACCGACAACAACGTCGTTTCGGCATACGAATCACTGGTCAAGGTCGGCAACTCTGCCAAGATCCCCCTGGTGGCCTCCGACACCGACAGCGTCAAGCGCGGTGCCATTGCTGCCCTGGGAGTGAATTATCGCGATCTGGGCGTGCAGACCGGCAAGCTTGTCGTGCGCATCCTCAAAGGCGAAAAACCCGGTGCCATTGCCTCCGAGACCAGTTCCAAGCTCGAACTCTACGTCAATCCCGGCGCTGCCGCGCAGCAGGGCGTGACGCTGTCCGACGATCTGATCAAGTCGGCCGCTCAGGTCATCAAGTAACCTTCCATGCTTTTCGAGGTTCCGGGCTGCCTGCGGGCAGCCCGGATGCCATCGGGACGTCCAGCGGCGCGTGGCCGCATCCAGAGATTCTCATCCCATGTCCATCTATTCCATGTGGGGCGCTCTCGAGATCGGGCTGATATTCGGCCTGGTCGCGCTGGGTGTCCTGATTTCCTTTCGTGTCCTGAATTTTCCCGACCTGACGGTAGACGGCAGTTTTCCGCTGGGGGGCGCGACCGCGGCCATCCTGATTCACAACGGCATGGATCCGTTCCTGGCGACCGGAGCGGCAACACTGGCGGCCGGCTTCGCCGGCATGGTGACGGGATGGCTGAATGTCCGGCTCAAGATCATGGATCTGCTGGCCAGCATCCTGATGATGATCGCCCTGTATTCGATCAATCTGCGGGTCATGGATGCGCCCAACGTGCCGCTGATCACCGATCCCACGGTATTCACGGTATTGCAGCCCGAAGGCATCGAGGACTTCGTTGCCCGGCC
Source organism: Castellaniella sp. (assembly GCF_047971665.1). Classification (GTDB taxonomy): domain Bacteria; phylum Pseudomonadota; class Gammaproteobacteria; order Burkholderiales; family Burkholderiaceae_B; genus Castellaniella. Next base: position 162,934 of record NZ_JBKEAA010000020.1, on the reverse strand, counting down.
CTTGATCCTGCTGGTGCTGGTGGTGATTGTCAAGCTGCTGCTGGACTGGTTCTTCGCCACTCAGGTGGGCCTGGCGATGCGCTCGACCGGCTCGAATCCGAGGATGGCGCGTTCCCAGGGCATTCGCACGGGCAACATGGTGCTGCTGGGGATGGCGATCTCCAACGCGTTGTGCGGTCTGGCCGGTGCGCTGTTCGCCCAGTCGCAGGGTGGGGCGGACATTTCCATGGGGATCGGCACCATTGTCATCGGTCTGGCCGCCGTCATCATCGGCGAATCCATTCTGCCCAGCCGTCGTCTGATGGTGGCCACCCTGGCCGTCGTCATCGGCGCGGTGCTGTATCGTTTCTTCATCGCGCTGGCGCTGAATGCGGATTTTGTGGGACTGAAGGCCCAGGACCTGAATCTGGTCACGGCCGTGCTGGTCACGATCGCCCTGGTGATTCCGCTCGCCAAGCAACGCCTGCGCAAAAAGAAGGCCTAGGCCTGTTCCCATTCAAGAGAGGCCCTGACCATGCTGAGCGCCCAGAATCTGCACCTCACTTTCAATCCCGGCACACCGATCGAAACACAAGCCCTGCGCGGGATGTCTCTGGATATTCCCGGCGGCCAGTTCGTCACGGTGATCGGTTCCAACGGAGCGGGCAAGTCGACTTTCCTGAACGCCATCTCCGGCGAGCAGGTCGTCGATAGCGGCGCCATCCTGATCGATGGCGAGGACGTGACCCGCCAGCCCGTCTGGGATCGCGCACGCAAGGTCGCGCGTGTTTTTCAAGACCCGATGGCGGGTACCTGCGAAAACCTCACGATCGAGGAAAACATGTCCCTGGCGCTGGGTCGGGGCCAGTTCCGCAGCCTGCGCCAGGCCGTACGCCAGGAAATGCGCGTGCTGTTCCGCGAACGCCTGGCCATGCTGGGCCTGGGGCTGGAAAACCGTCTGACCGACCGGATCGGCCTGCTGTCGGGCGGCCAGCGCCAGGCGGTCAGTCTGTTGATGGCGGCCCTGCGGCCTTCGCATATCCTGCTTCTGGACGAGCATACGGCGGCGCTGGATCCCCGGACCGCCCAGTTCGTGCTGGACCTGACCACCCGCATCGTGGCCGAGCATGGCCTGACCACGATGATGGTCACCCACAGCATGCGCCAGGCCCTCGACGTCGGCGATCGCACCGTCATGCTGCATCAGGGCAAGGTCGTCCTCGACGTCGCCGGAGAAACCCGTCGCGGCCTCGAAGTCCCCGACCTGCTCGCCATGTTCGAAAAGGTGCGCGGCGAAGAACTCACAGACGACGCCTTGTTGTTGGGATGAGGCAGGACACAAATGGGTCCTTGCGGACCCATTTGCGCCTGCCTCATCCGAGCGGCGTGCAAGCCGCGAGGCGGGAGATGCGGGCCACGAGCGTCATGCGAGCTGTGAAGAATGTCGGACAAATTGACAAAAAAAGCATTTATTGTCAAAATAAAAAGATGTCCTCAAAACTCAGTTCAGAAGCCATGCACGCGCGGCGCGCCAAGATATTGGATGCGGCGCGCTGGTGTTTTCTGAATTTCGGTTTTTCCCGCAGTTCCCTCGGCGATATCGCGCAGCGCGCGGGGATTTCCCGCACGCTGCTTTATCAGAACTTCAAAGACAAAGAAGACCTTTTCCTGCAGGTTTTTGACGACTGGATGCTGTCGCGCCTGCCGCTGGCCCAACAAGCCGTGCAGGCGCCGGGTTCCGCGCGCGAGCGCCTGTTCGCATACTGTCAGCGTGTCTTGCTCGAGCCCTGGTCGGAAATGGAAGCCGCCCCCATGGCGGGTGAATTCCTCGAGGTCTGTCAGAGCTTGAATCCGGAAGTCGAGCGGCGGCATCGGGAATGTCGGCTGGCGTGTCTCGAACAGATATTCGGTGATACCGAGGTGGCCCTGGTATTCCAGCATGCGCAGGGCGGCATGATCGAGGACAAGCCCAGTCTTGATGTGCTTGAGCATCGGATCCGCATCCTGGTGGATCGTTTTACAGCGGACAGAACCTGAACCGGTTCCCCGCCTACCTCATGAACTTACAGAGTTTTTCTTTCTTCCCTTATACTTTTGACGTGTCCGCGAGGTCTGGAGCCGCCGGGTCGACGAAGACCCGAGGTTCGTCTGTGCTCTCTCAATTAAAAATCAACGTTTCTGGAGCTTTTTATGGTCTTTGAACGACTGACCGCCCGCCGGACTGTGCGGTATCTGGCGCTGGCGTCGCTGCTGGCTCTGGCGGCTTGCTCAAAAGAGCCGCAGCAGGGCGCAGGGGATATGAAAGTTCCAGTCAGCGTCATTCAGATCCAGCCTCAGGCTGCTGTCATCCAGACGGAACTGCCGGGCCGGGTGCAGGCCATCGAGGACGCCGAGATTCACGCCCGGGTCAATGGCATCGTCCAGTCCGTCGATTTCGAACAGGGCAGCGTGGTCAAAGAAGGCCAGTTGTTGTTCACCATCGACCCGGCGCCGTATCAGGCCGCGCTCGATCAGGCGGCCGCGCAGTTGAAGAACGCCCGGGCCTCGGCGCGCACTGCGGGCCTGCTGGCACAGCGTTACGCCAAGCTGATCAAGCAGCATGCGATCAGCCAGCAGGAATATGACAATGCCGTAGCCCAGGCGCGTCAGACCGAGGCCTCGGTCGCCGCCGCCAAAGCCGCGCTGGATGCAGCCCAGATCAATCTGGACTACACCCGGGTGACCTCGCCCATCAATGGCACCATCGGCAAGGCCCAGGTCACCGTCGGAGCGTTGGTCAGCGCGGCATCCGCCACCACGATGGCGACCGTCCATCGTCTCGATCAGGTCTATGTGGACATCACTCAGCCGGTCGCTGAAATCGCTGCGCTGCGTCGTCAGATTGCCGATGGCGTCATCAAGCCCGATGCCAATGGCGATGCCCGGGCCGAAGTCGTGCTGGATGGCGGGGCGACCTACCGCCACACTGGCAAGCTGCTGTTTTCTGGCGTCGCTGTCGACCCGGGTACCGCCCAGGTAAACCTGAGAGCGCTGTTTCCCAATCCCGAACAGATCCTGCTGCCCGGTTTGTACGTGCATGTACGCATGGCGCAGGGCGTAGACCAGAAGGCTCTGGTGATACCCGAGCAGGCTATTCAGCGCTCCGATGATGGCAAGAGCACGATCGTCCTGATCAAGGACGGCAAGGCAGTTTTTGTCCCGATCGAGGTCGGTCCGCAGACCGACAAGGGCTACATCGTCCGGAAGGGTGTCCAGGCGGGCGATCAGCTGATGGTCGAGGGTTTCCAGAAAGTCCGGCCCGGCGTGCCGGTCCAGGCCATGCCCTGGAAGGGCGGCCAGAGCGGCGCTGCGGGGCAGGGTGCCGCAGGCGGCAAGCCCGCCGCGGAAAAGCCCGCCGCCGGGAAACCGGCTGACAGTCAGGCGACCCGGAGCTAGACCCACTGATCCGGCCTCGGCCGCCCGATACTCACACGGATTCCACGCGAGCTCTCATGCCACAGTTTTTCATCGAACGACCGATTTTCGCCTGGGTGGTGGCGCTGGCCATTGCCCTGGCCGGGATTCTGGCCATCCCCAACATGGCCGTGTCGCAATACCCCGACGTTGCCCCCCCCACAGTGACCATCAATGCGACCTACCCGGGGGCCCCGGCCTCCGAGGTCGCCACCAGCGTGGCCAGCGTCATTGAAAACGAACTCAACGGGGCCAAGGGTCTGCTGTACTACGAATCGGTCAGTGATTCCAACGGGCAGGCCGAAATCACCGTCACCTTCAAGCCGGGCATGGATATCGATCTGGCCCAGGTGGATGTGCAGAACCGCTTGTCCAACGCCACCGCCAAGCTGCCCGCCGCAGTGACGCAGCAGGGCCTGGAGGTCAGCCAGTCGAACCCGAGTTTCCTGATGGTGGTCACGCTGTCGTCCAAGGACGGCTCCATCGACCAATATGCCCTGGCCGACTACATCACGCGCAACATCCAGAATCCGATCTCGCGGATCAAGGGCGTGGGCAAGTTCCAGCTGTTCGCGGCCAGCCGCGCCATGCGCATCTGGATAGATCCGCAAAAACTGGTCGGCTACGGGCTGAGCATGGCTCAGGTCAACAGCGCCGTGGCGGCGCAGAACATGGTGATTTCGGGCGGTCTCCTGGGTTCGCCGCCGAATCCCGATTCGCAACGCACCGTGACGCCGCTGACGGTCAATGGCCAGCTCGTCACGCCCGAGGAATTCGGTGACATCATCCTGCGCGCCAATCCGGATGGCTCCTCGGTGCGCGTGCGCGACGTGGCCCGGATCGAGCTCGGTTCGGACAATTATCAGTTCGGCGCCCGCCTGAACGGCAAGGCCACGGCAGCATTCGCCCTGTCGCTGACGCCCTCGGCCAACGCTCTGGAAACCGCCGAGCTGGCCAAGGCCAAAATGGAGGAACTGTCCCAGTTCTTCCCCGACAACATCACCTACGAGATTCCCTACGATACCTCGCCGTACGTCGAAGTCTCGATCGAGCAGGTGGTCGAGACCCTGTTCGAGGCCATGGTGCTGGTGTTCGTGGTGATGTTCGTGTTCCTGCAGAACGTGCGCTATACCCTGATTCCCGCTCTGGTGGTGCCGGTGGCGATGATGGGGGCCTTTACCGTCATGCTGGCGCTGGGGCTTTCCATCAACGTGCTCACCATGTTCGCCATGGTACTGGCGATCGGGATTCTGGTGGATGATGCCATCGTGGTGGTGGAGAACGTCGAGCGGATCATGGTCGAGGAGGGTCTGTCACCAAAAGAGGCCACCAAAAAGGCCATGCCGCAGATCAGCGGCGCCATCATCGGGATCACGCTGGTGCTGACCACGGTGTTCCTGCCGCTGGCCTTCATGTCCGGTTCCGTGGGGGTGATCTACCGCCAGTTCTCGGTGGCCATGGCCGTGTCGATTCTGTTTTCCGCGCTGTTGGCGCTGAGTTTCACGCCGGCCTTGTGCGCCACCATGCTCAAACCCATTCCCAAGGGCCATCATGCGGCCAAGAAGGGTTTCTTCGGCTGGTTCAACCGCGGCTTTGAGCGCACCACGCAGGGTTATACCCGCTGGGTCACACGCAGCCTCAAGCGCTCCATGCGCATGATGCTGATATTCGTGGTGCTGGTGGGGGTGCTGGGCTGGATGTTCGTGCGTCTGCCGACGTCGTTCCTGCCCGAGGAAGACCAGGGCTACGTGATCGCCAACATCGAACTGCCGACGGGGGCTTCGTCCAACCGGACAGTGGACATCATCAAGCAGGTCGAACAATACTTCATGGCCTTGCCGCAGGTGGCCAATATCGTCGCTGTCCAGGGGTTCAGCTTCAACGGCAACGGCCTGAACGCGGCCATCGCCTTCGTGCCCCTGAAGGACTTCGAGGAACGTCAGGGGCCGGGGGATTCCGCCCAGGCGATTTCCAATGCGGCAATGAACAATCTGCTGTTCGGACTGCCGGATTCCATGGTGGTTTCGATCACGCCGCCGGCCATCTCCTCGCTGGGGAATGCCTCCGGCTTCGATCTGCGCCTGGAAGACCGCAGCGGGGTGGGCAGCGCGGCGCTGACCTCATCCGCCCAGCAGCTGCTGCAACTGGCCTCGAAAAGCCCGATTCTGACCGGCACACGCATCACCGGCCTGAGCGCCGGTCCGCAGCTGAAGGTGGAAATCGACCGGGCCAAGGCCGCCGCCCTGGGCGTGGATTTCTCCGAGGCGGCCCAGTTGATCTCCACGGGGATCGGTTCGGCCTATATCGGCAAGTTCACCAATCATGGCTGGGTGCAGAATGTCTGGGTCCAGGCCGACCAGGACGCGCGCATGTCGCCGGACGACATCCTGCGGCTCAATGCCCGCAATGCCAATGGCGACATGGTGCCGCTGTCCTCGTTCGTGTCCCTGACCTGGACGCGGGGACCGGTTCAGGTCGTGCGCTATAACGGTTATGAATCCATCCGGATCGCCGGTTCGGCGGCCGAGGGCTATTCCACCGGTCAGGCCATGGCCGAAATGGAAAGCCTGATCACGCAGCTGCCGCCCGGCCTGAGCTATGAGTGGACCGGCTTGTCCTACCAGGAAATCCAGGCGGGCAGCCAATCCACGATCCTGATGGGCCTGTCGATCCTGGTGGTTTTCATGGTGCTGGCCGCGCTCTATGAAAGCTGGGCCATTCCGCTGTCGGTGATGCTGGCCGTGCCGCTGGGGATGCTGGGGGCCGTGGTGCTCAGCAGTCTGATGGGCAAGGACAATGACGTGTATTTCATGGTCGGGATGGTGACCGTGATCGGTCTGGCGGCGAAGAACGCCATTCTGATCGTGGAGTTCGCCAAGGACCTGTACGGCAGTGGCGCGGGGCTGGCCGAGTCGGCCATCGAGGCTGCGCGGCTGCGTTTCCGTCCGATCCTGATGACGTCGTTCGCCTTCATCCTGGGGGTGGTTCCCCTGGTGCTGGCGACCGGCGCGGGAGCGGCCAGCCAGAACGCCGTGGGCCTGGGCGTGCTGGGCGGCATGCTGGCGGCCACGCCGCTGGCGGTGATGTTCGTGCCGACTTTCTTCGTGGTGATTCTGAAATTGTTCAAGACCAAACCTAAACTGATGGGCCATCAGGCGGCGCACATTCCTTCCACCGACGAGTCCGGTTCGGGAGAACAGTCATGATGACGACGCAACGACACTCCATGCGGATTCTGGCTGTCTCGACGTTGAGCTTGGCGCTGGGCGCCTGCTCGCTGGCGCCCACCTACCATCGGCCGGACGCGCCGGTGCCCGACCGCTTCCCGGTCATGGCCGCCGCGGCCGATCAGGCCGCCAGCGGCGATCTGGCCGCGCTGCCGGCCTGGCGGGATTTCTTCCGGGATCCCCGGTTGCAGGCCTTGATCGAACTGGCCCTGAAGAACAACCGCGACCTGCGCATCGCCGTGGATCGGGTCGAAGAGGCCCGCGCTCAGTACGGAATTGCCCGGAGCGATCGTCTGCCGACCTTTGGCGCGCAGGGGACGGGGCAGGTGACACGCTCGCCCGAGGACATGCGCAACGCCGGTTCACCCTCCGTCAATCGTGCTTATATCGCGGGCGTGGGCATGACGTCCTTTGAACTGGATTTCTTTGGCCGTGTGCGCAATCTCAGCGAAGCCGCGTACCAGTCCTATCTGGCCACCGATCAGGCGCGGCGCACTGTTCGGCTGGGACTGATCGCCGAGACTGCGGAGGCCTATTTCCGCCTGCGTTCGGCCCAGTCCCTGCGCGATCTGATGGACAAGACCCTGCAAGCCCGCAAGGGAACGCTGGATCTGGTCCAGACCCGTTTCGACGTCGGTGTGGCCTCCGACCTGGAGCTGGCACAGGCCAAGTCCCAGTACGATACCGTGCGCGCGGACCGCATCGCCACCGATCGCGCCATGACGCAGGCCGGCAACGCCCTGCAACTGATCCTGGGAGCCCCGGTGCCCGATGATCTGCCCGCGCCCCAGCAGTTCGGCCGCGACCAATTGCTGTCATCGCTGCCCGCAGGCCTGCCGTCGCAACTGCTGGAACGTCGTCCCGACATCATCGGGGCCGAGCATCAGCTGCAGGCGGCCAATGCCCAGATCGGGGCGGCCCGCGCGGCCTTTTTTCCGCGCATCTCCCTGACCGGCCTACTGGGTTTCGCCAGCCCCGAGCTCGGCGCCCTGTTCGGCGGCAGCCATCGCTACTGGCAGTTCTCGCCCCAGATCCAGATGCCGCTGTTCTCGGGTGGGGTCAGGGGAAACCTGGACCTCGCCAAGGCGCGCAACAACATTGCCATCGCAACCTACGAGAAAACCATCCAGACGGCGTTCCGCGAGGTGGCGGATGGTCTGGCGGGCGAGGCCACCTACAGTACGCAACTGGATGCCCTGCGCGCGACCGAGGACTCTGCGATCAAGGCGCTCAATCTGGCCCAGGTGCGCTACGAGACCGGTGTGGACAGTTTCCTGCAAGTGCAGTCCGCCCAGGTGGCTCTCTACGGTGTGCAGCAGCAGTTCATTCAACTGGGCACGGATGCGCTGTTCAACCGGGTCGAGCTGTACAAGGCGCTGGGCGGGGGCTGGTCGGCGGATGACCTGCCGGATGCATCGTGATGGAACTCGGCGTCAATATCGATCATGTGGCCACTCTGCGCCAGCAGCGCCTGACCGCCTATCCTGATCCTTTGCGGGCCGCGCTGCGCGCCGAGGATGCTGGCGCCGATCTGATCACGCTGCACTTGCGCGAGGACCGGCGTCACATTCAGGATGCCGATGTGCGCGCCATCCGACCGGCCCTGCGCACGCGCATGAATCTGGAATGCGCCATCACGCCGGACATGCTGGAGATCGCCTGCGGCATTCGTCCCCAGGACGTCTGCCTGGTCCCGGAAAACCGGCGTGAACTGACCACCGAAGGGGGGCTGGACGTGCGGGGTCATGATGACGAGGTGGCCGCCGCCGTGGCCCGGCTGCACGATGCCGGCATCCGTGTTTCCTTGTTCATCGATCCCGAGGCTGAGCAGATCGTCGCGGCGGCGCGTGCTGGCGCCCGCGTGATCGAACTGCATACGGGCGCCTATGCCGATGCCACGGACGACGACACGCGGGCGGCCGAACTGGCGCGGTTGCGCGCCGCCATCGCAGTCGGTGTGGGCGAGGGCCTGCGGGTCAATGCCGGTCATGGCCTGCATTACGACAATGTCGGGCCGGTTGCCGCGCTGCCGGGGCTGGCGGAACTGAACATCGGCCATGCGATCGTCGCCCAGGCCGTGTTCGAGGGGTGGGAACCCGCGATCCGCCGCATGAAGGCCCTGATGATCCAGGCATCCTGTCCTTAGGAGCCTTTTCATGTCCGCTTTCTTCGATGTGGTGCTTGGCCGGCGTTCGGTCAAGTTCGTCCAGTCGCCCGGCCCGACCGGGGCGCAGCTGGATCTGATCCTGCAGGCCGCGCTGCGCGCGCCCGATCACGGTGCCGTGAAACCCTGGCGCTTTGTGCTGGTGCAAGGCGACGATGTGCCGGCCCTGGTGGATGTCGGGGTTCGCGCGGGGATTGCCGCAGGTCGGCCCTTGCCGCAACCCAAGGTGGACAATGCCCGCAAATGGCTGTCGAAAGTCCCCTTGGTGATCGCCCTGGGATGCCGCCCCGATCCCGCCGGCCGGATTCCCGAGCACGAAAGCCTGCTGGCCGTGGGCGCAGCGGTCATGAACATGCTCAATGCCGCGCATGCGCTGGGATTCGGTGCTTTCTGGAGCACCGGAATCGGCACCTACCTGGATGGCGTGGGGGAGGCGTTGGGCTTCGACCCGCTGGACGAGCGTTTCATGGGCTATCTGGCCATCGGCACACCCATCGATGCTCCCAGCCCGGCCGAGCGGCCGGACTGGCGGGATTATGTCTCGGTGTGGCACGCCCCCGAGGACTGATCGCAGGCGCCGCCTTCCAGGCCTTCGAGGATCGGACATTCAGGCCGGTCATCGCCGTGACAGCGTTGCGCCAGTTCTCTCAGGGTGGAGGCCATGCCGCGCAGCAGGGCGGCCTTGGCCTCCAGCGATTCGATATGCGCCAGCGCCAGGCGTTTGACCTCCGCGCTGGCGCGTGCGCGGTCATGCCACAGGCCGGTCAATTCGGCGATCTGCTTCAATGAAAATCCCAGATCGCGCGCGCTGCGGATGAAACGCAGCGCGTGCAGATCGGCCTTTCCGTATTGCCGGTATCCGGCCGCGCTGCGCGCCAGGGGGACGAACAGGCCTTCCTGTTCGTAGTAGCGGATCATCTTGGGGCTCAGCCCGGTCCGGGCGGCAGCCTCACCGATCGTGAGCCGGCCTTTGGCAGGCGTCTCGGCGTTCTCGGCACGGTGGGAGCGGGATTCAGCCATGATGAGCCTCCAGGGGCAGCCATTTCAGGCGCAGCGCGTTGACGACGACAAAGACGCTCGACAGGGCCATGGCGCCGGCCGCCAGCATCGGTGAGAGTTGCAGACCCGTGAAGGGGTACAGCGCTCCGGCGGCCACCGGGATCAGGGCCACGTTGTAGGCAAACGCCCAGAACAGATTCTGCACGATATTGCGCAGCGTCAGCCGGGACAGCGCGATGGCGCGGGCGACCGAATTCAGATCCTCGTTCATCAGCACCACGTCGGCCGACTCGATGGCGACATCCGTGCCCTGGCCGATGGCGATGCCCACATCGGCTGTCGCCAGCGCGGGCGCATCATTGATGCCGTCGCCCACAAAGGCCAGCGCGCCGACGTCGCGTTGCAGCGCCTGCAGCAGCGCGGCCTTGTGTTCCGGCAGGGTCTGGGCATGGACGATGTCGATGCCCAATTCGCCCGCCACCGCCTGGGCGGCGGCCTCGTGGTCACCCGTGATCAGAACGGTTTTCACCCCCAGCGCATGCAGGCTGTTGATGGCTTCACGCGCCCCGGGGCGCACCGTATCGGCCACCGCCAGCACGCCGGCCAGCCGGCCATCTCGCGCCGCCAGAAAGGCCGTTTTGCCCTGGGCCGCCAGCGTCTGGATCCGTTCGGTGACCGAGGCTTCGATCGGCACATCGTGATTGCGCATCAGCGTCTCGTTGCCCAGCAGCCAGTCATGGCCCTCTACCCGGCCCTGGACCCCCGCGCCCGTCAGCGCCGCGAACTGTTCTACGGACGCCAGGGGCAGTCCCTCGGCCTTGGCGGCCTGCACCAGCGCGTGCGCAATGGGATGTTCGGAGGCATTCTGGACCGAGGCCGCCGCCGCCAGCAGGGTGGGGCGATCCAGGCCATCCAGCGGGTGCGTGTCGCTGAGCGCCGGGCGGCCCTGGGTCAGGGTGCCGGTCTTGTCGAAGGCCGAGACCCGCGCATTGCGCAGGCGCTGCAATGCGTCACCCTGGCGGAAAATGATGCCCAGGCCCGCTGCGCGTCCCGTGGACACCATGATCGAGATCGGCGTCGCCAGCCCCATGGCGCAGGGGCAGGCAATGATCAACACCGTCACGCCGGCGATCAGGGCATGTGTCAACTGGGGCGCGGGCCCCCAGATCAGCCAGCCCAGGAAGGCGAGCACGGCCAGCCCCATGACGACCGGCACGAACCAGCCGGTGACCCGGTCGACCAGGCGCTGGATCGGCAGTTTGGCGCCCTGGGCTTGTTCGACCAGGCGGATGATGTGGGCCAGCACCGTATCGGCCCCTACCTGCGTGGTGCGCAGGACCAGACTGCCGCGCGTGTTCAGCGTGCCGCCGATCAGCCGGTCCCCCGTGCCGCGGGTGACAGGCATGGGCTCGCCGGTGATCATGGATTCGTCCACCCAGGATTCTCCCTCGAGGACTTCACCGTCGACCGGTATCTTTTCACCGGGCCGCACGCGCACCTCGTCGCCGACCGCCAGTGAATCGATGGGTTGCTCGGCCCAGTCGCCATTGCGCCGGACCCAGGCGGTGCGGGGCCGCAGGCCGATCAGATGCCGGATGGCGGAACCGGCCCGGCCCCGGGCGCGGGCTTCCAGCCAGCGGCCCAGCAGGATCAGTGTGGCCACGACGGCGGCCGCTTCGAAATACAGATGACGGACATCCTCGGGAAAGAGGGCCGGAGCGATCGTGACCAGCGTTGAATACAGCCAGGCGCTGCCGGCGCCCAGTGCCACCAGCGTATTCATGTCCGGGCCCAGATGCCACAACGCCTTGAAGCCCCGGGTGAAAAAGGCGCGGCCCGGCCCCGCCAGCACGGCGGTCGTCAACGCGAATTCGATCCAGGCCAGCGTCTGGGCGTCGACCGAGGATTTGATCTGGTGCAGCGCGGGAATCAGGTGCCCGCCCATTTCAACCAGGAGTACCGGCAGAGTCAGCGCCAAGGCGAGAAAAAAACGCCGGCCGGCCGCCGCATCCTCGACCGCATCGTCGCCGGCGGGCAGAAGCTTTTCGTGGGTGATCAACTGCGCCTGGTAGCCGCGTTTCTCGACGGCGGCGACCAGCGCCTGAGGATCGGCGCCTTCCGCTGTCAGGGCGACGTGGGCACGGCGTGTGGCCAGATTGACGCTGGCCTGCGCGACGCCCGGGACTTTGGCCAGCGCTGTTTCGACCCGGCGCACGCAGGAGGCGCAGGTCATGCCCTCGACCTCGAGATCGAGGGCTGAAGGGGCGGACAGAGTGGGCATGGCAGACTCCAGTGGATGATGATGATTGTAGGATGAACCTTGACCTTGTGGTAAGGTCAAGTGCCTGAAAAGCGACAAGGCACACGCTTGAGCCTCCCATGGTGTCAAGGTTTAAGATGCGGCATGTCCCCTCGACGGGCCGATTTCTTTACTGGAGCCTTTTCCATGAAAACCGAATTCATCGTTTCCGACATGACCTGCAACCATTGTGTGCAGACCATCACCCAGGCCGTGCAGGGGGTGGCGCCGGGCGCCTCCGTGCAGACCGACCTGGGTTCGCATCGCGTCACGATCGAGTCGACCGCGGATGCGGCGACGCTGCAGGCCGCGATTGCCGAAGAAGGCTACGACGTTCAGCCCGGGTGAGGGCCGCGCGCTGCAAAACACGCTTTCAGCGAGTCATCAAAAGTGGATGAAACACGCATCGAGTGCGACGTCGCCATCGTCGGAGCCGGCTCGGCCGGCCTGCCGGCCTATCGCGAAGTCCTCAGGGCAGGCTTGACACCGCTGCTCATCGAAGGGGGGCCGCATGGCACGATGTGCGCCCGGGTGGGCTGCATGCCGTCCAAGCTGCTGATTGCTGCGGCTCAGTCGGTGGCCGACATGCGCCATGCGGATGGCTTTGGCATCCGCATGGACAGCCCGCCCCGGGTGGATGGCGTCGCCGTGATGGATCGGGTGCGGCGCGAGCGTGACCGTTTTGTGCGCTTTGTGATCGATGACGTCGAGGCCATGCCGCCGGCGCACCGGCTGGACGCCTCGGTGGAATTTCTGCGTGACGGCGTGTTGCGCACGGGCGACGGCCGCGAGGTGCATGCGCGGCGGATCATCCTGGCGACCGGCACCCGGCCGAATGTGCCGGCCCTGTACCGGCCATTGGGCAATCTGGCGATCGTCAACGATGACGTTTTCGACTGGCACGACCTGCCGCGCAGCGTGCTGGTGGTCGGCGCTGGCGTGATTGGCGTCGAACTGGGTCTGGCTTTGTCGCGCCTGGGCGTACGGGTGCGGGTGCTGAACCACTCCGACAGTTTCGCCCGCCTGATGGATCCCGCCGTGCGCGATGTCGCCGTGGAACTGCTGGCGCCCGAGCTGTCTCTGGTGCGGCGCGCGCGCGTCACGACGGTGCGTCGCGAGAGCGACCAGGTCGTGGTGGGGTGGTCGGTGGAGGATGGCGCCGAGGTCACGGAACGCTTTGATCATGTGCTGCTGACGGCGGGCCGCAGTCCGGACCTGGCCCCGCTGCATCTGGAGCGCACGACGATGCCGCTGGACGAACAGGGCCGGCCCTGTTTCGATCCGGCCACTCTGCAGGTGTACGGTCAGCCCGTGTTTCTCGCGGGCGATGTCACGGGTCGCCACGCGATCCAGCATGAGGCTTCCGACGATGGCCGGCTGGCCGGACGCAATGCGGCCGCCTGGCCCGATGTGCGGGCACTGCCGCGCCGCGCGCCGATGGCGGTCGTGTTCAGCGAACCGCAGATCATGCAGGTGGGGGGCGGTCATGCGGCACTGACCGATCCGGACGCGATGGTCGTCGGCAAAGTCGATTGGACGCGCCAGGGTCGTTCACGCGTGATGCAGCGCAATCAAGGACTGCTGCATGTCTACATGCGCAAGTCCGACCAGCGGTTTCTGGGCGCGGAGATGGTCGGGCCGGATGCCGAGCATGTCGCGCATTTGCTGGCCTGGGCCTTGCAGATGGAATTGACCGTTCCGCAGATGCTGGACCTGCCTTTCTATCATCCGACGATCGAAGAGGGCATCCGGACGGCTTTGCGCGATGCGGTGCGGTAGGGCGAGCGCGGCGGCGCAAACGCTGCTGAGCCAGGCGCATCCGGGTGGCTTGCAGGCCGTGCGGAGGCGAGGGCGGGCTGTCCCGCCGTCTCAGCGCAGCAGGGGTTTGAGGGCGGTGAGCAGTGCTTCCTGGGACTCTCCGTCCGAGGCCAGCCAGACGGCCTCGCCTTGCTGGTCAAAGGCGTAGATGCCCCGGCTGTGCGCGACCTCGTAAGGCGCGTCCGGGTTCTCGGGGTCGGGGCGATCGATCTGATAGGCGACCCGGTAACGCCTGGCGAGGGCGGCGATGGCTTTCTCGTTGCCCGTCAGGCCAATGGCGCGAGGATCGAACTGGTCGACATAGGCCTGCAAGGTGTCGGGCGTGTCGCGGTGCGGATCGACGCTGATGAACAGGATGCGCACCTGGTCGGCCTTGGGCCCCAGGGCCTCGACGACCTGCGACAGTTGCGCCATGGTCGTCGGGCAGATGTCCGGGCAACTGGCGTAGCCAAAGAACATCAGCACGATCTTGCCGGTGAAGACCTGCTGCGTGACCGTGGTATTGCCCGCGCCTTGCAGCGAGAACTGCAGATCCGGCAGGAAACCTCGCACCGGATGAACGGCGGCCAGCGCCATGCCCAGTCCGCTTGTCCACAGGGTCAGGCCGGCGAGCAGCCGCGTCAGGGATTTTCCGGCGCGATGTGGCCTCATGGCGTCTCCACCAGCCCGCTGTGGCGCAGCAGGGCATCGAGGCCGGGATCCCGGCCCCTGAATGCGCGAAAGGACTCCGCCGCCGGTCGCGAGCCGCCGACGGCGATGATTTCGTCCAGATAACGGCGGCTGGTGACCGGATCGAAAACGTCTCGCGTTCCGTCCGGGCCGCCGCGGGCATTTTCCTCGAAGGCGGCAAAGGCGTCCGCCGACAGCACTTCGGCCCATTTGTAGCTATAGTAGCCCGCACCGTAGCCGCCTGCGAACAGATGCGAAAAAGCATGCGGGAAGCGATGCCAGGCCGGCGGCGTCAGCAGCGCGACTTCCTGGCGGACCTGGTCCAGCATGTCCAGCACTTCGCTGATCGACAGGCCGTTGGCGCGGGTATGAATCAGCATGTCGAACAGCGCGAACTCGACCTGGCGCAGCGTCTGCAGACCGCTCTGGAAATTGCGCGCGGCGATCATCCGGTCGTACAGGACGCGGGGCAGGGGTTCGCCGCTTTCGACGTGCCGGGTGAGGGATTGCAGCACGTCCCATTCCCAGCAGAAATTTTCCATGAATTGCGAAGGCAGCTCGATGGCATCCCATTCGACGGCGGCAAAGGCGGCCGCGCCCGGGTCGTCCACGCGCGAGAGCAGCGTATGCATGGCGTGACCACTTTCATGGAACAGCGTGATCACATCGTCGTGCGACAGCAGGGCCTCGCGATCCTCTTGCGGCGCGGGAAAATTGCAGGTCAGCCAGGCCAGCGGCGTATGCAGGTGTCCGGCGCGCACACGTCGGCTGCGCTCACTGTCCACCCAGGCGCCCCCTTGCTTGCTGGCACGGGCGTACAGGTCCATGCCCAGCCGGCCCAGTTCTTGCCCATCGGCGCCCAGGACGCGGTAGATACGCGCATCGGGATGCCAGGCGGGGGCGTCTGTGGCTTCCAGGCGGACGCCGAACAGCGTGTGGATCACCTGAAACAGGCCATCCAGGACACGGGATTGCGTGAAATAGGGGCGCAGTTCCTCGTCGGAGTAGGCGTAGCGGCTTTCGCGCAGGCGCTCGGACGCGTAGGCGATGTCCCAGGGTTCCAGGGGGTCGAGCCGCAACTCGCGGGCCGCGAACACGCGCAGCTCATCCAGGTCGCGCTGGGCGCTGGGCCGCGCACGCGCCGCCAGCTCGCGCAGGAACGCCAGCACCTGGTCGGCGCTGTCGGCCATGCGGGTTTCCAGGCGCAGCCCGGCAAAATCCGCGTAGCCCAGCAGGACGGCTTCCTCGGCGCGCAGCGCCAGCAGCGATTCAATGGATTCGGAATTGTCGAAGGCGGGATCGCCCTGGTCCGAGGCGCGTGTGGCATGGGCGCGGTACAGGGTCTGGCGCAGCTCGCGGTCTCGCGCATGCAGCATGACGGGCAGATAGCAGGGCATCTGCAAGGTCAGTTTCCAGCCGGTTTCCCCGGCGGCGCGGGCGGTCTGGGCGGCGGCGGCGATGACATCCTGCGGCAGGCCGGCCAGTCGGGATTCGTCGGTGATCAGCAGCGACCACCGATCGGTGGCGTCGAGTACATTTTCGGAGAATTTCTGTGAGACCTGCGCTTGCAGGTCGGCATTGCGGGCGTAGGTTTCGCGCGCATCGCCCTCGAGCTCGACGCCGCTGAGACGAAAGTCGCGCAAGGCCAGTTCGACGATGCGGCGGCGGGCGGGAGACAGTGCGGTAAAAGCCGGGCTGGACGCCAGCATCCGGTAGCGCTCGTACAGGCCGTGGTGCAGGCCCACCCAGGTCGAAAATTCGCTCATCAGGGGCAGGCAGGTGTTGTAGGCGGCCCGCAGGGCCGGCGTATTCACCACGCTGTTCAGGTGGCCGGCAATGGACCAGGCGCGATGCAGGCGTTCGGATGGATCCTCGACGATTTCGACCAGATTGTCCCAGTCGGGTGGGTCGGTGCGGGCAGCGGCCGTTTCGATGGCGGTGCGCGAGGCCTCGATCAGTTCGCGCACGGCCGGCTCGATGTGCTCGGGCCGGACGGCGGCATAGTTCACAAAGGCCTCGGCCGGAACGAGGAGGGGATTTTCGGTGATGCGGATGCGACTGTTCATGGCCGGTCAGATGGGGACGAGGCCCCTGTTTTTCAAGTCTGCAGCGTGCGTTCGGCGGCTTCGATGGTATTGACCAGCAGCATGGCGATGGTCATGGGGCCCACGCCGCCCGGCACGGGCGTGATGGCGGCGGCGACCCGGGCGGCCGAGTCGAAATCCACATCGCCGACAAGTTTGCCGGATTCCAGCCGGTTGATGCCCACATCGATCACGATGGCGCCGGGCTTGATCTGGTCGCCGGAGACAATGCCCGGTTTGCCGGTGGCGACCACCAGCACATCGGCCCGGCGGGTCTGGGCGCCCAGGTCGCGGGTCTTGGAATTGCATAGGGTGACCGTTGCGCCGGCCGCCAGCAGCAGTATGGCCATGGGCTTGCCGACGATATTGCTGGCGCCCACGATGACAGCCTCGGCTCCGCGCAAGGGGATGTGTTCCGATTCCAGCATTTTCATCACGCCATAGGGCGTGCAGGGCAGGAACAGAGGCCGTCCGGTCATCAGCAGGCCGGCGTTGCTGACATGAAAGCCATCCACGTCCTTGGCCGCGCCGATGGTCTCGATGACCAGACCGGTGTCGATGTGGCCGGGCAGAGGCAGCTGCACCAGAATGCCATGAATGGCCGGGTCGTCGTTGAGCGTCTCGATCACATCCAGCAGCTCGCCTTCGGGCGTGTCGGCGCCGAGCGCGATGACGCGGGAATGCATGCCTGCTGCCGTGCAGGCGGCGGCCTTGTTGCGCACATAGACCTGGGAGGCCGGATTGTCACCGACCAGCACGACGGCCAGCCCGGGCGTGACGCCTTGGGACTGCAATGTTCCGACGCGTTCGGCGACTTGACTGCGAACCTGGGCCGCCAGGGCCTTGCCGTCGATGATGCGTGCACTCATGTCAGGCTTCCTCGGCGCGCGCCAGGGCGATCTTCATCAGGTCGGCCACAGTGGTGACCTCGAGCTTTTCCATGATGTTGGCGCGGTGGGCCTCGACGGTCTTGATGCTGATGTTCAGATCGCCGGCAATCTGCTTGTTCAGGCGACCGGCCACGATGCGCTCAAGGACCTGCTGTTCGCGCGCCGTCAGTCGTCCGAGTACGGCCTGCTGGTCGCGCTGAGCATGCGCCTCGCGCACGCGGTCGTGGGCCTGATCCAGCATGCCGGCCACCAGTTCCCGCAGGTCGGCTTCGTTGAAGGGTTTTTCGAGAAAATCGACGGCACCTTTTTTCATGGTGGAAACCGCCATCGGCACGTCACCATGGCCGGTGATGAAGACGATGGGCAGCGGCGCCTTGCGGGCAATCAGAGCCTCCTGCAACTCGAGGCCGCTCATGCCGGGCATGCGGATGTCGGCAATCAGGACGCCGACCTGTTCCGGATCGTAGGCGGCGAGGAATTCCTCGCCGCCTGCGAAGCTGCGTACCGCATAACCATTGGCCTCGAGCAGCCAGCGAAGGGAATCGCGGACCGCCTCGTCGTCATCGACGATATAGATGGTGCTGGAGTTTTGGGTATCGCTCATGCGTGCTGTTCCTCTGAGGTTTTTGTAGTCTGGGGCCGCGGCGGAGCCTTGGGCAGGGTGAATCGGAAGATCGTCCCGCCTTCGGGGTTGGGACTGGCCCACAGACGCCCGTGATGCGATTCGATGATGGTGCGACAAATGTTCAGTCCCATGCCCAGGCCCTCGGATTTGGTGCTGTAGAAGGGCTCGAACAGCCGGTCGGGATTGCGCAGCCCGTGACCGCGGTCGATGACGCTGATCTCGATCTGGGAGATCTGGTCGGCGATCCGGACGTGAAGACTGCGGTATTCACTGTGTTCCATGGCCTCGACGCCGTTCTTCAGCAGGTTCAGCAGGACCTGCTCGATCAGGATGGGGTCGGCCAGCACCTCGGGCATCGGATCCGGCAGATGCTGGACGATTTCGATGCGGCGCTTGCGGGCGTCGATATCTGCGAAGCCAATGGCGTTTTCCACGATTCTTCCGAGACCCACGGCCTGGCGACGAGGCTCGCTGCGTTTTACGAACTCACGGATGCGGCTGATGATCTTGCCCGCGCGTTCGGCCTGCTGCGAGGCCTTTTCGAGGGCCTGGAGCAAGGATTCCGTCGGGGCATTGCCCGATTTGAGCATTGCCACGGCAGCCATATTGTAGTTGCTGATGGCCGTCAGGGGCTGATTCAGTTCGTGCGCCAGGGACGAGGCCATCTCGCCCATGGTGGTCAGGCGGCTCGTGATCTGTGCCTTTTCCTGCTGGACGCGGGATTCTTCCTCGTGCTTGCGGCGCTCGGTGATGTCGCGCGCGACCTGCAGGCGGACACGACGCGAATCGGTCCAGGCCAGCATCCGGTGGTGCACTTCGAACCAGCGCTGCGCGGTGGCCGAGAACAATTCCATGGTCTCGTCGGTGAACCGGCCCAGGCGTCCGCCCAGCAGTTCCGCGTGTCCGCCCGTCTGCGCGCCGAACATGCGCCGATAGGTACGATTGGCGAACAGCAGCTCCAGACCCTCGGGGGTATCCGCCACGACGGAGATTGCATCGTCCAGACCTTCGAGCACGGTCATGAAGCGCTCATGGGCGGCGGTCAAGGCCTCGCGGATGCGCTTGGGCTCGGTGATGTCGGTCATGGACGTCATCCAGCCGATCTGCTCGCCTTTGGGGTCGCGCAGGGGAGAGACGTACATGCGCGCGGTAAAACGTGAACCATCGCGCCGCTGCGCCTCGATTTCCAGGCCGCTGCTGGGTGTCCGGCCGGACATCAGCTGGGCCAGGGTCTCGCGATGATGATCATGGCGTCCCGGCAGCCAGTAGGGGAAGGGCGCGGTGCGGCCGATCAGGTCGGCCTCATTCCAGCCGATCATGCGGCAGAAGGCCGGATTCACGTAGGCGATGCGGCCCTGCATGTCGAACACGCGCATGCCCGTCGACATGGAGTTTTCCATGGCGCGGCGGAAACCGGTTTCGGCAATCAGCGCGGCCTCGGCCTGGGTGCGAAAGCGGGTATAGCGCCACAGCGCCAGCAGGCTGAAGACGATCACCAGCGACAGGGCGAACACCACCATCATCAGGCGTTGCTGGCGGGTCTCCTGGTCGATGGTGACGAACATCACGCTGTCGCTCTGCAGGCGTTGCAGCCAGATGAAGGCACCCATGACACACAAATAGAGCACGAGCACGACAGCCGGCGTCAACCAGTACAGACGACGGCTGTGCCGGGCGTGTTCGTAAAACGTCGTCGGAATCAGGGACTTGCGATTCGGGGCGGACATGAGTGCGTCAGTAACACGATGGCATTATTTTAGACGCGAAAAGGGTATTCAATTTTTCATATAATAAAAATACATATCATCTGATGAAATTTCACTTGTGCTCGTGCGGGCTCTTTCCTAGAATGGCGACAAGTGCCGGCTCCTGGGATGCGGATGCGTCCGGGGCTTATATTGCAGTGCCGCTGGCGCACCCACCTTTTGTCAGGCTGGCGCGATGTGTGGTCGCGTCATCGAACCACACCACAGGAGACACACACCATGTCCTCTCTTGACCAAGTCCACGCGGCTGCGGCGGATGTCGATCAGCAGGAAACCCAGGAATGGATCGACGCGCTGGAAGCGGTGCTCGACCGTGAGGGAGCCGAGCGCGCCCACTACCTGATCGAACGTCTGATCGACCTGGCCCGCCGCAGCGGCGCGCACATTCCCTATTCGCTGAATACGGCTTATGTGAATACCATTCCTCCCGGACTGGAGCCGCCGCACCCGGGCAACATGGTGCTCGAGGAACGCATCCGTTCCTACATCCGCTGGAATGCCATGGCCATGGTGGTCCGGGCCAACAAGGTCGAGCCCGCCGATGGCGGCAGCCTGGGCGGCCACATCGCGTCGTTCGCCTCGCTGGCGACCATGATCGAGTGCGGCCAGAACCACTTCTGGCATGCTGAATCCCCCGACCATGGCGGCGATCTGGTGTATTTCCAGGGCCACTCGTCACCGGGCATGTATTCCCGCGCCTTCCTCGAAGGCCGCCTGACCGAGGAAAACCTCAACTATTTCCGCCAGGAAGTCGGCGGCAAGGGCAAGGGGTTGTCGTCCTATCCGCACCCCAAACTCATGCCGGGCTTCTGGCAGTTCTCGACGGTGTCGATGGGCCTGGGGCCCATGATGGCCATCTATCAGGCCCGGTTCCTCAAATACCTGCATGCCCGCGGACTGGCGGACACGGCCCAGCGCAAGGTCTGGGTCTTTGTGGGCGACGGCGAGATCGACGAGCCCGACACCCTGGCCGCCATCGGTCTGGCCGCGCGGGAGAAACTCGACAACCTGATCTTCATCGTCAACTGCAATTTGCAGCGTCTGGACGGCCCGGTGCG
This sequence comes from Castellaniella sp., assembly GCF_047971665.1. Taxonomy (GTDB): domain Bacteria; phylum Pseudomonadota; class Gammaproteobacteria; order Burkholderiales; family Burkholderiaceae_B; genus Castellaniella. The sequence continues at coordinate 141,903 of NZ_JBKEAA010000020.1, read as the reverse complement.
CGGCAACGGCAAGATCATCCAGGAACTCGAAGGCGCCTTCCGCGGGAATGGCTGGAATGTGCTCAAGCTGATCTGGGGCGGCTACTGGGATCCTCTGTTTGCTCGCGACAAGGAAGGCCTCCTGCGCCGCATCATGGAAGAAACCGTGGATGGAGAATACCAGGCCTACAAGGCCAACGATGGCCAGTTCGTCCGCGAGCATTTCTTCGGCAAGCATCCCAAGGTGCTGGAAATGGTCAGCCGCATGAGCGACGAGGACGTCTGGCGTCTGAACCGCGGCGGCCACGATCCGCACAAGGTCTACGCGGCCTTTGCCGCCGCCGCCGGCCACAAGGGCCAGCCTTCGGTGATTCTGGCCAAGACCATCAAGGGCTACGGCATGGGGCATGTCGGCCAGGCCAAGAATCCCACGCACCAGCAGAAAAAGCTGGACGTCGACTCGGTGCGCGAATTCCGCGATCGTTTCAATATCCCCATCCCCGATGACAAACTCGAAGAGATCCCCTTCTTCAAGCCGGCGGAAGACTCCCCGGAAATGAAATACCTGCAGGAACACCGCAAGGCTCTGGGCGGCTATCTGCCTCATCGCCGCGCAAAGGCCGACCAGGCCCTGCCGGTGCCCGCCCTGGATGCGTTCAAGGCCGTGCTGGAACCGACCGCCGAGGGTCGCGAGATTTCCACCACCCAGGCTTTCGTGCGGGTGCTGAATCAGATCCTGCGCGACAAGGACCTGGCGCCGCGCGTGGTGCCCATCCTGGTGGATGAGTCGCGCACCTTCGGCATGGAAGGTCTGTTCCGCCAGATCGGCATCTATGCCCCCGAGGGCCAGAAATATGTGCCGGTCGACAAGGGCCAGGTGATGTACTACCGCGAGGCCGAAAACGGCCAGTTGCTCCAGGAGGGCATCAACGAAGCGGGCGGGTTCAGTTCGTGGGTGGCGGCGGCGACGTCGTATTCCGTCAGCAACTGCATCATGATCCCGTTCTTCATCTATTACTCGATGTTCGGGTTCCAGCGCTTTGGCGACCACGCCTGGGCGGCGGGTGACATGCTGGCGCGCGGCTTCGTGCTCGGCGGCACTGCCGGGCGCACCACACTCAACGGCGAGGGCCTGCAGCACGAGGACGGACACAGCCACATCCAGGCCTCCCTGATTCCGAATTGCGTGGCCTATGATCCGGCCTTTGCGCACGAAATCGCCGTCATCATCCGCAGCGGCCTGCAGCGCATGATGCATGACCAGGAAGACGTGTTCTTCTACATCACGGTCATGAACGAGAACTATGCCCAGCCGGGCCTGAAGGCCGGGGACGAGGAGGGCATCCTCAAGGGGATGTACAAACTCCAGTCCAGCGCCAAGCCCGCCAAGCAGCATGTCCAGCTGATGGGCTCGGGCACGATCCTGCGCGAGGTCCTGGCCGCTCGGGAACTGCTTGAACAGGACTGGGGCGTGACCTCGGACGTCTGGAGCGTGACCAGCTTCTCGGAACTGCGCCGCGACGGCCTGGACGTCGATCGTCACAACCTGCTGCACCCGACCGATCCGGTTCAGGAATCCTACGTGACCCGTCAGCTCAAGGACACCAAGGGCCCGATCATCGTCTCGACCGACTACATCAAGGCCTATGGCGACATGATCCGCCCCTTCGTGCCGAACGGGCGTACCCTCAAGGTCCTGGGCACCGATGGTTTCGGCCGCTCGGATTTCCGTTCCGAATTGCGCAAGCACTTCGAGATCGATCGCCATTTCGTGGTCCTGGCCGCTCTGCGCAGCCTGGCCGAAGAAGGTGCCATCGATATCAAGAAGTGCGCCGAGGCGATCGCCAAGTACGGCATCGACGCGGACAAGGCCAATCCGCACTACGCCTGAGGAGGACGAACAACATGAGCAATATCGTGGAAATCAAGGTCCCCGACATCGGCGACTTCGACTCGGTCGAAGTGATCGAGATCCTGGTGGCCGTGGGCGACAAGATCGAGGCCGAGCAGAGCCTGATCACCGTCGAATCCGACAAGGCCTCCATGGAAATCCCTGCCTCGGTGGGCGGGGTGGTCAAGGCGCTCAAGGTCAAGCTGGGCGACAAGGTCTCTCAAGGATCGGAAATCCTGGAGGTCGAGGTCACCGGCGGTGCACCCAAGGCGGCCCCTGCGCCTGCGCCGGAACCCGCCGAGCCTGCCGCACCGGCCCCCGCGCCCGTTTCGGCGCCCGCAGCCCCTGCGCCCATGGCATCCAGCGCGCCGGACCGGACCTCGCCGACGGCCGCTTTCGCCGAAGCCGACATGCCCCTGCGCAATCTGCCGCATGCCTCGCCTTCGGTGCGCCATTTTGCGCGTGAACTGGGCGTGAATCTGAGCCAGGTCACGGGTAGCGGCCCCAAGAACCGCATCATGGCCGACGACGTGCGCGCCTACGTCAAGCAGGCGTTGTCCACGGGCGGGACCAGCCCCGTGGGCTCGACCGTGCCGGCGGGGGGCGGTTTCAGCGTCCTGGGCTGGCCCAAGGTCGATTTCACCAAGTTCGGTGAGATCGAATCCAAGCCGCTGTCGCGCATCAAGAAAATTTCCGGCGCCAACCTGCACCGCAACTGGGTCATGATTCCCCACGTCACCAACAACGATGTGGCCGACATCACCGAACTCGAAGCCCTGCGCCAGCAGTTGAACGTGGAAAACAAGAAATCCGGCGCCAAGGTCACCATGCTGGCCTTCCTGATCAAGGCAGTGGTCGCAGCCTTGAAAAAATACCCGGAATTCAATGCGTCCCTGGATGGCGACAACCTGGTGCTCAAGCGCTATTTCCACATCGGCTTTGCGGCGGATACGCCCAACGGGCTGGTGGTTCCCGTAATCCGCGATGCGGACAAGAAAGGCGTGATGGAACTGGCTGCGGAAACCTCCGAACTGGCGGGTCTGGCCCGCGAAGGCAAGCTCTCGCCTTCGCAGATGCAGGGCGGTTGCTTCTCGATCTCGTCCCTGGGCGGCATCGGCGGCACGGATTTCACGCCCATCATCAATGCGCCTGAAGTCGCCATTCTCGGTGTGTCGCGTTCGGCCATGCAGCCGGTCTGGGACGGCAAAGGCTTCCAGCCGCGTCTGATGCTGCCGCTGTCGCTGTCCTACGACCACCGCGTGATCGACGGGGCTGCTGCCGCGCGCTTCAACGCCTACCTGGCGGGTCTGCTGGCAGACTTCCGTCGCATCATTCTGTAAGGGGGACGGCATGAGCATCGTCGATCTGAACGTGCCCGACATCGGTGATTTCGACGCGGTCGAAGTCATCGAGATCCTGGTGACCGTGGGCGATACCATCCAGGCCGAGCAGAGTCTGATCACCGTGGAGTCCGACAAGGCGTCCATGGAGATTCCGGCCGAGCAGGGCGGGGTGGTCAGGGAAATCCTCGTCAAGCTGGGGGACAAGGTCTCCGAGGGGACCCCTGTCGTCCGTGTCGAGGCCGCTGACGCAGCCACGGCGTCAGCCCAGGCGGCTGCCCCCAAGGCGGCATCCGCCCCGGCCCCCGCGCCCGCCGCCTCGTCAGCGCCTGTGGCTGCCCCCAAGGCGGCACCCGCCCCGGCCCCCGCGCCGGCGCAGTTTTCCGGCGCGGCCGAGGGCGAATATGACGTCCTGGTATTGGGCGCCGGCCCTGGCGGCTATTCCGCGGCCTTCCGCGCGGCCGATCTCGGCCTGAAAGTCGTCCTGGTCGAACGCTATGCCACCCTGGGAGGCGTCTGCCTCAATGTCGGCTGCATCCCCTCCAAGGCACTGCTCCACACAGTGGGCGTGCTCGAGGAGGCCAAATCCATGGCCGCTCACGGGATCGCCTTCGGCGAGCCGGCGATCGATCTGGACAAGCTGCGCGGCTACAAGGATGGCGTGGTGAGCAAGCTCACCGGCGGACTGGCCGGCATGGCCAAGGCACGCAAGGTCACGATTATCCAGGGCGTGGGTACCTTTGCCGATCCGCACCACCTGACGGTGGCCAAGGCGGACGGCGGCCAGACGACGGTCAAGTTTGCCTCGGCCATCATCGCCGCCGGCAGCCAGTCGGTAAAACTGCCGTTCCTGCCGGACGATCCGCGGATCGTCGATTCCACCGGCGCACTGGCCCTGAAATCCGTCCCCAAGCGCATGCTGATCGTCGGCGGCGGCATCATCGGTCTGGAGATGGGGACGGTCTATTCCGCGCTGGGCGCTCGCCTGGATGTCGTGGAGATGCTGCCCACCCTGATGACAGGCGCCGACCGCGATCTGGTCAAGGTCTGGGACAAGATGAATGCCAAGCGCTTCGACCATGTCATGCTCAATACCAAGACGGTGGGCGCGCAAGCCAAGGAAGACGGCATCTGGGTCACTTTCGAGGGCGAATCCGCCCCCAAGGAACCGCAATGCTACGACCTCGTGCTGCAGGCTGTCGGACGTTCGCCCAATGGCAAGAAAATCGGCGTCGAAAACGCCGGCGTGGCGGTGTCGGACCGGGGCTTCATCGATGTGGACAAGCAGATGCGCACCAATGTGCCGCACATCTACGCCATTGGCGACATCGTGGGCCAGCCCATGCTGGCGCACAAGGCCGTGCATGAGGCGCATGTGGCGGCCGAGGCCATTGCCGGACACAAGGCATTTTTCGATGCGCGTGTGATCCCCTCCGTGGCCTATACGGACCCCGAGGTGGCCTGGGTCGGTCTGACCGAAGAGGCAGCCAAGAAGGACGGCATTGCCCTCAAGAAAGGCCTGTTCCCCTGGCAGGCATCGGGCCGCGCCATCGCCAATGGTCGCGACGAGGGCTTCACCAAGCTGCTGTTCGATGCGGAAACCGGCCGCATCCTGGGCGGCGGGATCGTCGGCACGCATGCGGGCGATCTGATCAGCGAGATCGTGCTGGCCGTCGAGATGGGCGCGGATTCCGTGGATATCGGCAAGTCCATCCACCCGCACCCGACCCTGGGCGAATCGGTCGGCATGGCCGCGGAAGTCGCCGACGGGCATTGCACGGATGTGCCGCCCGCCCGCAAGAAATAACCGGCATGACCGTGTGCGGCCCTGCGGCTGGCGGACGGTCATCCTCCTTGCGCGCAATAGGGCTGCGGCCCGCATCAGGGAACGGCAGGTGCTAATATCGGCACCTGCCGTTTTCTCATTGCTGATTCGATTCAATGTCTTCTTCTGCTCCCGCGCCGGGCGCCGCACTGGCCGAGTGGCTGGCCTACCTCGAAACCCTGCATCCGAAAGCCATTGATCTGGGGCTGGACCGCATCCGTGAGGTGGCCGAACGCCTGGCGCTGTCCCTCGACTGCGTCAAGATCACGGTGGCCGGGACCAATGGCAAGGGTTCCACCTGTGCCATGCTGGAATCCATGCTGCTCAGCGCCGGCTACAAGGTCGGCCAATACACGTCTCCTCATCTGTTGCGTTTCAATGAACGCATCCGCATCAATGGCGAGGAGGCCGTGGATGCGGACATCGTGACGCAATTCGAGCGCATCGAAACCGCGCGCGGCGGCGTTACCCTGACGTATTTCGAAATGACCACGCTGGCGGCCCTGCTGCTGTTCCAGGCGGCCCGTCTGGATGCCGTCGTGCTGGAAGTCGGGCTGGGCGGCCGGCTGGATGCCGTCAATCTGCTCGATGCCGATTGCGCGATCCTGACCAGCGTGGATCTGGACCATATGCAGTACCTGGGCGATACACGCGAAGCGATCGGACTGGAAAAGGCGCATGTCTTCCGTCCGGGCCGGCCCGCCATCTGCGCCGATCCGGTGCCGCCCCAGACCGTGATCGACCGTGCCGAAACCATCGGCGCCGATCTCTGGCGCGTCGGGGTCGATTTCAATTATTCCGGCGATCGCCAGCAATGGGCCTATGGCGGGCGTTCGCAGCGTCGTAACGCACTGGGCTATCCCGCACTTCGTGGCGCCAATCAGTTGCTGAATGCCTCGGCTGCGCTGGCGGCCCTGGAAGCTCTGCGCGACCGCCTGGTGGTCACCCAGCAGGATGTGCGCCAGGGGCTGCTCCACGTCAATCTGCCGGGGCGCATGCAGATCCTGCCGGGGCTGCCTGCCACGATCTTGGATGTGGGGCACAATCCGCACGCAACCTCGGCGCTGGGCCAGAATCTGGACAGCATGGGCCATTATCCGCATACCTACGCGGTGGTCGGGATGCTGAGCGACAAGGATATCGAAACCTCATTGTCGCGCCTGTCGCGCCGGGTGGATCGCTGGCTGTGCGCTACGCTGGACGGGCCGCGTGGTACCTCCGCGCAGGAACTGGCGATCATCGTGCGCCGCATTTGCGGCGATCAGGCGCCCGCCGATCCCTTCCTCGCCCAGACCAGCGAGATCGCCCGGCCCGCGAACGGACACAAGCCCGGTGTGCGCGCCGCGCCCCGGCCCGCCGTGGCGCCCCGGGACGTGCAGGTTTCAACTTTCGACAGTCCGGAACAAGCCTTTGCTGAAGCGCGGAGACAGGCGACCGACAATGATAGAATCCTCGTGTTTGGATCGTTTGCCACGGTCGGCCCCGTGCTCGACGTCCTGCGCCGCGAGGGCCGGGATGTCCTGTCCTGATCGGGCCCATAGATCGATCCGCCACTTTTGATGGGTTGATTGCACGATGTTTTTTCGCAAGGGAACCGAAACGGGACAGCGCGCTCCGGCACGATCCGCTGAAACCGAGGCTCAACTCCGAGAACTGCGCGTCAAGGCCCGCCGCCGCCTGATCGGCGCACTGGCCCTGGTGCTGGTGGCCGTCATCGTCGTCCCCTGGCTGTTTGACGAAACGCCGCCCGGGGATCCGCATCCGCCCATCGTCGTGCCCGCGCCCGCCGTCCGCCTGCCGGCGACTTCCGATCCGCTGGCGACAGAGTTTCCGGCCGCGCCGGGAACCGTCCGGGATCCATCTTCCGGGGGCACGGTGTCCTCGGGCAATGCCGTCACGACGACCGCGGCGTCGGGTACGTCCGCCCAGGCCCAGGCACCTGCCCAGACCTCCTCTCAGAAGCCCGCAGCGGCGCAGGCATCCACATCGGCGCAATCATCCGCCCCGTCTTCGACGGCGGTCGCTTCCAGCACGACATCGACCAAACCGGCCCGGACGCCCTCTGACGCATCGCACGACAAGCCTGCGGCCACCGCCAGCCAGCCCCCTGATCGCGCCAGCACCGACAAACCCGCAGCCGGCCGCACGCCGACCGACCGGACCGATGATGGCTCTGTCGCGTTGGCGCTGCTGGCCGGCAAGACCCCGGCCACGGCCAGCGCCAAGCCCAAGCCCGCCGCCGCAGAGGGCCGCTACTACCTCCAGGTCGCGGCTTACACGACCGAGCCGGATGCGCTGGCGCGTCGCGACAGCCTGCGTCAATCGGGTGTCTCCGACGCCTACGTCGAGAGCGGCCAGTCCAACGGCCGGACCGTCTACCGGTTGCGGGTCGGGCCGTTCGGCTCCCACGAAGCCGCCCAGGCGGCCCAGACCCGGCTGCGGGCACTGGGTTACCAGAACGGCCTGATCTCCGGCAAGTGACCAGCTTCGACTATTTCGTCCTGGCCATCGTGGGTATTTCCGCCCTGATCGGCCTGCTGCGCGGTTTCTTGCGCGAAGTCCTGGCGCTTGTCGCCTATGTCGCCGCTTTCGTGGCCGCCATCTGGTGGGGGCCCAGCGCATCGGGCTGGCTGCTGGGGCTGATCGACAATGGGCTGCTGCGCACGCTGGCTGCCTATGGCGCGGTCTTCATCCTTGCGTTGCTGCTGGTCGGCCTGCTGAACATGGCGCTGGGCGCGCTGATCGATCGCACCGGCCTGACTCCGGCCGACCATGGCCTGGGCGCCGTGTTCGGCGCCGTGCGCGGCGTGGTGCTGGTTCTGGCCCTGGTGGGCCTGGCCGGCTATACGCAGCTGCCCCTGGAACCCTGGTGGCGGGATGCGCGCACCTCGGCCGCCGCCGTGCGGGGATTTCAACAAGTCAAATCGCTGCTGCCTGCTCAGGTGGCGGAACTGCTTCCCTATTAGTCGGAATTCATTCTTATGTGCGGAATCGTGGGTGTGATGGGGCGCGGCCCCGTCAATCAGTTGATCTATGACAGTCTGCTGCTGTTGCAGCACCGGGGCCAGGATGCCGCTGGCATCGCCACGGCGCACGATCATTTTTTCAGCATGCACAAGGCGCATGGCCTGGTGCGCGATGTCTTTCGCACACGCAACATGCGGGCGCTGCCCGGCAACAGCGGGGTGGGGCAGGTGCGTTATCCCACGGCGGGCTCCAGCGCCAGCGTGGACGAGGCCCAGCCTTTCTATGTCAATGCCCCGTTCGGGATCACCTTTGCGCACAATGGCAATCTGACCAACTGGCGCGAACTGCGTGAGTCCCTTTTCAAGCACGACCGGCGCCACATCAATACCAACTCGGACTCCGAGGTCCTGCTCAACGTCTTCGCTCATGAGCTGCAGCAGGCGTCCAACGGCGTCACGCTGGATGCGCATGCAGTATTCCAGGCGGTGCGCGCGGTGCATCGGCGCGCCAAGGGCGCCTATGCCGTCATCGCCAACATCAGCAGCTTCGGCCTGGTGGCCTTCCGCGATCCGCACGGTATCCGGCCCCTGTGCCTGGGCCGCCAGGACACGGACGTCGGGCCGGAATGGATGCTGGCTTCCGAATCCGTGGCGTTGACCGGCAGCGGTTTTTCGCTGGTGCGGGATGTGGCGCCAGGCGAAGCCATCGTCATCACGGAAGACGGCGAACTGAGCACGGCGGACTGCGCCGAGCCCGGTCTGGAGCAGACGCCCTGCGTCTTTGAATATGTCTATTTTGCCCGGCCCGATTCCGTGATGAACGGAATCTCGATCTACGATGCGCGGCTGCAGATGGGCGAATATCTCGCGGACAAGGTCGCCAAGTCGCTGCGGCTGGGCGATCTGGATGTCGTCATGCCGATTCCGGATTCTTCGCGGCCGGCGGCCATGCAGCTGGCCGCGCGCCTGAGCCTGAATTACCGCGAAGGGTTCATCAAGAACCGCTATGTGGGGCGCACCTTCATCATGCCCGGACAGGCCGTGCGCAAGAAATCGGTGCGGCAGAAGCTCAGCGCCATCGATATGGAATTCCGTGGCAAGAACGTCCTGCTGGTCGATGATTCCATCGTGCGGGGTACGACCAGCCGCGAAATCGTCGACATGGCCCGGGCGGCGGGCGCGAACAAGGTCTTCTTTGCCTCGGCCGCCCCTGCGGTCCGTTATCCCAATGTCTATGGCATCGACATGCCGACCCAGGCGGAACTGATCGCCACCGGGCGGGACGAGGCACAGGTCGCCCGCGAGATCGGCGCCGACGGCCTGATCTATCAGGATCTGGGCAATCTGGAACAGTCGCTGCGCGATCTGAACCCGGCGCTTCAGTCGTTCGAATCGTCCTGCTTCAGCGGTCGCTATGTGACCGGTGACATCGACGACGCCTACCTGGAGCGGCTGAGCCGCACCCGGGGCCTTGCGCAGCGCTCCGGCGCCATGGCGGGCGCCGTGGACGAGAACTGACGGGTTTTCGGCCTGGCGTTCAGGGCCGGGGGCGACGCAGCAGTACGGTCAGGGCCAGCAGGGCGCAGACGGCAAAGACCATCAGCCCCCAAAGCGCGTACTCCACGCCCAGCAGGCTGACGCGGGCGTCCATGCAGGTGGCGTAGATCCCGAACAGCCAGGGCAGGGAGGCGTCCAGCCCCGATGTGGTGATGAAACGATCGGCAAAGGTCTGCGCGCAGGAGAACATCTGCGCGGCCACACTGTACTGATACCAGGCCGCGATGATGCCGGATATCGCCAGCAGGCCGGCCAGGCCGGCGCCGGTCCGGCGCACGAAGGCCGGGCCCCAGCCCATGCCCGCCAGCCCGCAGACGGCGGCAATGGCCAGCAGGATCAGTCGTTGCAGCACGCACCAGGCGCAGGGTTTCATGTCGAACACGTATTGAGAGATCAGGGCAAAGCCCACGGCGGCCAGGCAGAGCAGGCTGATGAGGCGCAAAAGACGGTCGGAGCGGGTCTGGGTCATGATGATCGAAGAGAGGTTGGAGTCGTCTGATTGGAAGTGAAAGCGGTGTCTGACGCGGCGCCTAGCGATTCGAGGACCTGGCGCTCGAATTGCCGCTGGACGCGCGGATTTTCCAGGCCGGGACCGTCGAGAACGAAAATGTCCTCGATCCGGTCGCCCAGAGTCATGATCTTGGCCATTCTCGGACTGACGTCATGCTGGGCAAATACCCGGGCAAGATCGTGCAGCAGGCCCACGCGGTCGGCCGCTGTGACCGTCAGCCTCCAGTTGCCACCCTGTTCGTCGGGTTGCAGCGTGACGCTGGGCATGATCGGGAACGCCCGCGAGCGGCGCGATCCGGGAGAGGGGGCCGTCGTGTCGCGGCGTGCGCCCGGAGGATCAATGAGCGCGGCATGCAGTTCGTGCTCGATGAGGGAGGCATGGGCGCGGTAATCGCGGTGATGCTCCAGAAGCAGCACGATGAAACTGTCCAGCGCCCAGCCCTGGCGCGTGATGTGGATGCGTGCGTCCTGGATGCTCAGGCCATGGCGCTCGAAATAGGTGCACAGGTCCATGAAGAGATCCGGCCGGTTGGGCGCGTAGGCCAGGATCTGCAAGGCCTCGCTCTGGCCCAGGACGCGGGCGCGCACGACCGGATCGGGTTCGTTGAAACGGTGATACAGGTGGCGTGTGTGCCAGGCGATCTCATGGGCGTCGTGGCGCAGGAAATAGGCTACGTCCAGTTGTGACCAGAATGCCTCGCGGCTGGCGTCGCGCAGCCCCATCCGGCGGGTTTCGGCAGCGGCGGCATCTTTGCGCAATGCCAGGATGGTCCGGGTATCGGGCTGTTCGCCGCCCAGCGCCGAGAGGGTCCGGTGATACAGGTCTTCCAGCAGTTTGCCTTTCCAGGTATTCCAGACCCTGGGGCTGGTGCCGCGGATGTCGGCCACGGTCAGCAGATACAGCGCGGCCAGCCGGCGCCGGGACCCGACCCGGGCCGCGAATTCGTGAATCACCCGGGGATCGCTCAGGTCGCGTTTCTGCGCCACGTGAGACAGGGTCAGGTGCTCGCGCACCAGGAAATCGAGCAGCTCGACGGACTCGTGCGGCAGATCGTGACGACGGGCGAAGCGCCGCACCTCGGTGGCGCCCAGTTGGGAATGATCGCCGCCGCGTCCCTTGGCGATATCGTGAAACAGGGCCGCCACATACAACAGCCAATGGTCGTCCAGGTCGGCGATCAGCTGGCTGGCGAGCGGGTATTCCTGCGCATGTTCCGGCATGGTGAAGCGGCGCAGATTGCGGATCACCATCAGGATGTGCTGGTCCACGGTATAGGTGTGGAACAGGTCGTGCTGCATCTGGCCGACAATGCGCCGGAAGGCGGGCAGGTAGCGCGGCAGAATGTTCCACATCGTCATGTCCCGCAGCGCGTGGACGATGCCGCGTGGCTGGCGCAGGATCAGCAGGAACAGGCGGCGGTTGGCCGGATCGTCGCGAAATGCCCGGTCGATGCGATGGCGGGCATGCCACATGGCCCGCAGCGTACCGGCAGCCATGCCCTGCAGCTCCGGATGCTGCTGGGTGATGAGAAAGACTTTCAGCAGCAGGCTGGGCATGCGCTCGAAGGCGTCCTCGCGGATCAGGGCGAGCCGTTCGCGACGGATGCAGAAATGCCCGTCCAGAACGATGGGGTCCTCTTGGGGGCGGGGGAACAGCCGCTCCTCCAGAGTCAGCATCAGCAGCCGGTTGACCTGACAGACCACCCGTGCCGCCCAGTAATAACGTTGCATCAGCAGTTCGCTGGCGCGTCGATGCGGCTGATCGACAAAACCATAGACCTTGGCCAGCCGGGGCTGTACATCGAACAGCAGGCGGTCCTCGCGGCGGCCAGCCAGCAGATGCAGTTCGATGCGCAGCCGCTTGAACGCCAGTTCCGCGCGTCGCAGCGCGCGGAATTCAGCCGAAGTCAGCAGGTCGGTGCGGGCGACTGCAGTCCAGGTCGTGCCCAGGTCGGCCGCGCGCGCCAGCCACAGCAGCACTTGCAGATCGCGCAATCCGCCCGGGGACTCCTTGCAGTTGGGCTCCAGCGCATAGGGCGTATCCTGGTGGCGCGCGTGGCGCTGCTGCATTTCGGAGCGCTTGGCGAGGTAGAAATCGCGGGGGTTCAGATCCTGGCGCATGCGCTCACGGAAGCGCCTGAACAGCGATCGGCCGCCCGCCAGCCAGCGGGCCTCCAGCAAAGACGTCTGAACGGTGATGTCGGCCGCCGCCTCATGGCGGCATTGTTCCAGGGTGCGCACGCTCAGCCCGGGTTCCAGTCCGATGTCCCACAGGGCGGCGACCAGGGCTTCGATGCGTTCACGGGCGGCAGCGTCCGGCGCGCGCTCGAGCAGGATCAGGATATCGAGGTCGGAGCCCGGGTAGAGTTCGCCTCGCCCATAGCCGCCGACAGCGGCCGCGCAGGCGCCGGCAGGCAGGGGATGGATTTCCAGCAAGCCGTGCAGGGTGTCGTCAGCAATGCGCCGCAGGCTGGACAGCAGCTTGTCGGGCCGCAGGTGCTCGCGCCAGGACTGGCACGCCCCGGCCTGGCGCGCCTGCATCCGGGTGCGCAATTCGGTCAGAAGCTGCCGGTGCTGGCCGGGGTCTTTGTGGGCGGCGTCGTGCGCGGCTGCGGCCGCGCCTGTTCGTATGCCCATGCGGATGTCAGGCGTGTGCCTGGGCGGTCTTGACGCAGGCCGGCGGGGCGGGCATGCCGGGCGAGACCGTCAACACTTCGTGGCCGTCATCCGTGACCAGAATGCTGTGTTCCCACTGAGCCGACAGGCTGTGGTCCCGCGTCACGACCGTCCACTGGTCGGCCAGGGTGCGGATTTCGCGGCGTCCGGCATTGATCATGGGTTCGATCGTGAAAATCATGCCGGACTCCAGGCGCACGCCCGTCCCGGGTTTGCCGTAGTGCAGCACCTGAGGGTCCTGGTGAAAGCGCCGTCCGACGCCGTGGCCGCAGTATTCGCGAACCACGGAAAAACCGGCGGTTTCGGCGTGCCTCTGGATCGCATGGCCGATGTCGCCCAGGGTGGCGCCCGGTCGGACCTGTTCGATGCCGAGCCACATGCATTCATAGGTCGTGTCGATCAGACGGCGCGCCAGGATGGACGGCTCGCCCACGCAGTACATGCGGCTGGTGTCGCCGAACCAGCCATCCTTGATGATGGTGACGTCGATATTCATGATGTCGCCGTTTTTCAGAACCTTGTCGCCGGGAATGCCATGGCAGATGACATGGTTGACCGACGTGCAGATCGAAGCGGGGAAGGGCGGATACCCCGGCGGGGCGTAGCCCACGGTGGCCGACTTTACTTGCAGCGTGTGGGTGATGTAGTCCATGCACAGGCGGTCCAGTTCCCCCGTCGTGACCCCGGCGCGCACATGCGGTTCGAGATAATCCAGCACGCTGGCGGCGGCCTGGCAGGCGGCACGCATCTGGTCGATTTCGTGGGGGGCGGTGATGATTTGGCTCATGGGGTGCTTGCTGTGCAGACGAGATGGATAGTAGAATTATAGGCTTAGCTGTAAATAGCGTGCCTAGCCACCCAAGGGTGTCTTTGGGACGACGTGGACAGGGTTGCCACCAGGGCTTACGGGCCGAAGGCTTATTACGAGCCGAAGGCTTGCAGGCCAAGGCTTGCAGGCCAAGGGTCGCAAGCAAGCGTCATCCACAGGATGGCTGCCTCCCCATTCATGTTAGCCCCGGATACTGGCCAGGGACAAGACCAAACCCTCTCGGAGATTTTTTATGTCGCTCATGCGCGAAATGCTTGAAGCCGGTGTGCATTTTGGCCACCAGACCCGTTACTGGAACCCGAAGATGGCCGAGTACATCTTCGGTCAGCGCAACAAGATCCATATCGTCAACCTGGAACGCACGGTCGAAAAATACCTGGAAGCCAGCCAGTTCGTGCGTCAGGTCGCCGCCCGCGGTGGAAACGTGCTGTTCGTCGGCACCAAGCGTTCCGCCCGCGAACTGATCGCCGCCGAAGCCCAGCGCTGCGGCATGCCTTATGTCGACAGCCGTTGGCTGGGCGGCATGATGACCAACTTCAAGACGGTCAAGACCTCGATCAAGCGCCTCAAGGACATGGAAGCTCAGCAGGCCGAAGGCGCCACCGAGCACATGACCAAAAAAGAGGCCCTCATGTTTGCGCGCGAAATGGACAAGCTGAACAAGTCCATCGGTGGCATCAAGGACATGAACACACTGCCCGATGCCCTGTTCGTCATCGACGTGGGCTACCACAAGATTGCCGTCGCCGAAGCCCGCACCCTGGGCATTCCGGTCGTCGGCGTGGTTGATACCAACCACTCGCCCGAAGGTATCGATCACGTCATCCCGGGTAACGACGACTCTTCCAAGGCCATCGCCCTGTACGCCCGCGGAATGGCCGATGCCGTGTTGGCCGGCCGCGAGCAGAGCCTCAATGGCCTGGTCGAAGAACTGGCCGAAGGCGAGGAATTCATCGAGGTCGAGCAGGATCAGGAACAGGAATAATTTCCTGCCGTCCCCCGTCCCGGCCCACCGCCTTCAGGCGGTGGGTTCGTCGCGCGCCGCATCCTGGCGCGCGCATTGATTGAACAGGAGAATACACAATGGCTCAAATCACTGCCGCCATGGTCAAGGAACTGCGCGAAAAGACCGATGCGCCCATGATGGAATGCAAAAAGGCCCTGACCGAGGCCGAGGGCGATCTGGCCCGCGCCGAGGAACTGCTGCGCGTCAAGCTGGGCAGCAAGGCTTCCAAGGCGGCCAACCGCGTGACGGCCGAGGGCCTGGTGGGACTGTTCATTGCCGCCGACGGCAAGAGCGGCGCACTGGTCGAAGTCAATTGCGAGACGGACTTTGTCGCCAAAAATGACGATTTCATCGCTTTCGTTAACGATCTCGCCCGTATCGCCGCCGAACGCAATCCTGCTGACCTGGACGCGCTGAGCGCCTGCGCCATGGGTGACGGCACGGTCGAATCCGTGCGCGCCCACCTCGTGGGCAAGATCGGCGAGAACATGTCGGTGCGTCGCTTCCAGCGTTTTGACACCCTGGACGGCCTGAGCAGCTATGTGCACAGCGGCCGTATCGGCGTGCTGGTCGATTTCGCTGGTTCCGAAGAGGTCGGCAAGGATCTGGCCATGCATATCGCGGCGACCAAACCTCGTGCACTGAATGCGGACGGCGTGGATCCCGCCCTGATCGCCGCGGAACGCTCCGTGGCCGAGCAGAAGGCCGCTGAATCCGGCAAGCCGACTGAAATCGTCGCCAAGATGGTCGAAGGCTCCGTACAGAAGTTCCTCAAGGAAATCACGCTGCTGTCGCAGCCTTTCGTCAAGAACGACAAGCAGACCGTCGAGCAGATGCTCAAGGAAAAATCCGCCCGGATCAACCGCTACGCTCTGTTCGTGGTGGGCGAGGGCATCGAGAAGAAGTCCGAGGATTTCGCCGCGGAAGTCGCCGCTGCCGCCAGCGGTTCCTGATTTTCGCTGATTCGGGTACGATGGCAACGCGCCCGATGCCTGCCATGCGGTGCCGCAAATCTTCGCGATAGCCTGACTGTCGCGGCGGTTTGCGCCGCTGGGCCCGGCAGGTTCGGCTCGCGTGTGTACCCGCTGCCGGGAGACGCGCCCGGCATTCGTACCGCCCTATGCTTCTCGAACCTTTCTTTTTCCAGGAATCTGGTGCATGTCAACTCCTGCCTACAAGCGCGTTCTCCTGAAACTCTCGGGTGAGGCTCTGATGGGCGGCGATGCCTTCGGCATCAACCGCGCGACCATTCTTCGCATGACCGAGGAAATTCACGGCATCGTGTCTCTCGGCGTGCAACTGGCTGTGGTCATCGGCGGAGGCAACATCTTTCGGGGCGTGGCGCCGGGCGCCCAGGGCATGGACCGCGCCACGGCCGACTACATGGGGATGCTGGCCACCGTCATGAACGGCCTGGCGCTACAGGATGCCCTGAAAAATCACGGCGTCGATGCCCGGGTCCAATCGGCCCTGAACATCGATCAGGTGGTCGAGCGCTACATTCGTCCCAAGGCGCTGCGTTACCTCGAAGAAGGCATGGTCGTCGTCTTCGCGGCCGGGACCGGCAATCCCTTTTTCACCACCGATACGGCGGCCGCCTTGCGCGGCGCCGAGATTGGCGCCGAAGTCGTACTCAAGGCCACCAAGGTCGATGGCATCTACAGTGCCGACCCCAACAAGGACCCCAACGCGACTCGCTATTCGCGCATCAGTTTCGACGAGGCGATCGTGCGTCGTCTCGAAGTCATGGACGCGACCGCCTTTGCACTGTGCCGCGATCAAAAGCTGCCGATCAAGGTCTTTTCGATCAACAAACCGGGAGCCCTCCGGCGCGTCGTCTGTGGCGAGGACGAAGGCACCCTGGTTCAAGTCTAGGAATCCGCATGAGTCTTTCCGACATTCGCCGCTCGGCTGACGAGCGCATGGGCAAATCCATCGAATCGTTGAAGGCCAATCTGGCCAAGATCCGCACGGGCCGCGCCCATGCCGGCATCCTGGACCATGTGCTTGTCGAGTACTACGGTTCTCCCGTTCCGGTGGGGCAGGTCGCCAACGTGACCGTGATCGACGCCCGTACCCTCAGTGTGCAGGTCTGGGAAAAGTCGATGGCGGGGCCGGTCGAGAAAGCGATCCGCGAATCCGATCTGGGCTTGAATCCCATCGCCATGGGAGACAACATCCGCGTGCCGATGCCGGCGCTGACCGAGGAACGCCGCCGGGATCTGACCAAGGTCGTGCGCAGCGAGGGTGAGGATGCCAAGGTCGCTGTGCGCAACCTGCGCCGCGAGGCCAACGAAACCCTCAAAAAGCGGGTCAAGGACAAGGAAATCTCCGAGGACGAGGATCGTCGCGGCCAGGACGAGGTGCAAAAACTCACCGATCGTTACGTGGCCGAAATCGACAGACTCGTCACCCAGAAGGAAGCCGAGATCATGACGGTCTGAGACCAGTCCGAGCGACGCCACGGCGTATGATCGAACCTTCATCTTCCACGCTTGCCATTCCCGAGACCGGGGACGTGCCCAATCATGTGGCCATCATCATGGATGGCAATGGCCGCTGGGCGACCCAGCGGATGCTGCCGCGCACGGCAGGGCATGTGCGTGGGGTCCAGGCCGTGCGCCGCATCGTCGAGGCCTGCGGCCGCCGGGGCGTGCGCTACCTGACACTGTTCGCGTTCAGCTCCGAAAACTGGCGGCGGCCGGCCCAGGAGGTTTCGCTGCTGATGCGGCTGTTCGTGCGCACCCTCGAAAAAGAAGTCGACCGGCTGCAGGCCCAGGGCGTGCGCTTGCGGGTGGTGGGCGATCTGTCGGCCTTCGATCCGCATCTGCGCGGCCTGATCGAGGACGCCGAGCGGCGTACGGCCGGTCAGTCGGTCATGACCCTGACCATTGCGGCCAATTACGGCGGCCGCTGGGATATTCTGCAGGCCACCCGGGCGCTGCTGACCAGCCGTCCAGAGCTGGTCTCTCACCCCGAAACCCTGGACGAGGCTGCCCTGACGCCTTGGCTGACCATGTCCTATGCGCCGGAGCCCGACCTGTTCATCCGCACGGGCGGAGAACAGCGGATCTCCAATTTCCTGATCTGGCAGCTGGCCTATACTGAACTGTATTTCACGGACTGCTGGTGGCCGGATTTCGATGCCGGGCAGCTCGATCAGGCCTTTGCGTGGTACCGGGGACGGGAACGGCGCTTCGGCCGCACCAGCGCCCAGCTGCGCGGCGCCGTCTGAAAGGAGCCCCGCCCATGCTGCGCCAGCGTATCCTGACCGCCATCGTCCTGCTGTTGATCGTGACGGGCGCCGTGACCGCCCCGACTCCCTGGCCGATGCTGGCGTTGTTGGGATTGATGGCCGGCTGCGCGCTGTGGGAATGGCTGCGGCTGGTGGTCAAAGGCGCCGCCGTGCCGTGGGTCGGCGCGCTCCTGTTCATCATTGTGCTGATTCCGCTTTCCATGCAGCTGGCCGATGGTCAGGCCATACTGGATACCGTGTTCGGGCGCTTTCTGCTGCCGCTGGCGGTGCTGTTCTGGCTGACCGCCGCGCCTGCTTTCGTGGTGCGCGCCCATGTTCCGGAGGGATGCCGGCCCGGGATTCTGGCGCTGGCCGGGGTGCTGACCCTGGCGGCTGCCTGGTATGCCCTGGCCTGGGTTTTTCTACGTTTCGGCGCGGCCGCGCTGATCAGCTTGTGGGCCCTGATCTGGGTTGCAGACATCGCGGCCTATTTTGCGGGCCGCAGCTTGGGGCGTCGCAAGCTTGCGCCCCGCGTCAGCCCGGGCAAGACCCTCGAAGGCGCTGCAGGGGGCATTCTGGTGGCCACGGCCTGGCTGGTCGCGACCGCACTGTGGTGGCCGGACAGTTTCGGTTCGCTTCTGCGAGTGCATCTCGGCTGGCCGGGCCTGATTCTGGCCGGTCTCGTACTGGCGGCCTGGTCCATCGTCGGCGACCTGTTCGAATCGCTGCTCAAGCGTCGCGCCGGCGTCAAGGATTCCAGCCAGCTGCTGCCGGGGCATGGCGGCGTGTATGACCGTATCGACGCGGTGCTGCCCGTGGCGCCGGCCGCCGTGCTCCTGCTGCTGGCGGGCCTCTGAGGGCCTCCGGCCTGTACGACACGTTTTCATTCGCATTTACAGGTCCAGACACCATGCCCGTCCAGCAACACCTCTGCATTCTCGGCTCGACCGGCTCTATCGGGGTGAGTACGCTGGATGTCGTGGCGCGCCACCCGGACCGATTCTCCGTCCATGCGCTCAGCGCGCACAGCCGGATCGAGGCCCTGGCCGACCAGGCGGCGCGGCATGACGCGCGGGTCGTGATCGTGCCCGACGATGCCGCCCGGACCCGTTTCCTGACGGCCTGGCCGGCGGGTCGCCCCTTGCCGGAAATCCGCCAGGGCGCCCAGGCGCTGGCAGATACGGCCGCCGCGCCGGAGGTCACTGCCGTCATGGCCGCCATCGTCGGCGCGGCCGGCCTTCCCGGGGCGCTGGCCGCCGCACAGGCAGGCAAGCGGGTTCTGCTGGCCAACAAAGAAGCGTTGGTGGCGGCTGGCAACCTGTTCATGCGGGCCGTGCGAGAATCCGGCGCCGAGTTGCTGCCCATCGACAGCGAGCACAATGCCATCTTTCAATGCCTGCCGCGGACGGCGGACCGGTCGCGGGCGCCGACCAGCCCGGACGAAGGGGTGCGCCGGTTGCTGCTCACGGCCTCCGGCGGGCCGTTCCGTCGCACGGCGCTGGACCAGCTGGATTCCGTCACGCCGGACCAGGCCTGCGCGCATCCCAATTGGCGCATGGGTCGCAAGATTTCAGTCGATTCCGCCACCATGCTGAACAAGGGGCTGGAAGTCATCGAGGCCCACTGGCTGTTTGCCATGCCCCTGGAGCGCATTCAGGTTGTGGTCCATCCCCAGAGCGTGGTGCATTCCATGGTCGAATACCTGGATGGCTCCATCCTGGCCCAGTTGGGCCAACCCGACATGCGCACGCCCATCGCCTTCGGCCTGGGCTATCCCGAGCGCATCGACAGTGGCGTCGGCCTGCTGGAACTCGCCCGGCTCGGACGCCTGGATTTCGAGACTCCCGATCTCAAGCGGTTTCCCTGTCTGCGGCTGTCCTTTGACGCGCTGGGCCAGGGGCAGGGGGCCTGCATTGCGCTGAATGCGGCCAATGAAGTGGCCGTGGAAGGCTTCCTGCGCGGTCGAATCCGCTACACTCAAATTCCGCCCATCATCGAGCATTGTCTGGACGACTCCGTGGCGCACGGGATGCGCACGCCATCCTCCCTGGCGGAAATTCTCGATCTGGATGCGCACACGCGCCGCGTAGCGGCTGGCATGTGCCAGCCGCACTGAGGCCGCGATTCCCGGTTTCCTTTTATGTTGTTGACCCTGTTTTCTTTTCTTCTCGCGCTGGGCCTGCTCGTCACTTTTCACGAACTGGGCCACTACTGGGTGGCGCGGCGCGCGGGCGTTCCCATCGTGCGGTTCTCGGTCGGCTTTGGTCGGGTGCTGCTGCGTCGCCATGACCGGCACGGCACGGAGTGGGCGCTGTCGGCCATCCCGCTGGGCGGCTATGTAAAGATGCTCGACGAGGCGCCGCCGGATGCCGATGAAGCCACCCGACGCGCCGTGTTCAATGCTCAACCGCTGTGCCGGCGCGTGGCTGTCGTGGCGGCCGGGCCTGTCGCCAATCTGCTGCTGGCTGCGGTGATCTATGCCTTCCTGGGAATGTGGGGCACACAGGAGCCGGCCGCCGTGCTGGCAGCGCCGCCCGCCGGCACTCCCGCCGCGCTGGCCGGCGTCCGGGGGGGCGACACTCTGACCGCCATCGAGGGAGAGCCGGTGGCCTCCTGGACCCAGGCCCGCTGGCGATTGGCCGAACCGCTGTCCGTGGGGGGCGAGGTGCCCCTGACGCTGATGGCCTCCGACGGCACGGTCCGCACGGATTCGCTGCGGCTGATGCCCCAGGCGGTGGTGCCCGACGGTCCCGATCCGCTGCAGGCGGCCGGGCTGGTGTTGCAGGCGCCGTATCCGGTGGCAGGCGATCTCGTGGCGGGCGGGGCGGCCGAACAGGCCGGGCTGCGGCCAGGGGACCGCATCCTGGCCACCGGCGATCTTGAGCAGCCGTCCGTCGAATCCTTCATCCAGATCGTGCAGGGTCATGCTGACCGGCCGCTGCCCCTGGTCGTCTCGCGGCAGGGCGCCCGGGTCTCGCTGTCCGTGACGCCCCGGCCCGAAGCGGGGGAGGGTGGCCGGACGGTAGGCCGCATCGGCGTCATGATCCAGGCCGAACGCCCCCGGGTTCTGGTGCGGCAAGGGCCGCTGGAGAGCCTGTGGCTGGGGGTGCGCCGCACGGCCGACATGAGCCTGTTCACGCTGCGCATGATGGGGCGCATGGTCGTGGGCGAGGTTTCCTGGAAAAACGTCACCGGCCCGGTGACCATTGCCGAATACGCCGGCCGGACCGCCCGGGTCGGCCTGGAGTCCTATCTGGGCTTTCTGGCGCTCATCAGCATCAGTATCGGTGTGCTGAACCTGCTGCCCATTCCGATGCTGGACGGCGGTCATCTGCTGTTCTATTTGATCGAGGCGCTGCGCGGGGGCAAGCCCTTGTCCGAGCATGTCCGGGATCTGGGTCAGCGGCTGGGGCTGGGGGTGATCCTGGGCCTCATGGTTCTCGCCTTGTTCAATGATTTTTCTCGGCTTTTCAGCGGATAGGGTTGTGACTTACAATCGCGCATCACTTCAACGTGCCCCTCCACGGTCGAATAGGATTGCCAGGATGTCGTTTCCCCGGAATTTTCGCCTGATCAAGCGCGCCATCCCCCTGGTGCTGACCTCGCTGCTGGCTCCCGCCATTGCAGCAGCCTTCACGCCGTTCGTGGTCAAGGACATTCAGGTCAAGGGGATCGAACGCGTCGATCCCGGCACGATTTTCACCTATCTCCCCGTCAAGGTCGGTCAGACCTTCACCCAGGAAGAAGCCTCGACCGCCATCCAGAAGCTCTATGGCACGGGGTTCTTCAATGACGTCAAGATCGATGCAAAGGGCAGTGTTTTGGTCGTCACCGTCGTGGAGCGTCCCACGATTGCCTCGATCAATTTCAACGGCATGCGCGAATTCGACGCCAAGGCGCTGACCCAGTCCCTGGCGCAGGTCGGGTTCGGCCAGGGCCGGATCTTCGACCAGGCCATGCTCGACCGCGCGGTCTTCGAGCTCAAGCAGCAATACCTGTCCAAGGGCAAGTACGGCGTCCAGATCAATCCGGTCATCACGCCGCTGGAGCGCAACCGGGTCGGGGTCAGCTTCGATATTTTCGAGGGCGAGGTCGCCACCATCGACAAGATCGAGTTCATCGGCAACGAGGCGTTCTCCGCCGGCACGCTCGAGGATCAGCTGGAACTGACCACCGGCGGTTTCATGACCTGGTACACGGGGACCGACAAGTATTCGCGCGAAAAACTCGAGGGCGACGTCGAGCGCATCCGCTCGTACTACCTGGATCGGGGATACCTGGAGTTCGCCATGGAGCCGCCCCAGGTCTCGATCTCGCCCGATCGCAAGGCCATCTACATCACCATGACCCTGCACGAGGGCCAGCCCTATACACTGGGCCCGGTCGATCTGGCGGGGGACCTGCTCGGCCTGGACGACAAGATCCAGCCGCTGGTCACCATCAAAGAAGGCGAGGTCTTCTCGGCCGAAAAGACCAACGCCGTGGCCAAGTCCATCACCGACTACCTGGGAACGCTGGGCTACGCCTTCGCCAATGTCAATCCCAGTCCGGTGCTGGATCGCGAAAACCATATCGCCAAGCTGACCTTTTTCGTCGATCCGGGCCGCCGCGTCTATGTGCGCCGGATCAACATCGGGGGCAACACCCGCACCCGCGACGAGGTCGTGCGGCGTGAGATGCGCCAGCAGGAAGCCGCCTGGTACGATGCCTCCAGCATCAAGACCTCCAAGGAACGCGTCGACCGCCTGGGCTTTTTCACCGAAGTCGCCGTCAATACGGATCCGGTGCCGGGTTCGCCCGACCAGGTGGACGTCAATGTCGACGTCAAGGAAAAGCCCACCGGCATGATCAACCTGGGCGTGGGCTACGGCACCACCGACAAGCTGCTGCTGTCGGCCGGCATCAGCCAGGACAACATCTTCGGCAGCGGCAATTCCCTGTCTCTGAACATCAATACAAGCAAGACCAACCGCGCGGCGGTGATCTCGCATACCAATCCCTACTGGACCAAGGACGGCATCAGCAAGACCACGTCTCTGTACTATCGCCGCACCACGCCTTATGACGTGTCCGACAGCGAGTCGAACGGCTGGTACACGGTCGAGTCCATGGGGGCCGGCCTGAATTTCGGCGTGCCGATCACCGAGGTCGATCGTATCTTTGCCGGCCTGACCTTCGAGCGCAATTCGCTCAAGGACATCCGGCGGGCCGGTACCAATCCGGCACCCTGGGCCTATCAGGATTTCGTCGATCAATATGGCGACACCACCAATGCCGCCATCTTCACGGTGGGCTGGTCCAAGGACACCCGGGACAGCGCCCTGGCGCCCCATCGCGGCAGCTACACCCGCGTGTCCGCCGACGTGTCGACCATGGACCTGCGCTACTACAAATTCAGCGGCCAGCAGCAATATTACCTGCCGCTGGGTCGCGCGTTCACTCTGGCCGTAAACGGGCAGGTGGACTGGGCCAAGACCTATGGCAACAGCGGCAAGCCCTTCCCGGTGATCAAGAACATGTATGCCGGCGGTATCGGCTCGGTGCGTGGCTACGAGGGCGCCTCCCTGGGGCCGCGCGACCCGCTGACCGATACCTATCTGGGCGGTTCCAGGCGGATCATCGGCAACGTGCAGCTCTACCTGCCGTTCCCGGGCGCGACGCGCGACCGCACCCTGCGCTGGTTCGTGTTCTCCGATTTCGGTCAGGTCTCCACGACCGACGGCTATGGTTGCGCCCAGGGCGTGGGCGGCCGGGTGGCGGATCCCTGCGGCTGGAAATATTCTGCGGGGCTGGGACTGTCCTGGGAGTCACCCATGGGGCCGTTGCAGCTGTCCTTTGGCCGTGCGCTCAATGCCAAGGAAGGTGACGAAAAGCAAGTCTTCCAGTTCCAGATTGGCACGGGTTTCTGATTCTCCTCGTTTGATGGCACAATAGCTCTCTTTGTAGCTGCTTTGATCCTAGGTGGATTCTTTATCATGTCTGTTTCAGGTCTGAATGTTTCAACATTGGCGCAACGCGCCGTGCGTCGCCACCGGGCCCTGGCCCTGGCGGCAGCCATCGGTCTGGGAGCGCTGTTTGTTGCGCCTTCCTATGCCCAGGGCACCAAGATCGGTTTTGTCAGCACTGAGCGCATCCTGCGTGACTCCAAGCCCGCAAAGGCGGCTCAGGCCAAGATCGAAGCCGAATTCAAAAAGCGCGATCAGGAGTTGCAGCGGCTGGCCGACAGCCTGCGCTCCGAGGCCCAAAAACTCGACAAGGACGCTCCGGTGCTGTCCGAGTCCGAGCGTGTCAAGCGCCAGCGCAAGCTGCAGGACATGGATTCCGATCTGCAGCGCAAGCGCCGCGAATTCCAGGAAGACTTCAACCGCCGCCGCAATGAGGAGTTTTCCTCCATTGTGGAAAAGGCCGATGCCGCGATCAAGAAAATCGCGCAACAGCAGAACTACGACCTGATCATTCAGGACGCTGTGACGGTCAGCCCGCGCGTGGACATCACCGACCAGGTCATCGGCGCCCTGGGCGGCTGATTTCCGATGCCTGTGCTGCTTGCGCCCGATCGGGCGCCCGCATTGTCCGAGCTGCTGCGGGCTGCCGATACGGCTGGATTGGGATGCAGCATCACAGGCGCGCCGCAGGCTGGCGGCCTGAAAATCGAAGGAATCGGCTCCCTGAATGCGGCGGGCCGGTCCGAAATCAGCTTCCTGTCCAATCCCCGTCTGCAGTCTCAGCTGGATGACTGCCGCGCAGCGGCCGTCATCCTGCGCCCGCAGGACTGGGATGCCTATCGATCCCGTCGGTCCGACGCGCCCGCCTGGGCAGCGGTGCTGTGTCCCCAGCCTTACGTGATGTATGCGTTGCTGGCCCAGTGGTTCGATCGCTACCGTCAGGCCGGCCTGCCTCGAGGCATTCATCCCAGCGCCGTGATTGCCGACGATGCCGTGCTGGCCGATGACGTGCATATCGGCCCGTTGACGGTGATCGAATCGGGCGTCCAGCTTGCCGCAGGCGTGCGCATCGGCGCCGGCTGCGTCATCGGCGCCGGTAGCGTCATCGGCGCGGACAGTCTGCTGCATCCCCATGTAACGCTCTACCACGGCGTGCATGTGGGCGCGCGCGCCATACTGCATTCGGGCGTGGTGCTGGGCGCCGATGGCTTTGGCTTCGCCCCGGATCCGCGTATGCCCGGCGCATGGGCCAAAATCGCTCAACTGGGCGGTGTGCGGATCGGTGACGATGTGGAAATCGGCGCCAATACCACCGTGGATCGTGGCGCGATCGAGGACACGGTGCTGGGCAACGGAGTCAAGCTCGATAACCAGATCATGATCGGCCATAATTGCCGGATCGGTGATCACACGGCCATGGCGGCCTGTGTGGGCGTGGCCGGATCCACGACCATGGGACAACGCTGCGTGATCGGCGGCGCGGCCATGTTCGGCGGTCATCTGACCCTGGGTGACGATGTGCACATCTCGGGAGGGACAGCGATCACCTCGGATGTTCTCAAGGCCGGGCGTTACACGGGGGTCTTCCCTGTGGCGGAGCATAGCGCCTGGCAACACAATGCAGCTGTGATCGGCCAGCTCTCGCAATTGCGCAAGCGGCTGCGTGCCGCGGAGCGCCAAGGCGCAGCCGGAACCTCCGGTCAGCCGACGAACCACAAGCAGGACACACAATAATGGAACTCGATATCAAAGACATCATGGAACGGCTGCCGCACCGGCAGCCGATGCTGCTCGTGGACCGCGTCCTGGAAATGGACCCTGGCAAGAGCATCGTGGCCATCAAGAATGTCACCTACAACGAGCCCTTCTTCCAGGGCCATTTCGCCCATCACCCGGTCATGCCCGGCGTGCTCATCATCGAGGCCCTGGCGCAGGCGGCCGCGCTGTTCTCGTTTGCCGATGCGGGAGCGCCGAACCTGGCCAGCACCAAGATCGCCTATTATCTGGTCGGTGTCGATGGCGCCCGTTTCCGGCGCCCCGTGGTCCCGGGCGATCAATTGCGCATGGAGGTCTCGGCCGACAAGCTCAGCCGCTCCATCTGTAAATACACCGCCGTGGCCAAAGTCGGCGACCAGATTGCCGCCGAGGCCAAGATCATGTGCGCGGTGCGTATCCTGGAGGAATGATGGG
The DNA here is from genome assembly GCF_047971665.1 of Castellaniella sp. GTDB lineage: Bacteria > Pseudomonadota > Gammaproteobacteria > Burkholderiales > Burkholderiaceae_B > Castellaniella. Next base: position 115,954 of record NZ_JBKEAA010000020.1, on the reverse strand, counting down.
CGCGGCGCAGATTCACCCGACAGCCCTTGTCACGTCAGGCGCGGTGCTGGACGAGGATGTCGTCATCGGCCCCTACAGCATCATCGGCGAACATGTCCGCATCGGCGCGCGGACACGCGTCGGCGCGCATTGCACGATCGACGGCCGGACCGCCATCGGCCCGGACAATCATTTCTACCGTTATTGCTCCATCGGCGGCATCCCGCAGGATAAAAAATACGCGGGCGAGCCCACGGCGCTCGAAATCGGCGCGGGCAACACGTTCCGCGAATTCGTCACCGTGAATATCGGCACGGCGCAGGACGAGGGCACCACGCGGCTGGGCGACGACAACTGGATCATGGCCTATGTCCATATCGCCCATGATTGCCAGCTGGGCAGCCACACCGTGATCGCCAACGGCGTTCAACTTGCCGGGCACATTCACATCGGCGACTGGGCCATCCTGGGCGGTCTGTCGGCGGTGCATCAGTTCGTGCGCATCGGTGCGCACACCATGATCGGCGGCACCAGCTCCGTGCGCCAGGACGTTCCCCCCTACATGATCGGCGCGGGGGACTCTTTCCGGCCGGTCGGCATCAATGCCGAGGGGCTGAGCCGGCGCGGCTTCACGCCCGCCGATGTCCAGGCGCTCAAAGATGCCTACAAGATTCTCTACCGGCGCAAGCTGAGCGTGGAGCAGGCCATCGAGGCGCTGGCCGTCCTGCAGGCCGAGCATCCTGCCGAGGCGCCTGCGGTCCAGACGCTGCTGGATTTCCTGCGCGCATCCAGCCGGGGTATCGCCCGGCCATGACGTTCTCCGCCGCCATCGTGGCAGGAGAGCCTTCCGGCGACCTGCTGGCGGCGCGCATGCTCCGCGGCCTGCGTGCGCACGATCCGCAGGTCCGGGCCATGGGCATCGGCGGCCCGGCCATGGCCCGGGCGGGCTTCGAGGCCTGGCATCCCATGGATGCGCTGTCGGTGTTCGGCTATGTCGACGCCTTGCGTCAGGCGCCGCGCCTGATCCGCACCTGGCGCGATACCCGCCGCCGCACCCTGGATTGGCGTCCGGATGTGTTCGTGGGTGTCGACGCGCCGGATTTCAACCTGCGCCTCGAAGAAAAACTGCGGGCCGCTGGCATTCCCACTGTGCATTTAGTGGGCCCCTCGATCTGGGCCTGGCGCTTCGAGCGCATTCATCAGATCCGCCGCGCCGTGTCGCACATGCTGGTGCTGTTTCCCTTCGAGGTCGATCTGTACCGGGAGCAGGGGGTGCCGGTGACGTACGTCGGGCACCCCCTGGCTGAGCTTATTCCTGTGCGGCCCGACCGGGCCGCGGCGCGTCGGCGCCTGGGGCTGGAACCCGGGCGCCGGACGCTGGCGCTGATGCCGGGCAGCCGCGAATCGGAGATCCGCCTGCTGGCGCCGCGGTTCTTGCAGGCGGCCCAGATCCTGCGGAGCCAGGATTCCGACCTGCGGATCATCGTGCCGGTCGTCAATGCGCGCCGCCGCGCGCAGTTCGAGGCCATTCTGGCGCAGAATCCCGTCCCGGGCTGTACGGTCCTGTCGGAATTGCCTGCGGCAGGGCCAGGGGCGCAGGAGCCGCTGCGGCGCGCCGATGGACCGGACACGACTGAATGGCCCATTGCCTGGCATGCCATGGAGGCTGCCGATGCCGTCCTCGTGGCCAGCGGCACGGCCACCCTGGAAGCTGCGCTGTTCAAGCGGCCTCTGGTCATCTCTTACGTCATCACGCCCTGGATGCGGCGCATCATGGCCTGGAAATCCGGCCAGGATGCACCCAGTCTGCCCTGGATCGGCCTGCCCAACATCCTGGAGCGCGAATTCGTCGTGCCGGAGCTGTTGCAGGAAGACGCCACCCCGCAGGCTCTGGCCGAGCACACCTGGGCGGCCCTGACCGATGCGGATCTGAGCGCGCGCATTGCGCAGCGCTTCACGGCGCTGCACGAGACCCTCAGCCGCGATACGCCGGCACTGGCCGCACAGGCAATCCTGGAAACCCGTCGTGATCACGCCTGACCTGTTCGACGGGCTGTCGCCGCAGGGGCCAGTGGCGGGCGTGGACGAGGCCGGACGCGGCCCCTTGGCCGGCCCGGTTTTCGCGGCGGCCGTCATTCTGGATCCGGAGCGCCCCATCGAGGGCCTGGATGACTCCAAAAAACTCAGCCCCGAGCGCAGGGAGCATCTGGCCGGGCAGATCCGGGCCCGGGCCTTGGCCTGGGCAGTGGCCCGGGCCGATATTGAGGAAATCGAGCGTCTGAACATTCTGGAGGCCACGATGCTGGCCATGCGGCGGGCCTGTCTCGATCTGTCCCTCGCGCCGGCGCTGATCCTGGTGGACGGCAATCGTCTGCCCAAGGGCCTGCCATGCTGCGCCCGGGCCGTGATCGGAGGCGATGCGCTCGAACCCGCCATTTCCGCCGCGTCGATCCTGGCCAAGACCGCGCGCGATGCCTGCTGTCTGGAACTGCATGCGCGCTATCCGCACTATGCCTTCGATCGCCACAAGGGGTACGGCACCGCGCTGCACATGGCCCGGCTGGCCGAATTCGGCCCCTGTCCTGCGCACCGACGCGGCTTTGCGCCCATCCGCCGCCTGCTCGAAGCAGCCGGCGCCGGGACCGGAAAGCAGCGCGGGGAGGGCGAGGCATGACCGCTGAAGTTTCCGTGCGCCGGATCGCATCGCGCGACAATCCGGATTTTCGCGCCTGGCTGCGACTGGCCCAGGGACGGCCCGGCCGGCATGAGCGCCGGATCATGCTTGAAGGTGAACATCTGTGCCAGGCCTGGCTGGAACGCCACGGGCCGCCGCATGTTCTGGTGGCGGGCGAATCCGCGCTTGCGCTGGATTGGGTCGAGCCGATCTGGCGGACCTGCGCGCAGCGCCGTCGCGTGGTGCTGCAAGACGTGCTGGCCGTCGCCCTGTCTCAGGTCGGGCATGGCCCTGCGGTGTTCTTCATCGTGGAGCCGCCCGCACCGCAGCCGCCTGCGCGCATCGCTGCGGGCTGTTTGTGGCTGGATCGGGTTCAGGACCCGGGCAATCTGGGCACGTTGCTGCGGACAGCGGCAGCGGCGGGTCTGAAGCAGGCTTATCTGTCCGCAGGCTGCGCGGCTGCCTGGTCCCCCAAGGTGCTGCGCAGCGGCCAGGGGGCGCATTTCGCCCTGGACATCCATGAACACGCCGATCTCGCGGCGCTGACGCAACGGCTGGACATTCCGCTGGCCGCGACGACGCTGGAAAAGACCGGATCGTTGTATGCCAGAGATCTGCGTCAGCCCTGCGCCTGGCTGTTCGGCAACGAAGGGCGTGGCGTGGCGGCCGATCTGCTGGCGCGGGCCGACTGGCGGCTTCATATTCCGCAGGCCGCGTCGGTCGAATCCCTGAACGTCGCCGCCGCTGCCGCGATCTGCCTGTTCGAACAGCGGCGCCAGCAACAGATGCCGCCATGACCGCCATTGCAGGGCAGACGACGGCGGCCTCAGTAGCTCATGCGGTCCAGACCGACTTCGTCGAGGATCTTTGTGGAGATTTCCTCGATCGAGCGGGTGGTGGTGGACAGCCAGGGAATGTTTTCCATGCGCATCAGTCGTTCCGCGTCGGCGACTTCCTGGCGGCATTGTTTCAGTGAGGCATAGGTGCTGTTGGGCCGGCGTTCGTTGCGCACCTCGGCCAGCCGTTCGGGCTGGATCGACAGCCCGAACAGCTTGCGCCGGTAAGGCACCAGGGTGGCGGGCAGGGCGCCCTGGCCAAAATCCTCTGGAATCAATGGATAATTGGCGGCCTTGACCGCATATTGCATCGCCAGGTAGAGGCTGGTCGGTGTCTTGCCGCAGCGCGAGACGCCCACCAGGATGACGTCGGCCTGTTCCAGCCCCTGGATGTACTGTCCGTCGTCGTGCGCCAGGCTGAAATTGATGGCCTCGATCCGGTTGTTGTACTGCTTGCTCAGGCCGTTGGTATGTGATCGTCCGACGGAATGGCTGGCGGTCACGCCCAGGACGCCCTCCAGGTGGCGGACGAAAGAGCCGAACAGGTCCAGAAAGACACAGGGGGCCATGCGGATGCGGTCGGCGATTTCCGGCGCCACCAGGGTGCTGAACACCAGGGGAGGCGGGCCGCCCCGGTCGGCCTGCTGGGCGATGCGCCGGGCGGCGGCGTCGGCCTTTTCGACCGAATCGATGAAGGGCAGGCGCACGGACTGGAAAGCGATTGCCTCGAATTGGGAAAGCACCGCGTGGCTGAAGGTTTCCGCTGTGATTCCGGTGCTGTCGGAAACGATGAACACCGTGCGTTCGATAGAAGAGTCGGTCATGGATTGTTGAACCACCAAGCGTCAGAAACGGTACAATCCGCGAAGGTTACCAGTCACCTGAACCGGGGGCAAGGCTGGTTTGCCGGGCGCACGCGAACACGTCGCGCATGCGGGACGCTTGTCGCCGCATGGGGCGTACGCCAGGCAAACACGCTTTTTCTATCTCAAAGGTGACACCATGTCGTACGTTGTATCGTTCGAGCAGCTCCGCATGACGGATGTGGACTCGGTAGGAGGCAAGAACGCTTCTCTTGGGGAAATGATCAGTCAACTGGCCGATGCGGGGGTTCGCGTGCCGGGCGGTTTCGCGACCACGGCCGACGCCTTTCGCGATTTTCTCAAATCCACCGGGCTGGATGCCCGCATCAACGCGCGCCTCGAGGCGCTGAACGCCGAAGACGTGCGCGAACTGGCGGCAGCCGGCGCCGAAATCCGCCAATGGGTGATCGACACCCCGTTTCCGGCTGATTTCGAGCAGGCCATCCGTACGGCATTCTCCGCGCTGGACGCCGACGGCAAGGGCTCCTTTGCCGTGCGCTCGTCGGCCACGGCCGAGGATCTCCCCGATGCCTCTTTTGCGGGGCAGCAGGAGACCTACCTGAACGTGGAAGGGATCGACGACGTGCTGGACAAGATCCGCCACGTGTTCGCTTCGCTGTACAACGATCGCGCCATCTCCTATCGCGTGCACAAGGGCTATGCGCATGCCGAAGTCGCCCTGTCGGCCGGCATTCAGCGCATGGTGCGCTCGGACAAGGGCAGCGCGGGCGTGATGTTCACGCTGGATACGGAATCCGGCTTCAAGGATGTAGTGTTCATCACCTCGTCCTATGGCCTGGGCGAGACCGTCGTGCAGGGCGCCGTGAATCCGGACGAATTCTACGTCTTCAAGCCTACACTGGCGGCCGGCCACTATCCCGTCATCAGCCGGCGCATCGGCTCCAAGCTGATCAAGATGGAATTCGACGAGCAGCGCACCTCGGGCCACGCCGTGCGCACGGTCGAGGTACCCGCCTCGGAACGCAACCGCTACTCCCTGACCGATGAGGAAATCATCGAACTGGCCAGCTACGCCACCATCATCGAATCGCACTATCAGCGTCCGATGGACATCGAGTGGGGCCGCGACGGGGTGGATGGCAAGCTCTACATCCTGCAGGCCCGTCCGGAAACCGTCAAATCGCAACAGGGGCATCATGACGTCCAGGAACGCTATCGCCTGAAGGCCACTGGCGAGGTCCTGGTCACGGGCCGCGCCATCGGCCAGAAAATCGGCGCGGGCACGGTGCGTGTCGTGGCCGATGCCTCCGAAATGGACAAGGTCCGTCCCGGCGACATCCTGGTCACCGACATGACCGATCCCAACTGGGAACCCGTCATGAAGCTGGCCTCGGCCATCGTCACCAACCGGGGCGGGCGCACCTGTCATGCGGCCATCATCGCGCGCGAACTGGGTATTCCGGCCGTGGTCGGCTGCGCCGTCGCCACCGATGTGCTGGCCAACGGCCGCGAGGTCACCGTGTCCTGCGCCGAGGGCGACGAAGGCCGCATCTACGACGGTCTGATCGAGACCGAGATCGAGGAAGTCCGCTGGGGCCAGATGCCCGACATCGGCCTGAAGGTCATGATGAACGTCGGCAACCCGCAGCTGGCCTTCGATTTTTCGCAGATTCCCAATGGCGGCGTCGGCCTGGCGCGGCTGGAATTCATCATCAACAACAACATCAACGTCCATCCCAAGGCGATCCTGGACTACCCGAACGTCGATGGCGACCTGAAAAAGGCCGTCGAGTCCGCCGCCCGCGGCTATGCCAGCCCGCGCGCCTTCTTCGTCGAAAAACTGGCCGAAGGCATTGCCACCATCGGCGCGGCCTTCTATCCCAAGCCCGTGATCGTGCGCCTGTCGGACTTCAAGTCCAACGAATACCGCAAGCTGGTGGGCGGTTCGCGCTACGAGCCCGAGGAAGAAAACCCGATGCTCGGTTTCCGGGGCGCGTCGCGCTACATCTCCGAGGACTTTGCCGAATGCTTCCGCATGGAATGCGAGGCGCTCAAAAAAGTCCGCGATGAGATGGGGCTGACCAACGTCGAAATCATGGTGCCTTTCGTGCGCACGCTCAGCCAGGCTGAACGCGTGATCGATCTGCTGGCTTCGCATGGCCTGAAACGCGGCGAGAACGGCCTGCGTCTGGTCATGATGTGCGAGGTGCCGACCAATGCCATCCTGGCCGATGAGTTCCTGCAGTATTTCGATGGCTTCTCGATCGGCTCGAACGACATGACCCAGCTCACCCTGGGCCTGGACCGGGATTCGGGCATGGAGCTCCTGGCAGCCGATTTCGACGAACGCGATCCCGCCGTGCAGTTCATGCTGCGCCGCGCGATCCAGGCGTGCCTCAAGGCCGGCAAGTACGTCGGTATCTGCGGCCAGGGCCCCAGCGACCATCCGGATCTGGCGCAATGGCTGCGTGACGAAGGCATTCTGTCCATGTCTCTGAACCCGGATACGGTGGTCGAGACCTGGCAGCGCCTGGCCGACACCAAGGTCGTCGCCTGACGGACATGCCGTTTCATGCCCTGATTTCGTCTCCTCTGGGGCCGATCCTTCTGGCCTCGGACGAGGCCAGTCTGCAAGGGCTGTATTTCACCGACCAGCGGGACCTGCCCCGGGTGCCCGGGGTGGAGGCCGCCGTGGCGGTGATCTCCGATCCCTCGGCGGGCAGCCGGGCAGGGCGGGAGATTCGCACCTTCAAGGCCGTGCGCGCGTCATCGGCGGGCGAAAGCGGGGATCTGTTCACGAACGGTCCTGCGTCCGCCCGGACCGGCGCGCCCGGGCAAAGCGGCGCTGGCATGGCCGCGCCGCCGGGCCGCGAGGTCCGGACAGAGGCGGCGCCGTTGCAACTGCTGCAGGCAAACACCCCGGCCCAGGCTGTCGCGGTGCTGGAACAGACCCGGCACGAACTGCATGAATACTGGCAAGGCCGGCGCGGAGTCTTCGAGATGCCGCTGGCGCCTCAAGGGACAGCCTTTCAACGCCGGGTCTGGCAGGCGCTGCTGGCCATCCCTTGCGGCGAGACTCTGTCCTACGGCGAGCTGGCCAGCCGGGCCGGTCTGGGCGCCGGGCATGGCCGCGCGGTCGGCACGGCCGTGGGCAGCAATCCCATCAGCATCATCATTCCCTGCCATCGCATTCTGGCCCGCAATGGCACCCTGAATGGCTATGGGGGCGGCCTGGCCCGCAAGGTGCGCCTGCTCGAGATCGAGGGTTTTGTGATTCGCTGACGAGTGATGCCGCGCGCCCGGCGGGCGTTCAATCCCCCTTGCGATTGCGGGTGTCGTGCTTCATCAGCCGTTCTTTCTCGCGCGCCCAGTCTTTGTCGCGCTGGGTGTCGCGCTTGTCGTGCAGTTTCTTGCCGCGTCCCAGGCCGAAATCCAGCTTGATGCGCCCGCCCTTGTAGTGCAGGTTCAGTGGCACCAGGGCGTAGCCGCGCTGTTCGACCTTGCCGATCAGCTTGCTGATTTCCTGGGCGTGCAGCAGCAGCTTGCGCGTGCGGGTGGCGTTGGGATGGATATGCGTCGAGGCGGTGGGAAGCGGGCTGATGTGCATGCCCAGGATCCACAGGGCGCCATCACGCACGATCACGTAGCTTTCCTTGAGCTGGACATGACCGGCGCGGATGGCCTTGACCTCCCAGCCTTCCAGCACCAATCCGGCCTCGAAGCGTTCCTCGATGAAATAATCGTGGGTGGCTTTGCGATTTTCGACAATACTCATGAGGGTCCGAACAAGACTGGAACTGAAAAAGGGGCGGGGGCCATCGGCTCGCGGCGTCGGTCGCCCGGCCACGAAAGCCGGAGCGATTTGGCACCGATCAAGGCCCGGCGCGCTTGCGCTGATAAAATCCCTGCATTCTAGCCCAATAGATTGCCTTGCCGATGCCCTCGATCCAGCGCTGCGTCCTCGTTCCTTTCAGTTGCGAACAGATGTTCGACCTGGTGGCCGATGTGAAGCGTTATCCCGAATTCATGCCCTGGTGTGGTGGTTCTCAGGTGCAATGGCGCAATGAACAGGGCATGCAGGCAACGGTGAAGATCCATTTTGCCGGGATCCGCCAGAGTTTTACCACGCGCAACGATCACGAATACCCGGGCAAGATCGTCTTTCACCTGGTGGATGGCCCGTTTTCCAGCCTGACCGGCCATTGGGCCTTTCAGGCGCTGGGCGACGAGGGCTGCAAGATAATCTACACCATGGAATACGCCTTTTCCAGCCGGGCGCTGTCGGCGGTGGTCGGGCCGGTCTTCAACCGGATCGCCACCAGCTTCATCGACTCCTTCACCCAGCGCGCCCATGCCATTTACGGAGCCTGAATTGCGGGTGCATGTCGCCTTTGCCGCGCCCACCGTCCTGTGGCGGCGGACCTTGGAGGTGCCCGAGGGGACGACCGTCGGTCAGGTGCTGGCCCTGAGCGGGTTCGGCGCCGAATTTCCCGAATTCACGGATCATCCGCCCGCGATGGGCGTGTACGGCGAGCGCTGTGATGAACGCCGGGTGCTGCGCGCGGAGGATCGCGTGGAACTCTACCGCCCGCTGGTGTTCGACCCGCTGGAGTCGCGCCGCAGACGCGTGCGGCATCGGCGCGATGCGGGGCGGTAGGCCGTCCGGGCGGATTGTCGTGTGCGCGACAGCCGCGCGACAAAGGCTGCGCTAAGGTAGGCGGGCCGCATGATCTCGGCGCTCGACCCCCGAAAACAGGTTCGGGTCTCAAGGGGGCCGGCCGTTAAAGTGCTACAGTAATCCAGCGGCGCATCGGCCGGTTCCCACCCGAACCCGGTCCCGTCGGGCGGCGCCACGAGCATGCCGCGACAGCCCCATACAAAATCCGGAGACACGCACCATGGATTTTCGCCTCTCAGAGGAACAACAGGCCTTTGCACAGGCCGCCCGCGAATTCGCCCGGGGAGAAATGGCCCCGTACGCAGCGCAGTGGGACGAGGAACACATCTTTCCCCGTGAGGCCTTCGCCAAGGCCGGTGAGCTCGGGTTCTGCGCCATGTACGCGCCGGAATCCATCGGCGGCCTGGGCCTGCCGCGTCTGGACGCCACGCTGGTATTCGAGGAAATGGCCGCCGTCGATCCCTCGACCACGGCCTTCATCACCATTCACAACATGGCGACCTGGATGATCGGCACCTGGGCGCAGCCCGCCGTGCGCGATCATTGGGGGCCGCTGCTGGCCAGCGGTGAAAAACTCGCCTCGTATTGCCTGACCGAGCCCGGCGCGGGCTCGGATGCCGCCTCGCTGACGACCAGCGCTCGGCGTGAGGGTGATCATTACGTGCTCAACGGCGCCAAGGCGTTTATCTCGGGAGCGGGCGACACCGACATCCTGGTGGTCATGGCCCGCACCGGCGGTGAGGGCGCGCGCGGCATCTCCGCCCTGGTCGTGCCGGCCGACAGCGCCGGCATCACCTATGGCCGCAAGGAAAACAAAATGGGCTGGAACAGCCAGTCCACCCGGCCGATCACGTTCGAGAATGTGCAGGTGCCGGTGGAAAACCGCCTGGGCGAAGAAGGCGAGGGCTTCCGGTTCGCCATGAAGGGCCTGGACGGCGGGCGCATCAACATCGCCACCTGCTCGGTCGGCGCGGCCCAGGGGGCCTACGAAGCCGCGCGCCGCTACATGGGCGAGCGGCGCCAGTTCGGCCGCGCACTGGCGGATTTTCAGGCGTTGCAATTCAAGCTTGCCGACCTGCTGGCCAATATCGTCGCGTCGCGGCAGATGGTGCGGCTGGCCGCCTGCAAGCTCGACGAGGGCGATCCGCAGGCCACTGCGTATTGCGCGATGGCCAAGCGTCTGGCCACGGACCTGTGCTTCCAGTCCTGCCTGGACGCGCAGCAGATCCATGGCGGCTATGGCTACCTCAAGGACTATCCGCTCGAACGGCTGGTGCGCGACACCCGCGTCCATCAGATCCTGGAGGGCACCAATGAAATCATGCGTCTGATCGTGGCGCGCCACATTCTCTCCCAGGAGGTCGACCTGCGATGAGCGCGTCCGCCATTCCCGAAACCATCCCGCAGGATCCGGTGCTGTTCCATGAGATCCCCGGCCGGGAAGGCCGGCGCATCGGCGTCGCCATGCTGAACAGCCCCCAGACGCTCAACGGTCTGTCCCTGCCCATGTGCCGGCTGCTGGACGCCCGTCTGCGGGCCTGGGCGGCGGACGACGGCATCGTGGCCGTGGTGCTCAAGGGCGCGGGCGAAAAGGCCTTTTGCGCCGGCGGCGACCTGCACGCGCTGCAACGCGCCATGCTCGACAGTCCCGCGGGAGACGCCTGGGCCAATGCGCCGGCCCGCGAATTCTTCGAAACCGAATACCGGCTGGATCATCGCATCCACTGCTATGCCAAGCCCGTGCTGTGCTGGGCGAGCGGTTTCGTGATGGGCGGCGGCGTCGGGCTGATGATGGGCGCCAGCCATCGGATCGTCACCGGCGCGACGCGCTTTGCCATGCCCGAGGTCACCATCGGCCTGTATCCCGATGTGGCGGGCACCTGGATGCTCAGCCGTCTGCCGCGCGGAATCGGCACCTTCCTGGCGTTTACCGGCGCGCAACTGGGGGCGGGCGACTGCCTGCACTATGGTCTGGCCGACCGGTTCTGCGATGCCGCCGGGCTCGATGACGTGCTGGCCGCGCTGACCGCCACCGACTGGTCGGCCGACCCGTCGCGTCACGCGGCCCAGGTGGATGCCGCGCTCGATGTCTGCCAGGCGCCGACGCCGGAACCCGGACCGTTGCAGCGTCACGCGGACATCATCCGCCAGGCCTGCGGTCGCGCCGATTTTCTCGAGATCGCCGCGGCGATCGAGGTCTGGAGAAATCATCCGGACCCCTGGCTGGCCCGGGCTGCATCGACCTTTCTGGCAGGCTCTCCGGGCTCGGCCCGCCTCAGTCATACGCTGCTGGCGCGTGCCCGGCATCAATCGCTGGCGGAAACCTTCCGGATGGAATTCATGGCCTCGCTGCATTGCTGCGCCGAGCCCGATTTCCGCGAAGGCATCCGGGCGCTTTTGATCGACAAGGACAAATCCCCGCACTGGAACCCGGCCACGCGCGAACAGGCGACGGCGGATTGGGCGCAGCGCTTTCTGGTCCCCCTGGGACCGGACGATCGCCCCCATCCGCTGGCGGACCTGGGCGCCTGATTCCGATCCCGTTCGGGCCGATCGGGGCGATTTCAGGGGCATCACGACAAGCATTCCACGCATCATCACAGGAGACACGCATGAGCAGCACCATTGGATTCATCGGACTGGGCCACATGGGAGGCCCGATGGCACAGAACCTGCTGAAGGCAGGCCACAAGCTTCAGGTCTTCGATCTGGTTCCGCAAGCCGTCCAGACGCTGGTCCAGGCTGGTGCGGCGGCAGTCGCCTCGGCCGCCGAGGCCGTGACCGATGCCGATCTGGTCGTCACCATGCTGCCGGCAAGCCGTCATGTCGAAGGGCTGTATCTGGGCGACGAGGGCCTGCTGGCGTCCATCGCCAAGGGCACGCTGGTGCTGGAGTGCAGCACCATCGCGCCCGAGTCGGCCCGCAAGGTCTCGGCCGCCGCTGCGCAGCGCGGCATCCGCATGCTGGACGCACCGGTGTCCGGCGGGACCGGCGGCGCCGTGGCCGGGACGCTGACCTTCATCGTCGGCGGCGCGGCCGACGACCTGGCGGCGGCGCAACCCTATCTGCAGGTCATGGGCAAGAACATCTTCCACGCCGGCGATGCGGGCGCGGGGCAGGTCGCCAAGATCTGCAACAACATGCTGCTGGGCATTCTCATGGCCGGCACGGCCGAGGCGCTGGCCCTGGGCGTGGCCAACGGGCTGGATCCCAAAACGCTGTCGGACATCATCGCCAAGAGCTCCGGCCGCAACTGGGCGACCGAACTGTACAACCCCTGGCCCGGCGTGATGGAGAATGCCCCGGCATCCAAGGACTATACCGGCGGTTTCGGCGTGGACCTGATGCTCAAGGACCTGGGCCTGGCAGCCGAAGCCTCCATGCAGGCCCGCGCCACCACGCCGCTGGGCGAACTGGCGCGCAACCTGTATGCGTTGCACAGCACGCAAGGGCACGGAAAACTGGACTTCTCCAGCATCCTGAAGCTCTATCATCAGTCCCGCTGAACGCGGAGACTGCGCCGGAGGCAGGGCGGGGCGCTCAGGTCATCGCGGCCTGCACACGCCGGAGGGCGCCCGCGTCCGGCGGCAGACCGCGAGTCGGCGTCAGGCGGCGCCCACAGGCGGGCGCATGTCCAGCATGACGCCTTCGGGCGCACCGACGGCATAACGCATGGTCGGCCAGTCGGTCAGGGTGATTTCAGCGGCCAGATGCAGCCAGCCCTGATGGACGGCTGATTCGATGATCCGGCCGACCGGACGGCCTGCCTCGCCGCCGGCCGCATACAGATCCGACGCGAGGGGTGAAGCGGACGCACCCGATTCCCAGCGGGCGGCGCCATACGCCATGCGGCGCTTGACCGTGCCCCGATAATGACTGCGGGCGATGACTTCCTGGCCTGGGTAGCAGCCTTTGGCAAAATCGATGGTGCCGTTCAGATCCATGTCCAGGGACACCGGCAGGAACAGATCCCGCGCGGCCGCCCGGATCAGCGGCCAGCCGCCGGCCAGCCGCAGGGCGGCCCAGGCCGGTTCGCCATCCGCCGCGAGAACATCCGCGCTGTCCCCGGCGAGGCGCCAGGCGGCCGGCTGCCCGGGCCGGGACATCGGCGCCACGATCCAGTCCGCCCCTTTGATCGAGGCGCGCGTCCAGGCCGGCAGCGCATGCAATGCCTCTGGCACGATGTCGGTGCCGACCGCACCCTGGGGCCGCCATGCGTCGTCCAGATCGAGCGTCACCCGGGCGCGCAACACGAACATGCGCAGGCGCTTGATCAGGTCGGCGGCCAGATCGCGGGACACCATCCAGACGAACTGATCATCCTGGGCGCGCCACAGCACGCCATTGGCCAGCAGGCGTCCCTGGGCAGTGCAATACGCAGCCGGCGCCGCCTGATCGGATGCCAGCCCGGTGACGCCATGGGTCAATTGCCCATGCAGGAACGAGGGGGCATCGGGGCCCTGTACCCGCACCAGCGCATGAGACGGCAAGGGGTGAAATCCGTGGGGGGAAAGACCTTCCATGGTGAATCCGCAAATGTCCAAAACGATCGATCAGCGCCATGATAGCGCGGAGGGTGGACTCTGATGGCGAGTATGACTGCGCCCGATGTGGGAACCGGAGGCCGGACGTCGGACAGGACGGACGCCTGTTCGCCGGACGGGATGCGGTGCTATTCGTCGGACGGGACGGGTTCCTGGTCGCCAGACGAGATCGGCGCCTGATCGCAGGACAGGATCCGACCCAGTTCGTGAGCGGCCTGACGCATCAAGCAGGCTTTTCCCCTCAGATCCTCGAGCGAGACCTGGGCCGTCGGCGCATGGCATGCCAGCGCGGCGATCATCTTGCCGGCCTGATCCCGGATCGGGACTGCGACCGCCACCATGCCGATGATGAACTCCTCGTCATCGATCCCCATTTCCTGTTCGCGGATGGGCTGGAGCGCCAATAACAAGGTCTCGGGCCGGGTGAAGGTCTTGGGCGTCATGCGCGGCAGGTCCAGTCTGTCCAGCAGGGCTCGCTGTTCCGTGGACCGCATCAGGGCCATGAACAGCTTGCCGCTGGCGGTGCAATGCAACGGTACATGCGAGCCGATTTCCATGTGCAATTGCAGTCGCAGGTGCCCCGGGCTTTCCACGCGCGCCAGATATTGGACGGTATCGCCCGACAGGGTGTTCAGGTTGCACGTCTCGCCCGTGATCTCGACCAGCCGGCTCAACACGGCACGGCAGGCCCGCAGCAACTGCGGCGCCCGCAGAATCGCCAGACCGAGCTCATGGGTCCGCGCGCCGGTCACGTAGCCGCCCCGGCCCGGCAGGCGGGTCACATAGGAGGCGCGTTCCATTTCGTTGAGCGCGCGCAACAGGCTGGATTTGGGCAGGCCGGTACGCCGGGCCAGTTGGGTCAGAGTCTGCGGCAGGGTGGCCGCCGACAGTTTCTCAAGAATCCGCAATACGCGCAGCGCGCGCTCATCGAACGTATTCATGGGCATGGAGGGCCATTCGGTCAAGGCAATTGAAACCATCATGACACATTCTGTGCCACAGGTGGAATTCATAGTATTAACCCGGTAGTGATGCGCGAGGCCTCCGAGCACACTGTCAAAAAAATAAAAATGAACGCCACCAAGTCCAGAGACAGGAGACGTCAGCGTATGAGCGAGGCTGTGGATTACATCATCGTGGGGGCAGGATCGGCAGGCTGCGTGCTGGCCAACCGGTTGAGCGAAAACGGTCGATACCGTGTCTGCCTGCTCGAAGCTGGTCCGCCGGACTCCAATCCCTGGATCCACATTCCGATCGGCTACGGCAAGACGATGTTCGACAAGCGTGTGAACTGGGGCTTCTACACCGATCCCGAGCCCAACATGCTGGGCCGCAGGATCTACTGGCCCAGAGGCAAGACGCTGGGGGGCAGCAGCTCGATCAATGGTCTGATCTACATCCGCGGACAGCAACAGGACTATGACCACTGGGCAGCGCTGGGGAACCCGGGGTGGAGCTGGGCGGAATGCCTGCCTTATTTCCGCCGGCTCGAGCGCAATGATCTGGGTCCGGGCCCCACGCGCGGCACCGACGGTCCGCTGTATGCGTCATCGATCCGGGCCCGGCATGAACTGGTCGAAGCGTTCATCCAATCGGCCGAGACCCATGGCATTGCCAGGACGGATGACTTCAATACCGGCATGCAGGAAGGCGTCGGCTATTACCAGCTCACGACGCATGGCGGGTGGCGCTGCTCCGCGGCCGTGGCTTACCTCAAGCCGGCCCGGCGCCGACCGAATCTCGAGGTCGTCACCCGCGCCCAGGTGACCCGGGTCATCATGGAGGGCCGCTGCGCCCGCGCCGTCGAATACCGCATCGGAGATCAGGTGCGGACCCTGCGCGCCCGCAAGGAAATCATTCTGTGCGCAGGCGCCTTGCTGTCGCCCCAGCTGCTGCAGCTCTCCGGGATCGGTCCGGCCAGCCTGCTGCGGCGCTTCGATACACCGGTGGTCCGGGATCTGCCGGGCGTCGGCGAGAACCTCCAGGATCACCTGCAGCTGCGCCTGATCTACGAGGTCACCAAGCCGATCACCAACAATGATCAATTGCGCAGTCTCTGGGGGCGGGCCCGGATGGGGCTGCAATGGCTGCTGATGCGCAGCGGTCCGCTGGCCATCGGGATCAATCAGGGGGCGTTGTTCTGCCGGGTGCTGCCTGAATCGGACCGGCCCGACATCCAGTTCCATCTGGGAACGCTGTCGGCCGATCTGGCCGGCGCCAAGGTGCATGATTTTTCCGGCTGCACGTATTCCGTCTGCCAGTTGCGGCCCGAGTCTCGCGGGCATGTGCGGATCCAGTCGCCCGATCCGCTGCAGCCCCCGTCGATGCAGCCGAACTATCTGGATGCCGATCTCGACCGGCGCACCGCGATCGCGGCCGTGCGGTTCGCCCGTCGCCTCGCGGATACGGCACCGCTCAAAGGCCTGATGAAGCGCGAGTACCGGCCCGGGCGGGATGCCGAGAGCGACAGCGA
Source organism: Castellaniella sp. (assembly GCF_047971665.1). Taxonomy (GTDB): domain Bacteria; phylum Pseudomonadota; class Gammaproteobacteria; order Burkholderiales; family Burkholderiaceae_B; genus Castellaniella. The sequence goes on along the minus strand of NZ_JBKEAA010000020.1, from coordinate 99,946 downwards.
GATCCTGCATTTCTGCCGCGAGCATGGCGCAACCATCTTTCACCCGACCGGCACGGCCAGAATGGGCCCGCGCGCCGACCCCATGGCCGTCGTCGATCCTCGCATGAAGGTCCACGGCATCGACCAGCTGCGGGTGGTGGACGGTTCGGTCATGCCCACGCTGGTGTCGGGCAACACGAATGTTCCCATCATCATGATGGCCGAACGCGCGGCGGAATTCATTCTCGCTGATGCCGTCCAGCCGCCGACGGCGCAGGAACTCGCCGCCTGACCGCAAGGAGCCCAGACCCATGGACCATGACAGAGAACCTTCTCCCGGATTGTGCAGGTTGCTCGCCGTGCTGGAATACCCCGCGCAGTTGATCGGCAATCTGGCGGCCTGGCTGCTTTTGCCCTTGACGGGGGCGCTGGTCTACGAGGTGGTGTCCCGCTACCTCTTCAACAACCCCACCATCTGGGCCTACGACATGACCTACATGCTTTCCAGCGCGGTTTTCATGCTGGGGGCGGCCTACGCCTTGCAGAAAGGCAGCCATGTCCGGGCGGATTTTCTGCTGGCCATGCTCAAGCCGCGTTGGCAGGCCTTGCTCGATGCCGCGATGTACCTCGTGCTGTATTTCCCCGCCATGATCCTGTTTTTCGTGGTCAGTCTGCGGTTTGCCCGCCAATCCTGGATGCAGCATGAGCTCTATCCGCAAAGCCCGTGGATGCCGCCGATCTATCCGCTCAAGGCGGTGATTCCCCTGACGATCCTGTTGTTGCTGCTGCAGGGGGTGGCCGAGCTGATCAAGGTCGGCTGGGTCATCCGGCACAACACCGCCTTCAAGCCGGAGGAGCCCGCATCATGAGCAATCCCGTTCTCGGTCTCCTCTCTTTGCTGGTCGCCGTGGTGGGGGTGCTCACCGGGTTCCCCATGGCCTTCGTGTTCGTTTTCGTGGCCTTGCTGTTCGGCTTCGCGGCCATCGGTCAGCAGGTCTTCCATCTGCTGACCTATCAGTTCTTTTCCCTGATGACCAGCGTCGAGCTGGCCGCCATCCCGTTGTTCCTGTTCATGGGTTACATCCTCGATCAGTCGGGACTGATGGACCGCATGTTCCGCGCGCTGCAGATCATGCTGGGCAAGTACAAAGGCTCGCTCTATGTCATCGTGCTGGCGACGGCCACGCTGTTTGCCGCGGCCACCGGCATCGTCGGCGCGTCGGTGACCGTCCTGGGCGTGATGGCCGCGCCCATGCTGATCCGCAGCGGATACGATACCCGCCTGTCAGCGGGGGTGATTGCGGCGGGCGGCACACTCGGCATCCTGATTCCGCCGAGCGTGATGCTGATCGTCATGGGGCCGCTGGTCGGGATTCCCGTGTCCACGCTGTTTGCCGCCGCGGTCGTGCCCGGCCTGATGCTCTCGGGTGTCTATCTCCTCTATACCGTCATCCGCTGTCAGCTCAATCCCCGGCTGGGCCCGCCGATCGCCTATGAGGGACCGACACTGAGCGCACTCGAAAAGATGCGCGAGTTGTTCATCGGCGTGATTCCCATCACGGTCATCATTCTGGCCACGCTGGGGCTCATCGTCGGGGGCGTGACCACGCCCACCGACGCCGCGGCCACCGGCGCCTTTGCGGCGCTGGCGCTGACCGGTCTCTATCGACGCCTGAGCTGGAAGGCGCTCGGGGTCGCCGTCATCAAGACGATGGAGGTCAGCGCCTTCATCATGTTCCTGATCGGCGCGGCCAATTTCTTTGGCGCGGTCTTTGCCCGCCTGGGAAGCGGACGGCTGATCACCGAGATTCTGACCTCTCTGCCGGTCTCGCCGATGATCATGCTGGGGCTGATGCTGCTGCTGATTTTCCTGCTGGGCGGGCCGCTGGAGTGGATCCCCATCGTCCTGGTGGTCGTCCCCATCCTGTTGCCGGTCGTGCACAGCCTGGATTTCGACATTCTCTGGTTCAGCATCCTCGTCGCCGTCACCTTGCAGACCTCATGGCTGACGCCGCCTTTGGCTTTGTCCTCCTATTTTCTCAAGGGTGTCGTCCCGCAGTGGAGCATGAAAGACATCTACCTGGGGATGATTCAGTTCGTCGGGCTGCAGGGACTGGTCATCCTGATCCTCATCAAGTTCCCGGTCCTGGTCCATTGGTTGCCGCGCATGGCGGGGCTGGAGGATTGATGCAACCACTTCACGGAGGGCAAGCCATGGCGTGACCCAGGTTGTCAGTTCCATTACGACTCAAGGAGACCATCATGATTCGTGCTTTCAACGCGAAATTCGCTGGAATGCTGTGCCTCTCGGCCGGCCTGCTGATGAGCGCACCGGCCATGACCCGGGCGGCCGAGCAGCAGACTTATCAATTTTCCATCCAGACCGCAGTGCCCAATGCCAGCCTGTACTTCAAGCTGCTGGAACAGTTTTCCAGGCAGGTCGATCTCATGTCCGGTGGCCGTCTCAAGATCGAGGTGCTGGCGGCCGGCGCCGTCGTCGGGCCTTTCGAGATCCTGGATGCGGTCAGCAATGACGTCGTCAAGGCGGGTTATGTCTGGCCCAACTATTTCTCTGGCAAGAATTCCGCATTCGTGCTGTTTTCCAATGCGCCCGCCAGCACGGGGCTGGATCAGACCAGCATGGTCGCGTGGTACTACAGGGGAGGAGGGGAGCAGCTCTACAAAGAGCTCCTGGAGGACGTGATGCACTACAACGTCAGGGCCTTCCTGATGCAGCCCATGGGGCCCGATCCGCTGGGCTGGTTCAAGAAACCGATCAAGGACGTCAACGAATTCAAGAGCTTCAAGTACCGTTCTCCTCCAGGCATTCCGGGTGAAACCTATCAGGGCATGGGGGTGTCGTCAGTGGGCGTGCCAGGGGGCGACATCGTGCCTTCGGCCCAGCGGGGCGTCATCGACGCCGCCGAATGGATCGGACCGGCGGACGACCGCAATCTGGGTCTGCAGAAAATCTGGAAATACTATTATCTGCAAGGGCTGCATCAGCAGACCGACATCGGACAGATCTTCATCAACGGGGATTTCTGGGAATCGCTGCCCGACGATCTCAAGGAAATCATCCGGATTGCCGCCAAGGCGAACATCGCCGATACACTGGATGCCAATGTCTATGACAATGCCGTGGCGCTGCGCGAATTCATGGACAAGGAAGGCGTGAAGGTGCTGGATACACCCCCCGACTACTACACGCGCTTCATCGAGGAGGAACGCAAGGTGACGGCCAAATACGCGGCGGCCAATCCCTTTTTCAAGAAAGTCCTGGATTCCCAGAGTGACTTCGCGAAGATGGTCTTTCCGTACCGGTCGCGCATCCTGACGCTGTACGACAACATGGTCAAGACCGCCAACGAGCAAAAGCCTTGATGGCCTGCGCGAAGCAGATTGTCTGATGGGCGAGGGGACCGGTGGGTCCCCTTCATTTTCCTGGTCAAAAACTCTGAAATCGGTACAATATGTTCCTGTTATCGAGATAATAGAGTCCTGTCTCCATGTCCTCCGTCGAACTTGCCCCCGTCCCGACCAAACTCGATGGCGATACGCCCGCCATCCGTCTGTTTGCGCTCCTGGAAGTGATCGCCGAAAAGGACCAGTATTTTTCGCTCCAGAGTCTGGTGGAAGAGCTGGGACTGCCCAAGCCCACCTTGCACCGCATGCTGCAGCAACTCGACAGCGCCGGCATGATCCAGCGCGACGGCGACGGGCGTCATTACAGTACGGGCGTGCGTCTGCGCCGGATCGCCGAAAACCTGCTGTTGAACAATACCGTGCACGGCGCTCGCCGCAACGTCCTGCGCACGCTGGTGTCCGAGGTCGGCGAAAGCTGCAACATCACCAGTTGCGCCAGCAGCGAGGTGCTGTATCTGGATCGGGTGGAAACCCCCGCGCCGCTGCGTTTCTATCTGCATCCGGGCTCGCGGGTGCCGCTGCATTGCTCGGCCAGCGGCAAACTCTTTCTGACGCAAATGACGGCCTCGCAGCGCAAGCGCCTGCTGGTGCCGGGCTCCTTGGAAAAATACACCGAAAAAACCCTCACGGATCCGCAAGCGCTGGAGGCCGAATTGCAGCGGGCGTCCGAGGACGGCTACGCCATGGACAATGAGGAATTCCTGCCGGGCCTGACCTGCATCGCCATGCTGGTGCCGGTGCCGGCCGGAAAGTCCAATCTGGGGATCGCCATCCAGGCGCCGACGCTGCGGTTCCAGACGCACCGCATCGAAGCCTGTCTGCCGGCCTTGTGCCGCGCCGCACAGGCCCTGGCAGACATCGAGGCCGGCAGCTACCCTGAGCGCGTCAGCGCCAGACAGCGGGCCTCGTGATGAAAAAACCGGTGGAAACGGATCTGGACACGACCCGCCTGTCCGTGCGCGACACGTTTGGCCTCGACAGTGAACTGGAGGTCATGGCGTTTGCGGAACCGGACGAGCATGTTCCTGAGATCGATCCCAACTATTGTTTCGATCCCGATGTCACGCTGGCGATTCTGGCCGGATTTGCCTGCAATCGCCGGGTCTTGATCCAGGGCATGCACGGCACGGGCAAATCCACTCATGTCGAGCAGGTGGCGGCGCGTTTGAACTGGCCCTGCATCCGAGTCAATCTGGACGGTCACATCAGCCGCCTGGATCTGGTCGGGCGCGATGCCATCGTGCTGCGCGATGGCAGCCAGATCACCGAATTCAAGGAAGGCATCCTGCCCTGGGCGCTGCAGCGGCCCATGGCGCTGGTGCTGGATGAATACGATGCCGGACGGCCAGAGGTGATGTTTGTCCTGCAACGCATCCTGGAGCGGGATGGCCGCTTCACGCTGCTGGACCAGAACCGGGTCATGACGCCGCATTCGGGGTTCCGCCTGTTCGCCACCGCCAACAGTGTCGGGCTGGGCGATGCCAGCGGCCTGTATTACGGTGTCCAGCGGCTCAATCATGCGCAACTGGATCGCTGGAATATCGTGGCCTCTCTGAACTATCTCGGCCCCGAGGCCGAGATCGAGATCGTGGCCGCCCAGGTGCCCGAACTCGATCACCCCGAAGGGCGTCGCCTGATCGCGGCTATGGTGGAAGTCGCCACCCTGACGCGTGCCGGTTTCCAGAGCGGCGATCTGTCCGCGCTGATGTCGCCGCGGACCTTGATTTCCTGGGCCGAGAACCTGCGTATTTTCAAGTCCACCGAACGCGCCTTCCGCTATGCGTTCCTGAACAAGTGCGACGCGTCGGAACAGGCGCTCGTGGCGGAATACTATCAGCGCTGTTTCGATACCGAACCGGGGATGACCAGCACTGGCCCGGCTGCCGGGCATGGCCACGCCTGATCTCGGCGACTGGACCCGGCGCCATGTACTGGAAGCCCGGGCCGCCGCGACAGTCCGGGCGCTGACCCGGCAGCCACGGGTGCATTTCGAGGCCGGCCACCCCTGGAACGGCGACCGTCCGCTGCCCCATGGCGCTCCGCATCTGCAGACGCAGCCGGGACTGGATGATGCGCCGGCCTACCGTGCGCTGGCCGATGCGCTGGCCTTGCGCCTGCTGGAATCCGATCCCCGCACGCACCTGGCGCATTGTCCGGCTCAGGACCCGGTGGCCACGCTGATTTTCGAATGGCTGGAGCAGTGGCGCGTCGAGGCGTTGGCGCCCGAGCGGTGGCCTGGCATGCGCGCCAATCTGCACCGGCGCTTCGAACAATGGCTGTTTCTGTTCGAAGGTTCCGGTCTGATCGAAACCCGCACGGGCCAGCATCTGTTCTGCCTCGCCCTGATGGCCCGCAGCCGGCTGCTGGATCAGCCGATTCCGCCGCGCCAGGAAGATCTGATCGAATCCGCCCATTACCGGATGGGATCGTTGCTGGCCGATCCGCTGGCGCGTTTGCGCCGCCTGCGCGAGGATCAGGCCGCCTACGCGCCTGTCGCGGCGGAATTGTCCGTGCGCCTGGCCAGGTGGTTTCAGGACCTGATCGGCACGGGTAAAAAACGCGCGCCCAAGCGCCATCTGGATTTTTCCGTCGCGCTGTTGCCGCCGCAAGGCGATGACGAAGCGGTGAGCGCTCAGGGGCCGGGCAGCCTGTCCGCGTCAGGCGCTGCCGGCGCCGCCTATGCTGTCTGGTCCCGCCGCTACGATCAGGTCGTGCCGGCCTGCGATCTGGTGCGTCCGGCCTTGCTGGCGGAATACCGTCAGCGTCTCGACGAGGAAATCGCCCGGCTACCCTGGTCCTTGTCCCGTCTGGTGCATGTCCTGCGGCAACGGCTGTGCCGGCCCCGGCCCGACGGCCACCTGTTTGGCCAGGATGAAGGTCTGATCGACGGCAGGCGTCTGGCGCAATTGATCAGCTCTCCCAATGATCATCGACTGTTTTTCCGTGAACGCGATGAACCCGTGGCGCAAGCCCGTCTTGCGCTGTTGCTGGACTGTTCCGGATCGATGCGGCATCACGGGCCGCGCCTGGCGCTGCTGATGGATCTGCTGGCGCGCGTGTTCGGACGCGCCGACGTGCCTTTCGAGCTGTTGGGTTTCACGACGGGCGCCTGGAATGGCGGCCGACCAGCCCGCGCCTGGCAAGCCGCAGGCCGCAGGCCCGCTCATCCCGGCCGGCTCAATGAATCGCAGCATCTGGTTTTCTGGTCGCAGGACATGCCGCGCCATCAGGGCCGGCTGAACCTGACCGCCGTCATGAAACCGGAGTTGTTTCGTGAAGGCATCGATGGCGAAGCCGTGCAATGGGCCTGCGAACGGCTGCTGAGCGGATCAGACGTGCAGCGCAAGATCCTGTGGGTCGTGTCTGACGGCGGCCCGATGGACAGCGCCACCATGCTGGCCAATCCGCCTGGATTCCTCGATGCCCATTTGCGGCAAATGGTCCGGCACTACACGCATGAACGCGGTGTCGAAATCCTGGCGATCGGCGTGAATCAGGATCTGAGCGGTTATTACCCTCATTCGATCGGCGCCGATCTGGAAGGCGGTGTGACCATGCAGATGCTGCTGTCCCTGATCCACACGCTTGCACCGCGCCGTCCGGGACACGGCGGATAAGACTGCAGAGAGCCACGGAGCGCATGCCCGTGCAGGCTTGAGGCAAGAGGTTGCGTCCAGGCTCGGGCGAGAGGAGGCGCTCAGGTTCGAAGGAGGGGCTGCGCCCGGGTTCGGGGAGGGGAGTTGCGCTCGGATTCGGGGAGGGGGCCATGCCCCTCAGCGCGCGCTGGCCGCTTGCGCGACGGTGACGGCGATCACCTGATGGATGTCGTCCGCCGAGCAGCCCCGCGACAGGTCGTTGGCCGGCTTGTTCAGCCCTTGAAGAATCGGTCCCAGCGCAGTGGCATGCCCCAGGCGTTCAACCAGTTTGTAGCCGATATTGCCCGCATCCAGGCTGGGAAAGACGAGCACGTTGGCCCGCCCGGCGACGGGAGATTGCGCCCACTTGCGATGGGCGACTTCCGGCACGATTGCGGTATCGAGCTGCATTTCGCCGTCGATGAGCAGATCCGGCGCCTGCTGCCGGGCCAATTCCATGGCCTCGCGGATTCTGTCGATCTGTTTGTGGGCGGCGCTGCCGTGCGTGGAAAAAGACAGCATGGCCACGCGTGGCTCGATGCCCAGCAGCGCCTGGGTGCTGCGCGCCGATGCCAGCGCGATTTCGGCCAGCTCGTGACTGCTGGGTTCGATCACCAGCCCGCAATCCGAAAAGACCATGGTGTGCCCTCCGGTCGGGAAGGGCTCGTCGCGCATCATGATGAAAAAGCTGGAAATGGTTTGTGTGCCGGGCTGCCTGCCGATGACCTGGATGGCGGTCCGTACGACATCCGCCGTGGTGTGCACCGCGCCGGCGACAGAGCCGTCCGCCTGTCCGAGCCGCACCATCAGCGCGGCAAAGACCAGCGGCTGGTGGACGATCTGACTGGCCTGTTCCGGTGTCATGCCGCGCGCGCGGCGCAGCGACAGCAGTTCCTCGGTAAAGGCATCCAGCCAGCCAGTGTCGTCGGGCCGGATGCAGTGAACGCCGGGAATGTCCTGGGCCGATTCCAGCAGAAAGACCTCGGCGATGCCGTCGGCGGCCGCCTGGCGGGCCGCCGACTGCACACGTGGATCCGCCCCTTCGCACAGGACGATCCGCTTCGGGTTGCGCCGGGCGGCCTCCAACAGCATGTCCTGTGCGCGCATGGGCGTCTCCTCGGGGCTCTGGACTCAGGTGTAGTCGCGATACTTTTCCAGCAGACGCACGGGCTTGGACAGCGCGTCGCGGCGGAATGGATCGCCCAGTTCGCGGGTGCACATGATTTCGATCACGGTGGTCTTGCGATCGTTCATTTGCGCATCGATGGCTTTTTTCAGCGCGGGCCCCACGTCCTCGAGGCGGTCGACCACGATGCCCTCGGCGCCCATGGCCTTGGCAATGCCGGCAAAGCTTTCGCTTTCCAGTTCGCCCGCCACGAAGCGGCGGTTGTAGAAGTCCACCTGATTCTTTTTCTCGGCGCCCCACTGACGGTTGTGGAACACCACGGCCGTCACCGGGATGTCATGGCGCACGCAGGTCATGATCTCGCTCATGCTCATGCCCCATGCGCCGTCACCGGCATAGGACACCGCCGGCCGATGCGGGGCGGCGACCTTGGCGCCGATGATCGTGGGGAAGGCATAGCCGCAATTGCCCCAGCTCATGGCGGCAAAGAAGCTGCGCGGCTTCTCGAAACGCAGGTAGCTGTTGGCCACGGAATTGATATTGCCGATGTCGGTCGACACCATGACGTCTTCGGGCATGGCCTTTTCGAGTTCGCGCAGCACCTGGCGCGGATGCAGCCAGCTGCCGTTTTCCTTGCTCTGTTCGTCGATCATGTCCAGGCTGAACGGATCGCGCTCGTGGGTCCAGTCCGTAAGCTCTTTTTCCCAGGCGTCCTTTTCGGCCTTGATGCGGGCGGCGCGCTCGGCCTTGGTGGCATCGCACGCCAGCGTCATGCCATCGATTCGACGGGAAATTTCTGCCGCGGAAGCCTTGGCGTCACCGCAGACTCCCACAGTGATTTTCTTCACCAGGCCCAGCATCTTGCTGTCGGCATCGACCTGGATGATCTTGGCGTTCTTGGGCCAGTAGTCCAGACCGTGCTGGGGCAGCGTGCCGAAGGGGCCGAGCCGTGTGCCCAGGGCCAGCACCACATCGGCGTCGGCCAGCAGTTTCATGGCCGCCTTGGAACCCTGATAGCCCAGGGGGCCGCACCACAACGAGTGGCTGGCCGGAAAGGAATCGTTGTGCAGGTAGCTGTTGACCACCGGGGCGCCAAGGCGCTCGGCCAGCGCCTTGCACTCCTCGACCGCGTCGCTCATGACGACGCCGCCGCCGGAGATGATGACCGGGAACTTGGCCCGGGCCAGCAGCTTGGCCGCTTCATCCAGGCTGTGCGCACCGCCCGGGCCGCGATCCAGCGGCTGGGGCAGAGGGATTTCGCATTTGATCTTGCCGTAGAAATAGTCGCGCGGGATATTGAGCTGGGTCGGCCCCATCTCATCCTGGGCGCGGGCAAAACAGCGGGCCGTGTATTCCGCCATGCGGGCGGGGTGCGTGACATGCCCCTGGTATTTGGTGAATTCCTGGAACATCGGCAACTGCTTGGCTTCCTGGAAGCCGCCCAGGCCGATCCCTGTCGTGCCGGCTTCGGGAGTGACGATGACCACGGGCGTGTGTGCCCAATAAGCGGCGGCGATCGCGGTGACGCAGTTGCTGATACCGGGGCCGTTCTGCCCGATCACGACACCCGTGCGGCCGCTGACGCGGGCGAAGCCATCCGCCATGTGCGCGGCGCCTTGTTCGTGAACCACCGGAATCAGCTTGATGCCTGCCGGAGCGAAGATATCCATGGCATCCATGAATGCCGAACCCATGATGCCGAAAATTTCGGTGACGCCGTTGGCGACCATCGTTTCGACGAAAGCCTCCGATGGGGTCATTTCCTGGACGCCTTGAACGACTTGGCGGGTATCGTTTGCCATCGTGTATCTCCTGGTGCGGTCTGCGGATGGCCGTTTTGATCGGCCTGCTTATTTCGAATATCGAGATGAATCATCTCAATATCGTGTGATTTGAATTCTACAGAGCCTTTTTCAATTGTCAACATAAATCTCTGAATCTGGAACCATGCATCTCGAATAATCAGACTGAAGCGAAGGGGCCAGAAGGTCGATCTGGTGCCAGCGAAACGTATTCACTGGTCCTAGACCAGCCCTGGGCGTTCTCCTAATGTATGAACATCCGTGAGCCGGTCCCGAGAGGCGGGCCGGCACGACATGATGAGGAGACCCCATGACACAGGATCAGTTGCTTTCCACCCTCGAGGCGTTTGGCGAGGCCTGGAACCGGCATGACATCGACGCGCTGATGGCCTGCATGCACGATGCGTGCGTTTTCGAAGGTGTGGCGGGTCCGCTGGCCTGCGGTGTGCGTCACGAAGGCCCGGCCGCCGTGCGCAAGGCCTTCGAGGCCGCCTGGCTGAACATCCCCGACGCGGCCTGGCGCAATGCCCGCTGCTGGGTGTCCGGCGATCGGGGGGTCATGGAATCGACATTCACCGGCACGAATGCCGATGGCACCCGGATCGAAGCCGACATGGTGGATCTGCTGACCTTCAAGGACGGCAAGATCCTGATCAAGAACGCGTTTCGCAAGCAACGCCCCGCGCTGCCCGCACAAGGCTGAACCGATCGTCGGACTTCCACCCGTCCACAGGAAACATCATGGCCACTTTGACTTCAGCATTACCGCGTGACGCGCAGGCAGCCCGGACCACGGGTGCGCCGCATGCGACCAATCCCTATGACCCGCTCTATGATCCGCTGGTTTCGCCAGCGGGCCGCAACCAGGGTTACGCGCCGACTTATTGGGTTGACACGGCCGGAGAGCCGCCGCCCGACGACGGCCCGGTCACTCAGGACATGGAGACGGATGTGGTGGTGATCGGCTCCGGTTTCACGGGGCTGGTGACCGCATTGAACCTGGCCGAGGAGCATGGTGTCATCCCCATCGTTCTGGAGGCCAATCAAGAATCCTGGGGGTGCACCAGCCGCAATGGCGGGCAAGGGCAGAACGCTTCCGGCCGCCTGTACCGCACGCAATGGATCGAGCGCTGGGGACTGGAGACGGCCAAACGCCTGGATCGCGAGATCCACGAAGGATTCGACTACTGGAAAAGCCTGGTGGCGCGTTTTCCGTGCGATGCCCAGCACACAGGTCATATCTATACGGCGCATCGTCCCAAAAAAGTGGCCTTCCTGGAAAACCTGGCCCGCGTCATGCGTGAGCAGTTCGGCTACCAGACCGAAATGCTGACCCGTGACGAGCTCTGGGAACGCTTTGCCATGGACCGCGAGGCGGCTGGCGCGATGTACGAGCCCGAGGGGGTCGGCATCCACCCTCTGAAACTGGCATTCGGTTATTTGCGCCGCCTGCGCGAACTGGGCGTCAAGATCCATACCGGCAGTCCGGTCCTGGGCTGGGAAACCATCGGCGGCATTCATCATCTGCGCACGCCTGGCGGCATCGTCCGGGCCCGGCGTGTGGCCGTGGCCACGGGCGGCTATACGCCCCAGGGTCTGCATCCGCTGCTCAACAACAAGATCATGCCGATCCTGTCGAACTCGATCGTGACGCGTCCGCTGACCGACGCGGAAAGAGAGGCGGCCGGTCTCAGGAACACGACGTTCCTCACGGATACGCGGACATTGCGTTTCTACTACCGTCTGCTGCCTGATGGCGCGATGCAGATCGGCAGCCGCAGCGCGCTGACGGGCGCGGACGCAAAGAATCCCAAACACCTCGAGTTGCTCAAGAACGGTCTGGTACGCAAGTTCCCGGCCCTCAAGGATGTCCCCATCCAGTATTCCTGGTGGGGCTGGGTGGATGTCAGCCACGACATGATGCCGCGCATCACGCAGCCGGACCCTGGCCAGAACATCTTTTACGCGATCGGTTACGGCGGCAACGGCGTGGCCTTTTCAGCCCAGGCCGGCCGGCGTCTGGCGCAGCGTGTGGTCGGCAAGTCCGGGCCCCAATGGGAATTGCCGATCTACAATTCACCGCTCAACGGCCACCTGTTCGCGCCTTTCCGGCGACTGGGGCAGGCGATGCTCTACAAATACTACTACCTGCGCGACGAAGTGCTCTGAGCGGGGATGCCCGGACCGACCGTCGACCGTCCGGGCAGGCCCTGGCGCCGTTATCGGAATTGCCCGACGACGCGCGCCAGGGCTGTGATGCCTTCTGCGATCTTGCCGTGGTCGATGGACGAAAAGCCCAGCCGGATGTGGCGATGGTCCTGTGATCTTGAGTCCTGGTAGAAAACCCGGCCGGGCTCGATCACCACGCCTGCCCGCAAAGCCTCTTGAGCGAGCCGGTCGGTATCGATCTCGGGCGGCCCTTCCACCCACCAGGACGAGCCGCCATGGATGGGCCTGCCGCTGAATTGCGGCAGATGCGCCCGGACGGATTCCTGCAGCACCTGAGCCCGTTCGGCATACACCTGGGACAGCCGACGCAACAGCGCATGATAATGTCCCAGGGAAATGAACAGCGCGAATGCCCGCTGCAGGTAGGCGGGAGGATGGCGGATCATCAGGCGACGCAGCGCGCGCAATTCGATCATCAGCTCTTTCGGTGCCACGATATAGCCCAGGCGCAACCCCGGTGCGAAGCTTTTCGACAGACTGCCGATGTAGAGCACGCGGCCATGCTTGTCGAGGCTTTTGAGCGCCGGTGAAGGATGGCCGTCGTAGCGATTCTCTGTCTCGTAGTCGTCTTCGATCAGGATGCTGTCCGTGCGGCTTGCCAATTCCAGCAAGGCCACCCGCCGTTCCATGGACAGAGTGGCGTTGGTTGGACACTGATGGCTGGGCGTGACAAAGATATAGTCGCATTCTCCCAGCGCGGGCGAGGGAATCAGTCCGTCGTTGTCGACGGGCAGGGGCATCAGGCGGGGGGTACGGTGCGCAAAGATATTGCGCGCATCCGGATAACCGGGGTCTTCCATGCCAACCACTGTATGGTCGTGAATCAGCAGGGTGGCCACCAGGTAGAGTGCCTGTTGCGCGCCGAGCGTGACCATGATCTCGTCGTCTTCGGCCCAGATGCCGCGCCGGGGCAGCACCTGATTGCGGATCGCCTCCACCAGCGCAGGGTCATCGTTGATGATCAGGTCGGGCGCCCACATCCGGATATCCAGCACGGACAGCGATCGCAGGCAGCATTCGCGCCATTCCGCCGTGGGGAACTGCTTGGCATCAAACTGAGCGTAACTGAACGGATAGGGCAGGCTTTGCCAGTTGGCCGGTTTGACGATATTGCGCTGGGCAAACGGGTGGAACACCAGACGCCGGGACCAGTCCGTGGCGCCGCATGGCGGTTCCGCCGCCTGCGCGTCCTGACTGTCGACCCGTTGGCCGACGATGTCCTTGGCGACATAGTGGCCGCTGCGTTCCCGGGACTCGAGATAGCCTTCGACAACGAGTTGTTGGTACGCGAAGACTGTCGTGTTGCGCGCAACCCCCAGCGCCTTGGCCAATTCCCGGCTGGAGGGCACCGAGGCACCCGGTGGCAGATAGCCGCTCAGGATGGCCGACACCAGCATCTTGCGGATGCGGCCCTGCAGGCTCAGGTTGTAGTCGTCGACCCGCTCAAACAGCGCCGACCACTGAATCTCACCAACTGAACTGCTTTCTGGCATGAATGACGTCCCTCAGGCCTTCCCGACCTAGACCTTGCCTTTCCAGGGGATCAACATGCGTTCCAGGTATCGTAAGAGCAAATCAAACGAGAAGGCGAAGAATCCTATCACGATGATACCCATGATCACGGTATCGCTGGCCAGGTACTGGGCGGCGTTGAGCACCATGAAGCCCAGTCCACGCGCGGCCGCCACCATCTCGGCCGCCACCAGCGTCGTCCAGCCGACGCCGATGCCGATGCGCATGCCGGTGAAGATCTCGGGCAGTGCCGCCTTGAGGATGACGTGCATGATGATCTGGCGGCTGCTGGCGCCCATGGCATAGGCAGCATGGATCTGCTCGATGGAGACGGATTTGACCCCGGCCCGGGCCGCGATGGCCATGGGCGCGAAGATCGCCAGGAAGATCAGGAAGACCTTGGGAAATTCGCCGATGCCGAACCAGATGATGACCAGCGGCAGATAGGCCAGCGGGGGCAGGGGGCGATAAAACTCGATGATGGGATCGAAAAGACCGCGCATCGTGCGGTTCACTCCCATGAGAATCCCGACCGGGACGGCGGTGACCAGCGCCAGCAGGAAGGCGCCCATGACCCGGCCCAGGCTGACCAGGGTGTGCTGGGCCAGCGTGGAATTGGCGACGCCTTCGGTCACCGCTTCGATGAATTTGCCGTAGACGGCCATCGGCGAGGGCAGGAAGATCGGTTTGATCCAGCCCATGCCGGTGACGAAAAACCACAAGGCGATCAACGCGAGGGCTGTCATGGCACTGATGTGGCCGCTGTAGCCGGCCCCCGGTGCGCCATAGACTTTTCCGGGCTCCGCGGAGCGGCGCTTGCGCTTGGATACGATGGACATGCTGTGGCTCCGATGATGCGATTGAGGTTGAGGCTCAGAGGTGCTGCTGGTATTCGGGCGTGCCGGCGGCCCGCTCGTCCCCGTAGATGATGTCCAGCACGGTTTCCCGCATCTGGATGAAATCGGGGCTGGATTTGATGGCCCGGGCGTTGCGCTCTTTCAGGAAGCGGCGGTTGAAATCGAGGTCATAGGTGTTGGTCACGCGGCCCGGACGAGGCGACATCACGATCAGCTTGGTACCCAGGAACAGGGCCTCTTCGACGCTGTGGGTGATGAAAAAGAACATCTTGTGCGTGTGTTGCCAGACATCCAGCAGCAACTCCTGGATGGTTTCGCGCGACAGCGCATCCAGCGCCGCCATCGGCTCGTCCATCAACAACATGGCAGGGTCACAGGTCAAGGCCCGCGCAATCCCGACCCGTTGCTGCATCCCTCCCGACAACTGATAGATCATATGTTTGTGGAAGTCCTTCAAGCCCACCAGTTCAAGGTTCTTGGCGGCGATTTCATAGCGCTGGTTCTTGGGCACACCGCGCAGCTTGAGGCCGAACTCGGTGTTGTCAATGACGTTGAGCCAGGGCAGCAGGGCATGTTTCTGGAACACCACGCCTCGATCCGCGCCCGGACCGACGACCGGGTCGCCGCCAAGCAGAACTTCGCCTTCGGTCGGAGTCAGAAACCCGGCGATGACACTGAGCAGCGTGGTCTTGCCGCAGCCGGATGCCCCCAGGGCGACGACAAAGTCGCCCGGACCGATTTCGAGATTGACGTTCTTGAGCGCGGTGACAGCGCCCCCCATCATCTGGGAGGGGTATGTCACGCTGACGTTGCGGATGCTGAGATTGGCCATGGCGGCGGGCATGCGGTTCTCCTTCGGGGATTGCCCGGCGGCCGGGGAGAAATCAGGGGGATCCCCGGCCGTCGCACGGACCGTTTCAGGTCCGGAATGGTTGCGTCATTTCACGGATTTCATGGCTTCGTCGGCATAGCTGGAGGTCACGAAGGGGCTGTAATCGGCCAGAGGCGCATTGATCTGACGCTGTTCCTTGAGGAAGTTGGCGCTGGCCGTGAAAGCCTTGGTTGCGCCTCCCTGTGCGCCACCGCCCAGCCAGACGTTGGAAGCCTGTTCCTTGGCATCGGGAAAGAGCAGCAGGTTCAGGGCGCTGACAATGTCGGCCGGTGCGCCGCCGATCAGTTTGACGATCCCCTTGATTTCTGGCGAATCAGGCGTGAGGGTCGCCTTGCGCGCATTGAAACCCTGGTAGGATTGGGCAAGCACCTTGGTGAAGGCGGCCATGAATTTGGGATTCTTGGCCGCCCAGGCCTTGTCGACCACGAGGCCGTCGAACGTAGGAACGGTCTTGGCGCCGATATCGCCGGAATCGGCGATGGTCTTGCCGGTCTTCATGATTTCGGTGAGTGCCGGCGGCCAGACATAGGCGGCATCGATATCACCGCGTTGCCAGGCAGCGACGATCTGCGGCGGCTGCATGTTCAGGATCTGCACCTGGCTGGGCTTGATTTTCCAGATGTTGCTCAGGGCCAGCAGCAAGTGGAAATGCGAGGTCGAGACAAACGGCACGCCGACTTTCTTGCCCACCAGGTCGCCGGGCTGCTCGATGCCTGAGCCATTGCGGGCGATCAGCGCCTCGGATTTGCCGATGTTGTCCAGAATCCAGAAAAGCTGCATGTCCACGCCGCGCGTCACGGCGGCCGTGATCCCGGTGGACCCAAGCACGCCGACGGGCACATCGCGCGAGGCAAACGCGCTGGAAATGTCACCCGCCGAACTGAATTGGCGCCAGTCGACTTCGTAGCCGACCTCCTTGAGCGCCTTGTCGAAACTGCCGTCGGCGATGGAGCTGACGAAGGGGCCCACGATCTGTTGATAGCCGACCACGACCTTTGTGGCTGCAAAAGCACTGGCGCTCAGGGTCAAGGCCCCGGCGACAGCGCTCAGCACCGTGAGCTTGCGAATGAAGCGAAAAGATGTTTTCACAGTCGTCTCCTTGGTGGATGGCGCGTTTGGGATACCAGTCTTTGGCTCTGTTCCAGCGCGTCATTTGTCCGCCCATGGTGCCCATAGTCAACTCAGTAAACTAGGTCCAGTTCATCTCGAATTTTAGTGCCAGATTTTTTCAGATTTTGACGTGAATCATTCAAGAGTCGCATGAATATTGGTTGAACGTCGGAAAGCACCTGGCGTCAGAACTGAGCGGGCTAGGGTAAATGCTGATACCACACCAGGATTTCAAAATCCGATGGTTCCACGGCGGTCAGAAAGACGTCGGCAGGCCGCGCCAGTCATGGAGCCAGACGCAGCATGATCACGCCCAGGACCAGGATGCCGGCGCCCACGATTCGGGCGGGAGTCAGCCGTTCGTGCAGGAACAGGCCTGAGATCAGAATGCCGAACAGGATCGAGGTCTCGCGCAGGGCGGCAATGACGGCAATGGGCGCCAGCGTCATGGCCCACAGCGCCACGCCATAGGAAACCACGGTGCCGAAACCTCCCGCCACGATCGCGCCCCAGTGGGTACGGAAATGACGGCCAAGATCCGCGGCCCGACGGGGCATGACCATGCCGATCATGACACAGCCTTGCAACAGAAAGATCCACAGCGTATAGCTTGCCGGTGCTTGTGAAAGTCGGACGCCCGTGCCGTCCACCAGCGTATAGCCCGCGATCACGAACGCATTGAGCAGGGCAAGCCTGATGTGGGTGAACCGGCGTGGCTTTGCTCCACCCAGCAGGCCAAGGCACAGGATGCCGGCGCAGATCGTGGCCACGCCCATGAGCGCGCCCGGGCTTGGATCATCGTGGAAGAACAGGACCGACACCAGTGCGACCAGCAACGGTGCGGTGCCTCGCATGACCGGATAACTGACGCTCATGTCGGTTGTGCGGTAGATGCGTGCTACCAGGCGCATGTAGACCACCTGGAGAACCAGCGAGATCAGCAGGAAGGGCCAGCTCTCCGAAGCGGGTTGCTGCATCCAGGGCAAGCTCAGCAGCGCCAGCAATGTCGCGACGCCGGTCATGCCGACGGCGCTCAGCAACGTGTCGGCGCTGCCCTTGATCAGCGCATTCCAGGTCGCATGAAAAAGGGCGGAGGCCAGAACGGCACCATAGACGAAATCAACGCTGGGCGACATGACGGCTGGGAGGCGGGGGAGGGAAGAAGACTGGCCGCATAGGATAGCGCGATCCTGCGCGGGAACTGACGAACCAACGGCATCAAAACATAATAATTAAATATTTTTTATATATTTACTAAAATGATTTGAATTTATTTATTCATAACTCATCCCTAGAATGGCCGTCAGTTTCCTCTTTCTGACGAGTCTTTCGCATGCTGCCCATTTCAGCCGTCCCGCATCCTCTGCCATCGGCCGCCCGCCGCCCCGCAGCGCAGGCGCGATCCAACAGCTCATCGCGCACACCTTCGCTGTGGTATGGCCTGCTGCTGGCGGCAGGTCTGGGGCTGGCCGCCTGGTGGCTGGGTGAACAATTCCCGCTCATCGGCGGCCCCGTGTTCGGCATTTTGCTGGGCATGGTCTGGCGCAATGTACTGGGCTTGTCGCCGGTCTTCACGCCGGGGGTCGTGTTCAGCAGCCGCCAGGTGCTGAAATGGTCCATCATCGGCCTGGGATTTGGCCTGAGTTTCGGCCAGGTCATGAAAACCGGGGCATCCTCCCTGATCGTCACCCTGATCACCCTGAGCACAGCATTTCTGGCGGCCTGGCTGTTGGGACGCTGGCTCAAGCTGGGCGGACACCTGTGCACCCTGATCGGCGTCGGCACCGCCATCTGCGGGGGGTCGGCCATTGCCGCCGTCGCGCCGATCATCAAGCCCGACGACCATGAAACCGCTCTGTCGATTTCGACGATTTTCCTCTTCAATGTGGTCGCTGTCCTGCTGTTTCCACCCCTGGGCCACTGGATGGGGCTGAGCGACCCCGGCTTCGGTCTGTGGGCGGGGACCGCCATCAACGACACCTCCTCGGTCGTGGCCGCCGGCTACAGCTACAGTGTGGCGGCGGGCGACATCGCCACCATCGTCAAGCTGACCCGCGCCACGCTCATCATCCCGATCTGCATCGTCATCGCCTTCTGGGTGGCCTGGCGCAATCAGCATTCCGAGACCCGCGTGTCCCTGGCCAAGATCTTCCCCTGGTTCATCCTCTGGTTTCTGGCCGCCTCGGCCACGCGCAGCCTGGATCTGATTCCCGACATGCTGCTGGGCCCGCTGCATGTGATCTCGCAATTCCTCATCATCATGGCGCTGACCGCCATCGGGCTGTCCTCTGATTTGCGTCGCATGGCGCTGGCGGGCGCCCGCCCGCTGTTGCTCGGTTTGGGCGTCTGGGCGGCTGTGTCGCTCAGCAGCCTGGGGGTGCAATGGTTCATGGGCAGCCTCTGAAAGTGGCCCGGTCAGAGGGACTGGACGTCTGATCAGGTACGCTGCCCGCCGATCCCGGCCGCCTGATCAAGCAGGCTATCTCTCTCTATATATATAGAGCCTGCGAATCCTGTCGGGCGCTTGCGGATCCTGGCCTCCGGCCCGGCCGGTGCGCCGCCATTCCAAAAGTCACAAGCTGACCCGGTTGTCCGCCTGCGTTCCAGTTAAACTGGCGAGCATGAAAAAAGCCATACGCGGATTCCTCTGGTTGATGATTTTTTGCCTGACGGCCGTGGCGGTTGCCATCGCAACTGCCGCCTGGTGGGGCTGGAAGCGTCCGGTCCCCATGCGCACGCCCGTGGTGGATTACCTCATCGATGCGGGCAGCACACCACGCCAGATCGCCATGGCCATGCGCAATGCGGGCATCGACATCCAGCCTGAAGCCTTCGTCTGGCTGGCGCGTCTGAGCGGCCGCGACAAATGGCTCAAGGCCGGCGCCTACGAGGCCCGCGAGGGTGAAACCCCCTGGACCCTGCTCAATCGCATGGCCAACGGGGACATGACCCAGGTCCGCCTGACTTTCCCCGAGGGCTGGACTTTTGCCCAGATCCGGGCGGCACTGAACGCCAATCCTCAGATCCGCCACGATACCCAGAACATGGACGACCCGTCGCTTCTCCAGCGACTGAAGCTCGACGCCAACGCCCCCGAGGGCCTGTTCTACCCCGATACCTATGTCTTCACTCCGGGCAGTTCCGATCTGGACATTCTGCGCCGGGCCGCGCAGGCAGGCCGGCAGACACTGGAACGCGCCTGGGCCGATCGCGATGCCGACCTGCCGCTCGATACCCCCTATCAGGCATTGATTCTGGCCTCGATCATCGAAAAAGAGACCGGCAGCAGCGCCGATCGGGCTCGTATCGCGGGGGTGTTCATCAACCGGCTCAAGATCGGCATGCCCTTGCAGACCGACCCCACCGTGATCTACGGCCTGGGCGCCGATTACCAGGGGCGGTTGCGCAAGAGGGACCTGGAGCGGGACACTCCCTGGAACACCTATACCCGCACAGGCCTGCCGCCCACGCCGATCTCCAGCCCGGGCAAGGCCGCCCTGCTGGCCGCCCTGCATCCGGAACGGCACAAATACCTGTATTTTGTCTCGCGGGGCGATGGCACCAGCGAATTTTCCACCGATCTGGCTGCGCACAATCGCGCCGTCGCCAAATACATTCTGAAACGGTAACGCGATGATCCACCCACCCGCAGGCCTGGCCCGTCATGCCTGTTTCATCACGCTCGAAGGCCTGGACGGGGCCGGCAAGAGTACGCACATTGCCTGGATCGAGGATCAGCTGCGCCGTGCCGGGGTGGATCTGCTGTCCACCCGGGAGCCTGGTGGCACCGCGCTGGGCGAGACCCTGCGCGAATTGCTGTTGCACCATGCGATGGACCTGCGCACAGAAACTCTGCTGATGTTTGCCGCGCGCAACGAACACTGGCGCACGCGCATCCTGCCTGCGCTGGAGCGCGGGCAGTGGGTCCTGTGCGACCGCTACACCGATGCCTCGTTTGCCTATCAGGGCGGCGGCCGGTCACTGGGGGCGGAGTCCATCCGCATTCTCGAGGACTGGGTGCAACAGGGCAGGGGGCCGGACTGCACGCTGCTGTTCGATGTCCCGCTGGAAGTCGCCCGCGAGCGCCTGTCGCAAGGCCGCGTGCGGATCGACCGCTTCGAGCGCGAGGATGCCGCATTCTTTGAACGCACGCGCCAGGCCTATCATGACCGGGCCGCCGCCGACCCCGCACGCTTCCGGATCATCGACGCCCGCCGGGACATTCCGGAGATCCGCGCCGAACTGGACGCCATCCTGGACGAATTGCTGCGTACGCGCGGTGATACGTCCCCATCCGGCAGGCAGGAATCCTCATGACCGATTTTCTGCCTTGGCAACACGCGCCGGCGCGCCAGTGGCTGACCTCGCGGGAACGCTTTGCCCATGCCTGGCTGATTCATGGGCAGCCGGGTTGCGGACAGATGGAATTCGCCCTGGCGGGCGCTGCCAGCCTGCTGTGCGAGTCGCCCCGCGACGGACTGGCCTGTGGCGCTTGTCAGGCCTGCCGCTGGGTGCAGTCCGGCAATCACCCCGATCTGCGCCGCATCCGGTCCGATGCCCAGGCCGTGCGCGAAGGCGCCATGGATGTCGCTGAAGACGCCAAGAAACAGCCCTCGCGCGAGATCCGCATCGAGCAGATCCGCAGCCTGCTGCCCTGGTTCAATACGGCCACGCACCGGGGCGGCTGGCGCGTCGCGCTGCTGTATCCGGCCGAGTCCCTGAATACCATCGCCGCCAATGCCCTGCTGAAGATTCTGGAGGAGCCCCCCGAGCATACGGTATTCCTGTTGTCGGCCCAGGCGCCCGACCGCCTGCTGCCGACACTGGTATCGCGCTGCCGGCGTCTGCCCCTGGCCATCCCGCCGGTTGCCGAATCGCTGGCCTGGCTGGAGGCGCAGGGCATCCAGGATGCCGCCGCCCGGCTGGCCGCGGCCGGGAATGCGCCCTTGCTGGCGCTGGAGCAGGCCAGGGCAGGGCAACCGACGACCCCTGAATGGCTGCTGCTGTTCCTGGAACGCGCGAGCCACGGCGGCGACAGCGCCGCGCTGGCCGATATGCTGCAGGCCGCCGAGGTGAGCGAATGGGTGGACGGGTTTCAGCGGCTGTGGCTGGATCTGAGCCTGGGCGCGCACGGTCTTGCGCCGCGCTATTATCCGGAACAGACCGCGCGGATCATGGCGCTCGCCCGCGCACTGGATCCGGCGGCGCTCGCCCGGGCGGCCGACTGGCTGCGGGAACAGCGCCGTCTGGCGCGTCATGCCCTCAACCCCAAGCTGCTCGCCGATCATGCCGCCCGCTATCTGCTGCAATCCGTCCAGCCGGCTGGACGCGCCGTTGCCAGGGCCGACTGACGCGGGCCCTCCGTTTTTTCTCCGTACACACCTCGTCATCATGTATATCGACTCACATTGCCATCTGAATTTTCCTGATCTGCAGGCTCAGTTGCCCGACGTGCTGGAACGCATGAGGACGGCGGGCGTCGGCCATGCGCTGGTGGTCAGCGTCAATCTGCGCGATTGGCCCGGCCTGATGGCGCTGGTCGAACAGCATCCTTTTCTGCGGGCCTCGGTCGGTGTGCATCCGGACAATGATGCCGAGGATGATGACGGCCTCGAACCGACTCTGGACGATCTGGTGAGCCGGGCCGCGCACCCCAAGGTCGTCGCCATCGGCGAGACGGGACTCGACTATTACCGTCTGAGCGAACCGCTGGAATGGCAGCGCGCGCGTTTTCGCACGCATATCCGCGCCGCGCATGAGACCGGATTGCCGCTGATCATCCACACGCGCGCGGCAGCGGACGACACGCTGCGTCTGATGCGGGAGGAACGCGCGCCGGTCGGCGTCATGCATTGCTTCACCGAATCCTGGGATGTCGCGCAAGAGGCGCTGGCGCTGGGTTTTTATATTTCTCTGTCCGGGATCGTGACGTTCAAGAATGCGGCTCAAATCCAGGATGTCGCGCGCAAGGTGCCGCTGGACCGCCTGCTGATCGAGACTGATTCCCCGTATCTGGCTCCGGTGCCGTATCGGGGCAAGCTCAATGATCCTTCCCGGGTCATCCACGTCGCCGAAAAGATCGCCGAGCTGCGCGGCGTGCCGGTCGCGACCATCGAACAGGCCAGTGCCGAGAACTACTGGCGGCTGTTCGACAAGGCCGCCGTCGCCGCCTGAGCCCTGGCTGATCGTCCGGGCCGTCCGTTTTCACTCCTGCTGACAGAGGTTTTCGCCATGTCCCTGCTCACTCACGTTCGATCGCGTGCCCGGCTGGCCGGTCTGGCGCTGTTGCTGGCGGTCGGCGCTGGCCTGTCGCCTGCGGTGTCGGCCCAACAGGCCCCGACCGCGCCGCAGGCGCCGACAGCCGACTGGTGGTCGGCCATTCGACGCGATGATGTCTCGACCGTCCAGGACATGTTGTTGCGCTATACCGATCCCAACGCGCGCAACGATCTGGGCAATCCCGCGCTGATCCAGGCGGCGCGGGAGCAGTCCTGGCGGGTGTTCGATACCTTGCGCGCATCCCCCGACGTCAAGATCGACGAGCCCAATGCCCAGGACGAGACCGCGCTGATGTACCTCTGCATTCTGGGCGAGACCGACCGGGCGCGGGCGCTGATCGCCACCGGGGCGCAGGTCAATCGCCTGGGATGGACGCCACTGCACTATGCAGCGTCCAAGGCCCGGGTGGACACCGCCCGCATGTTGATCGAACGCGGCGCCATCGTCAATGCGCCCGGTCCGGACGGAACCACGCCGCTGATGATGGCCGCCCTGTCGGGCAAACCGGATATCGTCCGCCTGCTGCTGTCGCATGGCGCCGACCCGACCATGATCAATGCCGCCCGCGAGACGGCGGCAGACTGGGCGCGTAAACGCAACCATGTCGCCCTGGCCGCCTCCCTGGAGCACGCCGCTGTCCGGGTGGCGCAAAAACGGCAGGGCGCCCCCGCCACGGAGGCGACCCCGCAGACGCCCCGGCCGGAGACACAGGGCGCATCCCTGGTCGATGCAGCCCCCCCGGTTGCACCGGCACCGGAATCCGGCGCGGAGGACAGGTCTTCGTTCTCGCGCTATTTCGATCCTGGCCGCTTCGAGGATACGCCCCAGGGCCAATAACCGGGGTGGCCAACCGCATGCCGCCGGGCGGCGCGCGGACTCGACGCGACCTGCTCGATTCGTGTGAACAGGCGCTAGTTCAGGAACACCCGGGCTTGCCGGGGGCGGGCGACGAAGCGCTGATGCCCCTGCGCCCGGAGGCGCTCGAACTCCTGGCTGGGCAGGATCACTTCGATGAGCTCCTGGGTGTCTTCGCGCCGCAGTTCCAGTTGCGCCAGCGGCCCGAAGGCGTGCGCCCGCTGCAGGCTCACCCGCATGCCCGGACCGGGGGACGCCGCGTCTCCTGCCGGCAGGGGTTCGATCTGGATATCGTGCGGCCGGACATAGGCCGTGGCTGGGGCGCCCGTGGCGTGTTCCAGCCCCGGCAGGTCCAGCGTGACACATCCCGTCTGCAACCGGCCGTCATGGGCCCGGCCATGAAACAGATTCACATGGCCCAGAAAGCCGAACACAAAAGCGGTCTCCGGCGCGTCATAGACCGCCTGCGGCGCGCCGCGCTGCTCGACCCGGCCCTGGTTCATGATGACGACCTCGTCGGCGACCTCCAGCGCCTCTTCCTGATCATGCGTGACGAACAGGCTGGTCATGTGCAATTCGTCATGCAGGCGTCGCAACCAGCGTCGCAATTCCTTGCGTACCTTGGCGTCCAGCGCGCCGAAGGGTTCGTCCAGCAGCAGCACGCGAGGTTCCACCGCCAGGGCGCGGGCCAATGCGATGCGCTGGCGCTGCCCGCCGGACAGGGCGGCCGGACGGCGGTCGGCCAGCCAGTCCAGCTGCACCAGTTCCAGCAAACCCATGACTTTCTTGCGGATTTCGCGTTCGACGGGTCTTTGCCTGCGCGGTCTGACGCGCAGACCGAAGGCGACATTCTCGAAGATCGTCATGTGCTTGAAAAGCGCATAGTGCTGGAACACGAAACCGACCTGGCGCTGCCTGACGTGGGTGCGGGCCATGTCCTGTTCTCCGAGCAGGACATGGCCCCGGTCCGGATGCTCCAGACCGGCAATGATCCGCAGCAGGGTGGTCTTGCCACAGCCCGACGGCCCCAGCAGCGCGGTCAGGCGGCCATCCGGGAAGGCCAGGGACACATCGTCCAAGGCCGTGAACGGGCCGAATTGCTTATGGACATGACGGACTTCGATACTCATGCGAATGACTCCGATACGGAAGGAACGTTCAGGACGCGCAAGCGCCATTGCGCCAGGGATTTGAGGGCGAGGGTCAGCAACGCCAGCAGGGCCAATAGCGAGGCCACCGAGAAAGCGGCCGCGAAGTTGTATTCGTTGTAGAGAATCTCGACATGCAACGGCAGTGTGTTGGTCAGGCCACGGATATGACCGGACACCACGGAGACCGCACCGAATTCCCCCATGGCGCGCGCATTGCACAGGATCACGCCGTAGAACAGCCCCCAACGGATGTTGGGCAGCGTCACGTGCCAGAACACACGCCAGCCCGAAGCCCCCAGCACGATGGCGGCTTCCTCTTGCTCGCAGCCCTGCGACTGCATCAGCGGAATCAGTTCGCGGGCGACAAAGGGCACGGTGACAAAGACCGTGGCCAGGACGATGCCCGGCACGGCAAACAGAATCTGGACGTCATGCGCCTGCAACCAGCCGCCGAACCAGCCCTGGGCGCCGAACATCAACACATAGATCAGCCCGACGATCACCGGCGACACAGAGAAAGGCAGGTCGATCAGCGTGATCAGCAGGCTTTTGCCCCGGAACTCGAAGCGGGTGACGGTCCAGGCCGCGCAGACGCCGAACACCAGATTCAGCGGCACGGCAATCCCGGCCGCCATCAGAGTCAGGCCGATGGCGGCCCGGGCATCCGGCTCGGTGATCGCCGCCACACTGACCGCCCATCCCTTGCTCAGGGCTTCATGGAAAACCACTGCCAGCGGCAGGAAAAGAAACAGGCACAAAAAGACCAGCGCCATGGTCATCAGCACCTGGCGGACGACGCGGTCCTCGGCACCGGACTGCGCCGTGCCGATAGGAGGGAGGGGACTGGATACGAGAGAGGTCATGGCGTTTGAAAGCGCGAATCAGATCCGGCCGATCGAGCGCCGCCGCACCCGGGCCTGGAGGAGGTTGATGGTCAGCAGCAGCAAAAAGGAAATGCCCAGCATCACCACCGCGAGCGCCGTGGCGCCCGTTGCGTCGTATTGCTCCAGTTTGGTGACGATCAGCAGTGGCGTGATTTCCGAGATCATCGGCATATTGCCGGCGATGAAGATCACCGACCCGTATTCACCGGTGGCGCGTGCGAAGGCCAGGGTGAATCCCGTCAGCAGCGCGGGCAGGAGCGTGGGAAAGAGCACCCGGGTGAAGACCTGGCTGCGCGAGGCGCCCAGGCTGCTGGCCGCTTCCTCATACTCCGGCGCCATGTCCTCCAGGACGGGCTGCACGGTGCGCACGACGAAGGGCAGGCCGATGAAGATCAGCGCCACCAGCACGCCCAGGGGGCTGAAGGCCACATGGATGCCCAGCGGAGCCAACAGATTCCCGAGCAGGCCCGAAGGCGCATACAGCGCAGTCAACGCGATGCCGGCCACGGCCGTCGGCAGGGCGAAGGGGAGATCCACAAGGGCATCGATCCATGACTTGCCAGGGAAGTCATAGCGCACCAGCACCCAGGCCACTACACTGCCGAACACGGCATTGACGGTCGCGGCCAGCAGCGCCGCGCCAAAGCTCAGGCGGTACGAGGCCAGCACCCTGGGCGTGGTGACGGTCTCCCAGAAAGCAGCCCAGCCGAGACTCCCGAGCTCGAGGAATGCAGCCGAGAGCGGCAGCAGCACCACCAGGCACAGATAGGTCAGCGTCAGGCCCAATGTCAGGTTGCGGCCCGGCAGAACCCGGCGGAGGGAAGAGGGGGGCGTAAGGGTCGTCATCATGTTCCAGGACCTGTTCACACGAATCAAGGAGATTGCGTTGAGCCCTGGGGCTGGGGCAGCAGGTAGATCTGATCAAAAACGCCGCCATCGGAAAAATGTCGTTTCTGCGCCTCGGTCCAGCTCGAGGCGATCTCCGCGACGGTGAACAACGTCAGGCGGGGAAACTGAGCGGCATGACGCCGGGCCACGGCCTCGGAGACGGGCCGGTAGTGGTTCCGGGCGGCGATCTCCTGACCGGTCTCACTGTACAGATAGTCCAGATAGGCCTGCGCCACATCACGTGTGCCGCGCGCATCGACCACGTTGTCCACCACCGCCACCGGTGGTTCGGCCCGGATGCTGACAGAGGGCACGACGATCTCCGCTCGATCGGCGCCCAGGGCTTCGATCGCCAGGAACGCCTCGTTTTCCCAGGTGAGCAGCACATCGCCCAGGCCGCGCGCGATGAACGTCATGGTCGATCCCCGTGCCCCCGAATCCAGCACCGGCACCCTGCGGTAGAGCTTGCCGACAAAAGCGCGTGCTTTTGTCTCGTCGCCGCCGGATTTCCGCAGGGCATAGCCCCAGGCCGCCAGGTAATTCCAGCGCGCACCGCCCGACGTCTTGGGATTCGGGGTAATGACCTGCACATCCTCCCGGATCAGATCGTCCCAGTCGTGAATCCGCCTGGGATTGCCTTTGCGAACCAGAAAGACAATGGTGGACGTGTACGGGGTGCTGCGCTGCGGTCGTTGCTGCTGCCAGTCCCGGCGGATGGCGCCTCGCGTGGCGATGGCATCGATATCAGGCGCCAGCGCCAGCGTCACCACATCGGCCGGCAGACCGTCGATGACCGCGCGTGCCTGTTTTCCCGAACCGCCATGAGACAGCCGGATCGTGACGCGATCGCCCGTTCTGTCATGCCAGTATCGGGCAAAGGCAGCGTCATAAGCCTGATACAGCGCGCGCGTCGGATCGTAGGATGCGTTCAGCAGCGTCACATCGGCCGCCCCCGCCGCATGAGTCAGACTCAGAAGGGCCGCCATCAGCGGCAGGCCTCGGTGTTGCATGAAAGGAACCTCGTGATACAAAAGGGCGAGGCATCAGCGTAAAGCGTTCCTGTGCGAGATCGAACGAATCGTTTTGTCCATGGATATGAGCGCTGCGCATTATGCGCGCCTGATCTATGCGTATGCGCGCATCGATGTCCATGCGCGCAAGGCCGCGTGGTCGGCGCGCGGGCGGGCGGGGACCATCCGCGCCCTCAGGATTGGGGCGGCAGGTATTGCGGTTTCAGAATGTCCCGCAACCGGTCATAGGGAATCAACAGTTCCGGCTGCCCCCAGGCGTAGGGGGCGATCTCGTAGGGCTGATATTTGACCAGCATGCCCAGATCGGTCAATCCGACGTTGTCCGTGGGCGCAAAAGGCCACATGCGGTCGAAATTCTCCCGGTTGTCGATGGCATCGGCATGCTGATCCAGCCAGCGGGCATGTTCGACGCGCAGCGCCGCCTCAAAAGCCGGACGGGCGCCTGACATCAGCAGGTTGTCGATCGTCAGGGCTTTTTCGGCGGCATTGTCCCAGTTCAGCAACTGCGATCCGGTAATGCCATGCGCCATACCGGTCCGGTACTGACCCGCATCCAGCTCGACCACCGTCAGATGCTCGTTGCGATAGCGCGTCCGGGCCGTCAGCTGGACCTCGTCCCTGGATCCGGCGGCCTTCCAGTAATAGGCTTCGAAACCCGCCAGCGTATCGTAGGGCGGGGCGCTTTGCGTATCGATCCAGGTCATGGACGCCAGGGCGTGATCGACCAGTTGCGTCAGGCGCGGATGCCCGGGAAAGGCCAGGGAGTCGATCATCAGCTTGGGGCATTCTCCCCGGCATCCCGGCCGTTCGCGTGATAATTCCACCGGCTGCGTGAACAGGCCTTCCTGGCGGGTCTGCTGATCGAGTTGCGCGGGCACCAGGCTGATGTTGTCCCGAGGTCCGCTGGCGCAGCCGGCCAATGTCAGAACGAGCGCCATCGCCGGCAGCGCGGCACGCAGGGAAGACAGCTGACGGATTTCGGCGGGCGAGGACATCGGCATGGGCCTCATGGGCGGAACGGCCACAGGCGCAGCGACCGCGGGCAGGGCGGGGCAATCCTGAGACCGGATCATGGATAATAAAGGCTTTCCACTTGGGGCAGCCGCATGCTCAGAATCTACCACAACCAACGATGCAGCACGTCACGCAAGGCGCTCGAGGCGCTTCAGGCCACGGCCCAGCCCGTCGAAATCATCGAGTATCTGCGGGCCTTGCCGTCGCGGGACGAATTGCGTGAACTGATCCGATCCTCGGGCCTGACGGTGCGCCAGGCCTTGCGCACCAAGGAAGCCGCCTATGAGACGCTGGGGCTGGCGGATGCGTCGCTGACGGATGAACAATTGTTCGAGGCCATCGAGCAGCACCCGGTGCTGTTGAACCGGCCCTTCGTGGTGACCGACAAGGGTTCGCGTCTCTGCCGGCCGTTCGAGGTGATCCAGGAAATTCTCTGATAGGACTGCTGACCATTTCTGTTCAATTCCGGTGAATTCCGGACTGCCGACCGCCGACTGCCAGTGAGGGTATCGTGTTCAACTTCATGTATGACCTGTCCGAATGGGCCATGTTTACGGTCTGTGTCTTGCTGATCGGCGCGCTCACTGTGATCGCGCTGGGGGTGATGAGCGCCTTGCACCGTCTCTGGCCACCCGTTGCGCACGGCCCCAGCATGGTCAGCACCATGCTCTCGGGCATTCTGTTGCCGACAGGGATCGTGATCGCCTTTGTCGCCTCCGATATCTGGCAGCAGGAAGCCAAGGGGCGCATTGCCGTCGAGCAGGAAGCCATCGCCGTGGCCGACGCACTGCGTGTCGCCCAGCGTCTGCCGGTCGAGCTGCGGGAACAGGTTACTGGGGGGCTCGATGATTACATCCGCGAAGTCGTCGAAAACGAATGGCCGCTGATGAGCAAAGGCGGTTCGAGCCGGGTCGCTGAAGATCAACTGGAAACGCTGGGCATCATTGCCGCGAAGATCGGAACGCAGTCCAGGTCGCCTGATCTGCATCGAGCCGCCGAGACCCTGTGGCGATACATGACGGACATCGAAAAAGCGCGCAACCAGCGCCTGCTGGTCTCGCATAGCCAAGTGGCATCGTCGAAATGGTTTGCGATGCTGGTGCTGCTGTTCGTCGCCGCGTGCGTCCTGTGCGAGCTGCACCTAGGACAGCGCCGGCCTTTGGCGCTGTCCATGACCCTGTTTTCCCTGGGGTTCGGCGCCACGCTCTATCTGATCGCCTCGTTCGACCGTCCCTTCACGGGCAGCACCATCATCGAGCCGACCCCCCTGTCCGTCTTGCTGATCAGAGGGTAGGGGGCCGCGTGCGCCGGCCGCCCGGTGATGGATGGGCGCTGATTCCGCTCAAGGCTGGGCAGAAGGAACGCCCGCCGGGAAGCTGCGTGTGCGGTGCGTCACCGGCAGGCCGCGTCCCTTGAGCAGGATGTTCCAATAGAACCAGGGAAGGAAACTGCGCTTGAGCCACCAGTAAAAACGTCGTGGAACGCGCGGATCGCACGGAAAACTGGGGGTGATCGCGCCACCGTAGGTGAACTCTGCCAACAACACCTTGCCGCGCGACGTCGTCAGCGGGCAGGCGGCATAGCCATCGTAACTCTCCACATTGCCGGCACCGCGCAGGGCGCTCAGCAGATTGAGCGTCAGTACGGGGGCCTGGCTCTTGATGGCGGCGGCCGTCTTGCTGTTGGGCGTCGAGGTGGAATCCCCCAGGCCGAAGACATTGGGATAGCGCGTGTGGCGCAGTGTGTGCTTGTCCACATCCAGCCAGCCCCCGGCGTCGGCCAGCGGGCTGTTGCGAATGAATGCCGGCGCGCCTTGCGGCGGCACGACGTGCAGCAGATCGTAGGCGACCTCCTCGCGCACGGTCTTGCCATCGACCACCGACTCAAAGACGGCAATCTTTTCCTCGCCGCGCACCTGAACCAGATTCTGGCCGTAGTGCGGCTGCGCACCGTATGACGCCATGATCTTGTCCAGCGCCTGAGCATAGAAGGGCACACCAAAGATCGCCGCGCCTGCGGTGCGAAATTGCAGACTGTCGGCCTTGATGCCCCGGCGGCGGAAATGATCAGCGGCCAGATACAGCGCCTTTTGCGGCGCGCCCGGGCATTTCACCGCGCCCGCGGGCTGGGTGAAGATCGCAGTGCCGCCCTGGAACTGGCGCACCAGTTCCCAGGTATAGGGCGCCAGATCGTAGCGGTAGTTGCTGGTCACGCCGTTTTTCCCCAGCGCGTCGGCCAGCCCCTCGATGGCGTGCCAGTCGATCTGGATTCCGGCGGCTACCACCAGATAGTCATAGGCCACCTGATCACCGTTTTCCAGCGTCACCAGGCGCTCGTCGGGCAGCAAAGCCGTCACGCGCTGCGCGATGTGACGCACGCCGTCAGGCAGGCAATCGTGCAGCGGACGGCGGGTGTCCTCGGCCTTGTAGGCGCCACCGCCGACCAGCGTCCAGGCGGGCTGGTAATCGTGATGGGCCGCAGGGTCGACGACGGCAATGTCCAGCTTTGGATCATGGCGCCGGAGCTGAGCCGCCACCGTGGTTCCGCCGGTGCCGGCGCCGACGATCACGACAGTGTGTTTGCGAACGGATGCGTGGGTCATGAAAAGCCTCGAAAGAGTCGGATGGGGCCTGGGGCGGGGCGCCCGGCGGCACGATGCAATCATTCTAGGAGGCGCACGCCCGGAGTTGAACGACCGATGGGCTATGTCTTTATGACTTTCCCGTCAAGAAACCCTCGGGCAGGCATGGATATTCGGGCCGATTCGATCCGTCGCGGAACGGGGCGAGGAGGTCTTTTCGGCCCTGGCTCGGGGGCCGAAAGGCCGTGTGTTAAAACCATGGATTTGATGGCCGAGCTCCCCGAGTGTGCCGCCGGTCGAGCATCGGATCGCCTTCTCATCCCACCTTATGAAATCACTGCCTGCACATCACGATCTCGAGACATTGACGGCGCTTGTCGAGGGCCGCGTACAGGGCGTTGGCTTTCGCGCGGCCACTGTTCGCCAGGCGCATCTGCTCAAGCTGGGTGGCTGGGTACGCAATCTGGCCGACGGCCGGGTTGAAGTCCTGATTCAGGGTGAACACACCGCAATCGATCAGATGCTGTCGTGGCTGCTTCAAGGTCCGCCGGCGGCCCGGGTCACGGGCGTGTCACATGTGGAGACCCGGACTGAGCGCCATTACGAGCGGTTCGAGCAGATCTGAGCCGGTGTGACGCAGGAACCCGATTGAACTAATCGGGTTCCCGGCGATCCAACCCTGAATCTTGCTGATTCTGGCAGGACTCAACCTGATTTGAGGAATGCATGAAACGATTCATCATCATGGGCTTGATGGCCACCGCTCTGGGAACCGCCGTATCTGTCCAGGCTCAGGCCGGTGAGACCATCACGATCTACCAGGATCCAAACTGTGGCTGTTGTTCGGGCTGGGCACAATACATGCGCGCCGAGGGGTTCGATGTACGCGAGGTTCAGTCCGCCGATCTGGCGGCGATCAAGACCCGTCTGAACGTGCCGATGCAGCTGGCTTCCTGCCATACGGCGCAATTGGAATCGAGCGGTCAGATTGTCGAGGGACATGTCCCGACGGCCGTCGTGCGCAAACTGCTGGCTTCGAAGGACACCCGCGGCGTCTCCGCGCCCGGCATGCCGGGCAATGCGCCTGGCATGGGCCCGATGGATGGCAATCTGATGACGTACGATTTCAACGCTATGCCTTTCTCACGCGACTGAGGACGGCTGTCAGGCTTGTCCATGGCGGGTCGCTCATGTGCGACCCGCCATGGATAACCGGGGCTTTGGCGTCGGATCTGCCCGGATCTGTTATTCGCATAATGTATATTATGTAAAATGTATGAATAAAGCGAAACCAGGTCGCCACCGATCCGCTGCGAGGCGTCCGCATCATGAAGTGATCCTGGAAGACGCTAAGGTCTGAGCAAATGCCAGGTCAATCTGGCTGCCGCACGGGCGGTATGGTGGTCGATATCGAAATCCGGATTCATTTCCGCCATATCGGCCAGACGCATCTTTCCGCTGTGCTTGACCGCCTGCACACAAGCCTCGACGACGCACATGGGCACACCCAGTGATGCGGGAGCCGACACACCGGGCGCCGTGCTGGCGGGCAACACATCCAGATCAATCGTCAAGTAGACCAGGTCGGCGTCTGCGAGCAATCCTGCGATCTGTTGCAGGCGCTCGGGCAAATGCCGCTCCTGCATGTCCGAATCCTCGACATGGCAGACATTCAGGGTCTGAGCGTGATCGTACAGACTCCGGGTATTGCCCACGGGCGAAACGCCAAGACACGCATACTGAATCGGCAGACGGTGAATTCGGCCATATTCGAGGATCTGGTCGAAAGGGGTTCCCGATGATCCCGGCCGGCTGGTACGCAGGTCGAAATGCGCATCCAGATTGATGATCAGGATGCGCGGCGGCGGACCACCCTCTTCTTCCAGATGCGCGGCGAGCCCCTGAAAGCTGGCCCAGGCAACCTCATGTCCACCACCGAGCGTGACGGGCCGCGCACCGGCGTTCAGTGTCTCGGCAATCTTGCGCGCCTGGATTTTCTGAGCCTCTTCGAGGGCATCGCCTTCGCAGACCGTATCGCCCGCATCCCAGAAACGCGTCAGATCGTGCGCGGGCAGGTTGGCCAGCATGCGCCGGATCGCCTCGGGGCCCTTGCGGGCGCCTGGGCGCCCGTGGTTGCGCCGTACCCCCGCATCGCTGGCAAAACCCAGCAAGACACTGTCCCCTGCCCCATAGCCTGTAGGCTCGAGGCGCACGACCTGATGCAGCCTGCGCGTATCTCCGCTTTCTGATGTGTCCTCGCGCCCTTTCCACAGCGAGTTGTTCATGATGCGCCTGTCTCCATGGGCCCTTTGCTGAGTACGGCTTGCAGAAAGGAACGCGTACGCTCGTGTCGAGGTTGCTGAAAAATGACGTCTGGCCGATCAGCCTCGATCACTCTGCCATAGTCCATGACAACGACGGTATCCGCCATTTCCCGCGCAAAGCCCATTTCATGCGTCACGACCATCATCGTCATGCCTTCCTTGGCAAGCAATTTCATCACTTGTAGAACCTCTCCGACAAGCTCTGGATCCAAGGCGGACGTAGGTTCATCGAACAGCATGACTTCCGGCTCCATGGCCAGCGCTCTTGCAATGGCCACCCGCTGCTTCTGTCCTCCGGAAAGGCTATTCGGCATGGCTTGTGCTTTCGCCTCGAGCCCGACTTTAGTCAGCAGCGCCAACCCTTTTTCATCGGCTT
Source organism: Castellaniella sp. (assembly GCF_047971665.1). GTDB lineage: Bacteria > Pseudomonadota > Gammaproteobacteria > Burkholderiales > Burkholderiaceae_B > Castellaniella. The sequence continues at coordinate 65,995 of NZ_JBKEAA010000020.1, read as the reverse complement.
GCGCAACAGAGACGCCACGCAGGGTACGTGGGCCGATGGTGACATTCTCGAGCACAGTCAGATGTGGAAAAAGATTGAAGGACTGAAACACCATACCGACGCGGGTCCGCAGGTGATTCAAGGCCTTTTCCGGCATGAGCTTGCCTTGATCGAGTAATCGCTCACCACAAATATCGATCGTTCCCTGTTGGGCGATTTCCAGACCATTGCAGCAGCGCAACAGTGTACTCTTGCCCGAGCCGCTAGGGCCTATGACGACCACGACCTGGGACCTGTCGACCTCCAGATCAATTCCCTTGAGGACAGCGTTCTCGCCATAGGATTTATGCAGCTGACAAATCTGGATCATGATATCGGACGCGCTCATTGCACCATTCCTCCAGCCTGCAAACGCAGTTCGACACGGCGAAGGATTCTCGATGTGGCGCTGGTGAGTATCCAGTAGATCAGCGCAATGATGAGATAGACCTCGAGAGAGCGGTAAGACACACTGATGATCTTCTGGCCTTCGTGCATGACGTCATGAATCGTGACGAGAGAAACCAATGCTGAATTTTTGATCAGAGCGATGAACTCATTGCCCAGCGGCGGAATCATGCGCACAAAGGCTTGCGGCAGGATGATCTTGATCATTGCCTGAGTTGAGGACATTCCAAGAGAACGCGCCGCCTCGATCTGCCCTTTGTCCACTGACTGGATTGCGCCTCGAACGACCTCGGATACGTATGAGGCGGAATACATGCCCATGCCGAGTACGCCGCAGACAAAAGCCGGCAGAAGAATGCCAAATCTGGGCAAACCAAAGAACCAGATAAAGAGCTGTACCAGCAAAGGCGTCCCGCGAAAGCATGATAGATAGATGCTGCATGCTTTATAGATGATTCGACGCTGTGGATTCAGCCGGCCGATGCCGATCAACAGGCCCAGGAAGCAGGAAAGCAGCAGCGCGCACACGGTGACCTCAACGGTCACCCATGTGCCTCGCAGCAAGTCTTCCCAGCCGACAATCGCAGGGGTGAAATCGAGATTCATTTCTTGTTCTCGAACCACTTTTCGACCAGCCGCTGGTACACGCCATTGGCCTTGATCGTCCTCAGCGCCTGATTGAGCTCCTTGGTCAGTTCAGGCTCATTCTTACTGACCGCAATGCCGTATTCTTCTGTCGTGATCTGCTCATCAAGCACAGTAAAACCAGGGTTTTGCTGGGCAAAAAGTTTGGCCGCGGGTTTGCCGGTGACGGCGGCATCCGCCCGGCCGATGTCCACCAAGTTGAACATCTCCTGATTTTTCTCTACCTCGACCCGCTGCACCTTGGAATAGTGTTCCTGCATGTAATTCACGGATTTCGTGCCGACCTGCACCGTGACGCGCTTGCCGTCCAGATCCTTCAATGTCTTGATTGGTCCTTCGCTCTTGGTCAGTACGACAAGCCCGCCAGCATAGTATGAATCCGTGAAGTCCACCGCTTGCTTGCGAGCATCCGTGATGTAGATCGCTGACATGGCGGCATCCGCGCGCCCTGAAATCACTGCCGGGATGAGGCCCTTGAAATCGATATCGGTCCAGGCAATTTTCTTGCCCATGGCTTGAGCCAGAGCTTCGGTCAACTCGATGTCAAAGCCTGTCCGTTTTCCATCTACAGTCATCTCCATAGGTGGAAACGTGGGGTCGGTGACCACGCGAATGGTGTCTGATGCAGCCTGGCTGGCGATCGAGGCGCTGCCCAAGGTCAGGGCGAGCAAGGTCATTCGGAGGGTCTGGGTAAGTTTCATGTAATTCTCCTTGGTAGGGGCAAGTCTTGAAGTCAAAGTTTCTGCAACTGCGACGAAATATGCGCGGCCGCGCGCACAGTCATTTCGATCAACCGGTCTTCCTGACCTTGCGCCCGAAGTGCGGGCGCCATCATGGTGATGACTGCGACGGCAGGATGATCTGCATGCTGGAACAACGGTGCACTTGCTCCCCAGATACCGGCATCGAGTTCGCCGTTGGATGCGGCATAACCCAACGCTTGTATCTGATCCAACTGTCGCTCCAGCACTGTCCGAGACAGACCATTCAATAACTGCGCCCTCTCCAGCTCATCGAGCGCAACACGCCGTTGCTCAGCATGCATGAAGGCCAGCAACGCCTTGGCGGAGGCCCCCCTGCAAAGTGGCAGAATCCGGCCCTTGACGAAGGAGCAGCGTAGAGGGTGTTGGCTTTCCACCATATCGAGACAGACAAGCTGATGCCCGACAGCCACGAGCAATCCAATTGATTCCCCGCTCTGCACGGATAGCGTCTCCATCCTTTCATGTGATTCCTGCGCAAGGAACGAGGACTGATCGAATCCCCAGGCGAGGGGCACGCACATGGGGCCGGGGTAGAACTCATTGTCCCGCCCGATGACGAAGCCCCACCGCCGCAACAGAGACAACTGGCGATATAGCGTGCTTTGCGCCAGACCAGTCAACCCGATCAATTCCGAGATGGCGGCTCCGCGCCCCAGCCGGGCCAGCGTCGCTAAAACAAGCAGAACTCTTTCTGAGCTACCTTTGGCAGCGACATGATCTATCTGCATGCGGAGACAGCACCTTATTCTTCAATCGATTGATTGAATCATAAGTATTTTTCGATAATTTTTATTGTTTTATTCTCATCTGACGAGAATATTGGGGAAACTACTGAATCAATCGAACGCAAGACTGGATGTCTACCGGGTCGTACTCCTTTTCTTTGATCGCAAGCAAGTCAGCGATACAAGGCAGTTCATCAGATGAAACTGATGGCCGTGAGCCGGTCTCTTCAGATATGCGAATCGTTCAGTTCGCCGCGACCAAAGCCATCTCGGCGGCGGCCGTCGCATGAATCGCTGTAGCGTCGAACAGCGGCACACAGGCGTCTTTCTCGCCCACCAGCAACGAAATCTCCGTGCAGCCCAGGATGATGCCTTGAGCGCCACGCTCGACGAGGCGCCGCATCACATCGCGATAGCATTGCCGCGAGGTCTCTTGCACCCGGCCCAGGCAGAGTTCCTCATAGATCACGCGATGCACCAGGCTGCGATCCGCCTGGTCGGGCACGAGAACCTCGATGCCGTGTCGCTCTTCCAGCCGGCCACGGTAGAACGCCTGCTCCATCGTGAACCGCGTGCCGAGCAGCCCGACGCGGGATATTCCGGCCTTGCGTATCTCAGCGGCCGTCGGATCGGCGATATGCAGCAGTGGCGTCGCCACCGCCGCCTCGATCGCCGGCGCCACCTTGTGCATGGTGTTGGTGCACAGCACGACGAAATCCGCGCCGGCCCGCTCGAGCGCGCGCGCCGCATCGGCCAGCATGATACCGGCCGATGCCCAGTCTCCCTTGTGTTGCAGGCGCTCGATTTCAGCGAAATCGACGCTGTACAGCACGATCTTTGCCGAATGCAAACCGCCCAGACGGGCCTTGACCGCCTCATTGAGATGGCGATAGTAAGGAACGGTGGATTCCCAGCTCATGCCGCCAAGCAGGCCGATGGTTTTCATGAGGGTTTGCGTCATCTCTCGTCTGTCTGGTGTCCTGGGGGCTTGAGGCCGGCGACCAAAAGGCACTGCTTGCCCATGACCTCGAAAATCATGCAGGCCGGTGCTTTCAAACCTAACACTGAATCACCCCACCCGCCACGCCAGGACTGCCAGCGCCACGCCCAGCACCGGCAGCGTCAGCACCAGCCCCGTGCGGCAGTATTGCTTCCAGCCGATGCGGATGTCCCGGCCACGCAGCACATGCAGCCACAGCAGGGTCGACAGGCTGCCGATGGGGGTCAGTTTGGGGCCCAGGTCGCAACCGATCACATGCGCGTAGATCATCGCCTCGCGCACCACCCCTTGGGCTTGAGAGGCCTCGATCGACAAAGCGCCGATCAGGACCGTGGGCAGATTGTTCATCAGCGAAGACAGGGTCGCGCTCAGGATTCCCGTCCCCAAGGTGGCCGTCCACAGTCCCTGCCTGGCCAGCCAATCCAGCGCGTGTGTCAGCAGGCCCGTCAGCCCTGCATGGCGCAAGCCATAGACCACCAGATACATGCCCAGAGCGAATAGGATGATCTGCCAGGGCGCACTGCGCACCCGGCGCAGAACCGGAATGCGTCCGCCCTTGCCCGCCACGACAGCCAGCACCAACGCGCCGGCCGCCGCGGTCGCGCTGACCGGGACGCCCAGCGGCTCGAGCACGAAAAAGCCCAGCAACAGCCAGGCCAGCACGCCCCATCCGGCCAGAAAGGTCGGCCGGTCGTTGATGACCGTGGCGGGTGCCGCCAGACGTTGCACGTCATAGCGCGGCGGGATGGCACGGCGGAAAAGCCCCCCCATCACCGCCAATGAGGCCAGGATGACGGCAAGATCGACGGGCGCCATGATCTCCGCATAGCGGGTAAAACCGATGCCGAAATAATCCGCGGTGACAATATTGACCAGATTGGATACGACCAGCGGCAGGCTGGCGGTATCGGCGATGAAACCCGCCGCCATGACGAAAGCGAGTGTCGCCCCGGAAGAAAACCGCAACGCCGCGAGCATGGCGACAACGATCGGGGTCATGATCAACGCCGCTCCGTCGTTATTGAACAGGGCGCTCACGGCGGCGCCCAACAGCACCATCAGGACGAACAGGCGCTCTCCTCTGCCGCCGCCCCAGCGAGCGACATGCAGCGCGGCCCATTCAAAGAATCCGGCGGCTTCCAGCAGCAGGCTGATGATCACGACCGCGACGAAAGTTCCGGTGGCGTTCCAGACGATCCCCCAGACCACGGGAATGTCCGCGGGTTGAATGACCCCGGTCAACAGCGCCAGCCCCGCTCCCAGGCACGCACTCCAGCCGATGCCCAGACCTTGCGGTTGCCAGATGACCAGCGCCAGCGTCAGGACGAACAGCGCCAAAGCCATCATCGAGCGTCAACTCCCCAGCCAGCCCGCTGCGCTCAGCAGCGTCGTACAGCCCAGGAGCGCGAACAGCGCGGCGGCAACGCCATGCACCACGCGCACAGGGAGCCGACTGGCGGCGCGATCGCCGAAATACACCGCCGGTACGTTGGCCAGCATCATGCCCAAGGTGCTGCCGCCCACGACCGCGACCAGATTGTCGTAGCGCGCAGCCAGGGTCACAGTGGCGATCTGGGTCTTGTCTCCCATCTCGGCCAGGAAAAACAGCGTGATCGTGGCCGTCAGCACCCCCAGCCCGCGCATCGGTCGTGGCGCCTCATCGAGCTTATCGGGGATCAGCAACCAACAGGCCATGAGCAGAAAGGAAATGCCAAGAATCCATTTCAGCATGACGGGATCGAGCAGTTGCGCCACCAGTTGACCCACCAGGCCCGCCAGCGCATGGTTGAACAGTGTGGCAATCAGCACGCCCAGACAGATCAGGCCAGGCCGGTGGTAGCGGGCGGCCAGCATCATGGCCAGCAGTTGCGTCTTGTCGCCGATTTCACCCAGGGCAACCACGCCGGTGGAAACAAGAAAGGTATCCATGACAAAGAGATCCGGGGCTGACGCGACTACGCTTCCACCGGCCCCTCGCGGCGGAAAACGCAGTCAGCGGTCTTGCCAGGCCCCGGAATGCAAGATACCGGCGGGCTGCGGGCGCCATGACCGGATGGCCAAGTGTGTTGACGCCCGCACTGCGCGCGGCAAGTCATCCTGACAGGACGGACCTGGGCGCGAGTCGGCTACTCCCCGATGACGGGTGCGCGAATTATACCGGGGTTGTTCCGTCCACAGGGTGGTTTTTCGCCGGAGACGGTCCGCAGATGACCGGACTGCGTCCCGGTGATTCCCATGCGAAACGCAAGGCTGAATCAGGCGGGTCGGGCCGCTTTGTCGTATGATGGCTTCCTACTCGTTTTACATACAGATTCGATCCCACTCATCATGCCCTCAGGTACCCGAATCGTCGAATTCGACCGCCCGGACATGGCTGTCGGCACCCGTACGGTGGCCGAAGCCTGGGCCCGGGTGAATCCGCCGCTCTCTCCCCAGGAACGCAGCTTTCAAAAGGACCGCGTCCGGCGGCTGCTGAAATCCCGCAATGCCGTCCTGGTTGCGCACTACTACGTGGATGCCGACATCCAGGATCTGGCCGAGGAAACCGGCGGCTGTGTCTCCGACTCTCTGGAGATGGCCCGTTTCGGACGCGATCACGCGGCCCAGACCCTGATGGTCTCGGGCGTGCGTTTCATGGGCGAAACCGCCAAGATACTGTCTCCCGAAAAACGCATCCTGATGCCCGACCTGGACGCCACCTGTTCTCTCGATCTGGGGTGTGATCCCGTGGCGTTTGCCGCGTTCAGGGCGCAGCATCCGGACCGGACAGTGGTGGTGTATGCCAACACCAGCGCCGCCGTGAAGGCCCAGGCCGACTGGATGGTGACCTCCTCCATCGGCCTGGACATCGTCTCCGAATTGCACCGGCAGGGCCAAAAGCTCCTCTGGGCGCCTGACCGTCACCTGGGTTCCTACATCCAGCGTGAGACCGGCGCCGACATGATCCTGTGGCAGGGTTCCTGCACCGTGCATGACGAGTTCAAGGGAATCGAGCTGGATCTGATGCGCAAGGAACATCCCGGCGCCCTGGTCCTGGTGCATCCCGAATCGCCCGCCGCCGTCGTGGCCCAGGCCGATGTCGTCGGATCGACCTCGCGGCTGCTGGCCGCCGTGACCGAATCACCGGCCATGACCTTCATCGTGGCCACCGACCAGGGCCTGCTGCACAAGATGCGTCTGGCCGCGCCCGACAAGACTTTCATCGCAGCGCCGACAGCGGGTGAGTCCGCGACCTGCAAAAGCTGTGCCCATTGCCCCTGGATGGCCATGAATTCCCTCAAGGGCATTGCCGATGCCCTTGAATTCGACACCCATGAGATCCACCTGGATCCGGCCATCGGGCGTCAGGCCAAGGTCTGTATCGACCGGATGCTGGATTTCGCGGCGGCGCGTCGCCGCAATACGCGTCCTGGTCCGGATCTGGCCCGGGAACAGGCCCTGTTCTCGGGAGTCGGCCCGGCATGAGCCATTCTGCTTCTTCTTTGCGCAATCCCCACGCCCCCTTCCCGCCCGCCCTGCAGTCGGCCTTCGAGACCAATATCGAACAGGCCCTGCTCGAGGATATCGGAACGGGCGACGTCACCGGCCTGCTGATTCCCGATCAGCAGATCGAAACCGCCCGCGTCATCGTCCGTGAGGCGGCGGTCCTGTGCGGCGCGCCCTGGTTCGAAGCCGTGATGCGCCGCATCGATGGACAGATCGAACTGGACTGGGCCTATGCCGAAGGCGACGAGATGGCTGCTGATTCCGTGGTCTGCCGTCTGCGCGGCCCGGCCCGCGCGCTGTTGACCGCCGAACGCACGGCCTTGAATTTTCTGCAGCTGCTCTCCGGCGTGGCCACGGCCACCCGCCGTTACGTCAATCTGATCGCGGGCACCCGGGCGGCCATCCTGGATACCCGCAAGACGCTGCCCGGCCTGCGCCTGGCCGAAAAATACGCCGTGCGGGTGGGCGGCGGCCAGAACCAGCGGCTGGCTTTATATGACGGGATCCTGATCAAGGAAAACCATATCCTGGCGGCCGGCGGCATCGCCGCTGCCTTGCGTGCCGCGCAAAAGATCTCGGGCGGCGTCCCGATCCAGATCGAAGTCGAGTCCCTGGACGAATTGCGGCAGGCGCTGGATGCCGGCGCCGTATCCGTACTTCTGGACAATTTCGATCTGGATGACCTGAGCGCCGCCGTCACGCTCAACGGGGGACGTGCCTTGCTGGAGGCCTCGGGCGGCATCCATCACGACACGGTCGGTGACATCGCCCGTACGGGGGTCGATCGGATTTCCATCGGCAGCCTGACCAAGGACATCCGGGCCACCGATTATTCCTTGCGCATCGTCTGACCAGTCTCAGCGAAAGCCCTCCTCGGGCGTCATGACCGTGGGCAGCGCCCGGGGCAACGTCCAGGGGAAATCCTGGCAATAATGCAGGCCCCGGCTTTCCTTGCGCGACAGGGCGGCCGCCACCACCAGCGCCGCGACCTGAATCAGGTTGCGGCATTCCAGCAGATCGCTGGTGACCCGGTGTTCCTGGTAATACGACTCGATCTCCTGGTTCAGCAGGTTGATGCGCTGATGCGCACGGCCCAGGCGCTTTTGTGTGCGCACAATACCGACATAGTTGGACATCAGGCGGCGGACCTCGTCCCAGGCATGCGTCACCAGGACAGCCTCTGAGCTGTCCCGCGCCCGGCTGTCATCCCAATCGGGCACTTGGCCCTCCAGGGGCTCGGCAGGCGGCAGGACATCGATGTCATGCGCGGCGTTGCGGCCGATCACCAGGCATTCCAGCAGCGAATTGCTGGCCAGGCGGTTGGCGCCGTGCAGGCCGGTATAGGCTGTCTCTCCCACGGCATAGAGACCGGGGATATCGGTGCGCCCGTTCATGTCCACCACCACTCCGCCGCAGGTGAAGTGCATTGCCGGGACGACCGGGATCGGTTCACGGGTCATATCGATGCCGAATTCCAGACAGCGGGCATGAATGGTCGGAAAATGCTCACGAATGAACTCGGGCGTACGGTGGCTGATGTCCAGATCCACATGGGTCAGGCCGCGTTTCTTGATCTCGAAATCGATGGCGCGGGCCACTACGTCACGCGGCGCGAGCTCCAGCCGCTCGTCGTGCCATTTCATGAAGCGCTCGCCCGCCTGGGCGCCCGCCGAGGCCGGCAGGCGCAGTACGCCGCCTTCTCCCCGCACGGCCTCGGAAATCAGGAAGGACTTGGCCCGGGGATGGAACATGCAGGTCGGATGGAACTGCATGAATTCCATGTTGGCCACGCGGCAGCCCGCCCGCCAGGCCATGGCGATCCCGTCGCCCGTGGAGGTATCCGGGTTGCTGGTGTGCAGATAGACCTTGCCCGCGCCGCCCGTCGCCAGCACCACGCAGGAGGCCAGGACCGTGTGCACGCGGTCGGCCTGTTCGTCATAGACGTAGGCGCCCAGGCAGCGCGCGGGTTGATTGTCCGGAATCGGGCCACCGTCGGCCAGGATGCGGCTGGTGATGAGCTCGACCCCCGAGTGATATTCCAGCAAGGTGATGTTGTGATGGGTCCGAACCTGTTGCTCCAGCGTGAGCTGGACCAGATGGCCGGTGGCGTCGGCCGCATGAATGATGCGCCGCTGGCTGTGGCCGCCCTCGCGGGTCAGATGAAAGCCCAGTTCGGCGCCCTGATCGGGTGTGAATGGCACCCCAAGCTCGATCAGCCAGTCGATGGCCGAACGGCCCTGCTCGACGATATGGCGTGTTGCGTCGATGTCGCACAGTCCGGCGCCGGCCACCAGCGTATCGGCGATATGCTCGTCGTGGCTGTCCTGAGAGTCCAGCACGGCGGCAATGCCGCCCTGGGCCCAGTTGCTGGCCCCATCGAGCAAGGCTTTTTTGGACAGCACGGCGACTTTCTTGTCGGCGGCCAGGTGCAGTGCCACCGTCAGGCCAGACAGGCCGCTGCCGATGATCAGGACGTCGTATTGGTGATCCATGACTCTTTTTGGTTGGCGGATGAATCTCCGGACTTGCCGGGCCGGTGGATCATTCTATATCCGATTCACCTGATTCACGGCCTGCCGGTCGTTCCGGCCCGCCGGCGCGCTCGAAGCCGGCGATTGGAATCGAAAAAACCCTGCCGCAGTCAACGACCGCTGCAGGGTCACGCAAAGCATCGCGATCCGGTCCGCCCAGCCCGATGCGCCGGGACGGACCGGTCACAAAAATGGGGAAGAATTACTGCGCCGCACCGGCGATCAGCCACTCGACCACTTTTTTGATCTCATCGTCCTTGATCGCGACATTGGGCGGCATCGGAATGGGGCCATAGACGCCCGAGCTGCCTTCCTTGATGTGCTTGGTCAGGATTTCGGCAGCGTCGGCCTGCCCCTTGTGCTTGGCGGCAACCTCGGTATACGCGGGTCCGACGACTTTCTTGTCGACCGAGTGGCAGGCGAGACAGGCATTCATGGTCAGAATGCTCTGGACATCGGCAAACGTGGGCGCAGCGTGAGCGACCTGGCCCATGGCCAACAGAGGAAGGCTCAGTACGAGCGCGGATATTTTCATGTGAGAGTCTCCGTCAAACAAGGAAGTTACCGAGAAGCGCCTGCGGGCGTCCCGCATCGCCCCGCCGCTGAGCAAGCCTGCAGCGAAGTGCCACATTACACCACGGCCGGCAAACCTGCGATAGATTACCACTATGATCTGTAGGTTATCGCCTCCGGACACCTTTTCCCGGGTGCGCGACCGGCCTATCATGGAATCGAACGTCATCCTTGCGGAGTCTTGCCATGATCAGCGGTGCGCTGCCTCCCCCCTGGGACATCGAGACCTGGCTGAACGTCCATGACACGGCACCCACGCTGGAGTCGCTGCGCGGCGCCGTCGTGGTCGTGCACGCGTTCCAGATGCTGTGTCCGGGTTGCGTATCCCATGGCCTGCCCCAGGCCAGGATGATTCATGAGTCTTTCCCGCCTGGACGCGTTCAGGTCATTGGCCTGCACACCGTATTCGAACATCATGACGCCATGGGGGAGACCTCCCTGCGGGCGTTCGTTCACGAATACCGGATCCGCTTTCCCGTCGGCATCGACCGCCCTTCCCCGACCGGCAATCCGATCCCGCTGACCATGCAGGCCTGGGGATTGCAAGGCACACCGACCCTGGTGATTCTGGACGTCCGGGGCGGTATCCGGTTGCATCATTTTGGACGGCTGGACGACCTGCGGGTAGGCGCGGTCATCGGTCAGCTTCTGGCCGAGGCGGATTCGGCGTCCCGATGAACCCCGCCAGCAGATCGATGGGAATCGGGAAGACCAGCGTCGACGATTTGTCACCCGCGACCTGCGCCAGCGTTTCGAGATAGCGCAGCTGCATGGAGGCCGGTTCCTGGGACAGGGTATTGGCTGCATCGGCCAGCGCCTGAGCCGCCTGACGTTCCCCTTCGGCGTGGATGACCTTGGCACGGCGATCGCGCTCGGCCTCGGCTTGGCGCGCCATGGCGCGCACCATGGTCTCGTTCAGGCCGATATCCTTGATTTCGACATTGGTGACCTTGATGCCCCAGCCATCGGTCTGGGCATCCAGAATGGTCTGCACGTCCTGGTTCAGTTTTTCGCGCTCGGCCAGCATCTCGTCGAGCTCATGCTTGCCCAGCACAGCCCTGAGCGTCGTCTGCGCCAGCTGGCTGGTGGCCTCCAGGTAGCGTTCGACCTGAATGATGGCCTTGGCGGGCTCGACCACCCGAAAATACACCACGGCATTGACCTGGACCGAGACGTTGTCTCGGGAAATCACATCCTGAGGGGGAATATCCAGCGTCACCACGCGCATGTCCACCCGCACCGCCTGCTGCAGAAAGGGAATCACGATGATCAGCCCCGGTCCTTTGGTGCTGGTGTACCGGCCCAGGGTGAAGATCACGGCGCGCTCATATTCGCGCAGAATGCGGAACAGCTTGAACAGCACGAACAGCAGGAGGGCGAGGATGCCCAGGCTCAAGCCCGTATCCAGTTCCAGAAACATCATGTGGGTTCTCCCGGAGAAACATCCCGCTCGGGGACGGGTTCGACTTCCAATATCAGGCCGCGTTCGGCCCGGACGCGCACGGTCTGACCCGGCATCAGGCGCATGTCCGCATGCACCTGCCAGATCTCGCCGCGCACCAGGGCGCGCGCCCTGCCCCGGATGTCGGAGGCCTGGACGACCTCACCGATCATGCCGGGCAGTTCTTCGTTGCCGCCCCTGGCACGGCCGCGATGCGCCTGGATGGCGATGATCACGGCCAACAGCAGAATCAATCCCAACAGCGACAGCGCCCAGACCGACTGGGAGCCGAAATAAACCAACAGCATCTCTCTTCCCCAAGCATAGGGTCGGCCTCCCGGCGCAGGCCGCAACGGCATCGGCGTCGATTCGGTCAGCCGACAGAATGACGCCTGGCGTAGTCGTTCATCGCCTCCGCCAGAATCAATGCGTGATTATGTTCCAGATCCTTGGCGCCGAAAACCAGGGTGATGCGCCGGCCCCGGGCCGCCTGGAAAACCTCGCCCATGCGGGCCTGTGCCTGCGCATCCTGCAATTCGGCGGCGTAATCGTGGCGAAAACCCTCCCAGTGCTCCGGCTTGTGACCAAACCAGGTCCGCAAGGCCGGACTGGGAGCCAGATCCTTGCACCACAGATCATACTTGAGCGCAGCCTTGGACAGGCCGCGCGGCCAGAGCCGGTCGATGAATACGCGCAGGCCGTCGGTATTTTCGGGTTCTTCGTATACACGCTTGATCTGTACGGGCGATTTCATGGTGCCTGCCTTGCGGATTCCCTGTCAGGAGATCTCCAGCCGTTGCCTCCCGCCACCTCGCCGCCTGTGCGCGGTCCGGATTCGATTCGGCTGGCGCGCAACAGCCCGCCAGGGCCGTTGCACGTCCCGCCTTATTTTTCGCTGGGGTGCGTCATATCGAGCGGGACGATCCATTCATCGTACTGCGCATCATTCAGAAAGCCCAGCGCCAGCGCGGCTTCCCGCAAGGTGCTGTGTTCCTTGTGGGCTTTCTTGGCGATCGCGGCTGCCTTGTCGTAGCCGATGTGGCGGTTCAGGGCCGTCACCAGCATCAGGTTCTTTTTCAGGTTTTCCTCGATCCGCGGCAAGTTGGGCTCGATGCCCGTGGCGCAGTGTTCGTCGAAAGACAAGCAGGCGTCGGCCAACAGACCGATGCTTTCGAGCACATTGTGCACCATGACCGGCTTGTAGACGTTCAGCTGAAAATTGCCCTGGGACCCGGCGAAGGCCACGGCGGCATCGTTGCCATAGACCTGGGCGCAGACCATCGTCATGGCCTCGCATTGGGTGGGATTGACCTTGCCCGGCATGATGGAGGATCCCGGTTCGTTTTCCGGAATCAGCAGCTCGCCGATGCCGCAGCGAGGGCCGCTGGCCAGCCAGCGCACGTCGTTGGCGATTTTCATCAACGCACCGGCCAGGGTGCGCAACGCCGCCGAAAGGCTCACCAGCGCATCGTGAGCCGACAGCGCGAAGAATTTGTTTTCCGCACTGCGGAAAGGCAGCCCGGTGATGTCGGCGATGCGGGCCGCCGCCAGTTCGCCGAAACGCGGATGCGCATTCAGGCCGGTCCCCACAGCCGTGCCGCCGATCGCCAGGTCATAGACCCCGGGCAGCGCCGACTGGACCGTATCCAGGGCGAAATCGATCTGCGCAACCCAGGCGCTGATTTCCTGGCCCAGCGTGATCGGCGTGGCATCCTGCAAATGAGTGCGGCCGGTCTTGACGATGTCCTCGAAGGCCTTGGCCTTGGCATCGAGCGTGGCGCGCAGACGGCCGACGGAGGGGAAGAAATGGCGCGCCAGTTCCTCGGCCACGGCGATATGCATCGCCGTGGGGAACGTATCATTGGACGATTGGCCGCGATTGACGTGATCGTTCGGGTGCACCGGCGTCTTGGAGCCCACCTGCCCGCCGGCGATCTCGATGGCGCGGTTGGAAATGACCTCGTTGGCATTCATGTTCGACTGGGTGCCCGATCCGGTCTGGAACACTACCAGCGGGAACTCGCCGTCGAGCTTGCCTTCGATGACCTCGTCAGCGGCCTGCACAATCAGCTTGCCGATGTCGGCCGGCAATTCGCCCAGTTCGGCATTGGCCTGGGCGGCGGCCTTTTTCAGTACGCCCAGGGCGCGGATCACGGGAGGCTGCCAGCGGAATCGGGCCACACCGATCGGAAAATTCTGAATGGAACGCTGCGTCTGAGCGCCCCAGTAGTGGGCGGAAGGCACCTCGATGGCGCCCATGGAATCGGTTTCTGTCCGGCTTTCAGCCATGATGTCAAACTCCAGAAAATGAGGATGGGGGAACGGGTTCTCGCGTCAGCGTGTCGGAAGGCGGGCATCGATCCGCCCAGCATCGCGCCACGTCGAGCATCCGGTTGGCGAAGCCCCATTCGTTGTCGAACCAGATCAGCAGATTGACGAACCGGCCTTGATTGACCCGGGTCTGTCCCAGGTCGACGACGGCCGAGTGCGAATCGTGATTGAAGTCCACAGAAGCATGGGGCAGATTGGTACAGGCGATCAGATCCGGCCGCGCCCGCGCCGCCTCTGCAAAAAGAGCATTCAGCGCGTCTTGCGTCGTGTCCCGGCGCAGATTGACGGCCAGATCGATGGCCGAGACGTTGAGGATCGGAACCCGCACCGCTTTGGCCTGGATGCGGCCCGCCAGGCCCGGCAGCAGGCGTTCGATGCCCTGGGCCAGGCCCGTCGCGACCGGCACGATCGACTGCATGGCCGAGCGGGTGCGGCGCAGATCGGCATGGTGATAGCCATCGATCATGGGCTGATCGTTCATGACTGAATGCAGTGTGGTCAGGAAAGCGTTGTCCACGCCCAGATGACGCTCCAGCAGATCCAGGATCGGCACGGCGGCATTAGTCGTGCACGAGGCCGCCGACACAATGCGCTGCCCGGCCTGCAGTTCATCGTCATTGATGCCGTGAACGATGGTGCTGTCCACGTCGGCTGCGCTCTTGCCGGGATGCGAAACCAGAACCCGTGGGCAGCCGGCATCCAGAAAGGTCTGCAACGCGTCGCGGGTGGAAAAGGCGCCGGAGCATTCCAGCAGCAGGTCGAATTCCAGTGAGTTCCAGGGACCGTCAGCGGGTTCTCGCGCATGAAAGACAGAAATCGCCTGCCCCGCGATGCAGAGCCCGCCATCGATCACGCCGACGGCCCCCGGAAAGACGCCATGCGTCGAATCGAAGCGGGTCAGGTACGCCATGGACTCCAGGTCGGCCGGCTCATTGATCGCCACGATGCGCAGGCGGTGCCGGTGCGCGGATTCCATCCATGCGCGCAGCACGCAACGACCGATCCTGCCATAGCCGTTGATGGCGACCCGCAAGGGGCGAATGGCTGAGGCTTCAGGGCAATCGGAAGACATGAGAGGCGGCTTCGCGGTTCAGGGGACGGCGCGCCGGCCGGCGACCATGCTGCGCGGCTCATCGCGCAGAAACGCGTCGATGTTTGCACGCACCTGCTGAATCACGGTCCGGATGGCGGACTCGCTGGCCCAGGCCACGTGTGGGGTCAGAATGAAGTTCGGATGGTCCAGCAGACGCATCAGGGGATGATCCGGCGCGGGCGGCTCCTGGGACGAGACGTCGAACCCCGCCCCGCTGATCTGGCCGTTGCGCAGCGCGTGTTCCAGGGCGTGCTCATCGACCAGGCCGCCGCGCCCCGTATTCACGAGCAACGGCCTGCGCTCCATCAGAACGAACTCGGCCGCGCCGATCATGCCGCGAGTCTGCGCGTTGAGCGGGCAATGCAGGCTGATCACATCGCTGGTGCGCAGCACCTGCTCGAAGTCGACGTAGTCGTCGCCCGGCTTGCCCGCGCCGCGCCGCGCGGCAAACTGGACATGCATGCCGAAGGCGCGGGCGATCCCGGCCACGGCCTCGCCCAACGCGCCCCGGCCGATGATGCCCAGTGTCGATCCGGCCAGATCGCGCACGGGAAAATCGAAATAGCAGAATTGGCCGCTTTCCTGCCAGCGGCCCTCACGGACCGACTGGCGATAGGCAAGCAGGTTGCGCTGCAGGGCCAGCATCAGGGCGAACGTATGTTCCGGCACCGTATGCACGGCATAATCGCGCACATTGGACACGACGATGGCGCGCTGATTGCAGGCCTCCAGGTCAACATTGTCGGTGCCGGTCGCGGCGACCGCGATCATGCGCAGGCGCGGCGCTGCCGCGATCGCGACGGCATCGAGCACAACCTTGTTGACGATCACGATATCGGCGTCACGGATGCGCCCGATCACCTGATCGGGCGTGGTGCGCGGGTACTGCACCAGGTCGTGGGGCGTCTCCGGGCCCATGAAATTCTCTGTCGCCGGCAGGGAATCCCGGTCCAGGAAAACAATACGCAGGGGTTCCACGGAAAGAGGCCTCGTCGAAAAACAGCGTCAGCAGGATAGTCTACCTCATGGCCGGCCCGCACGCGGCCTCGCCATGGTGGTATAACTCGAAACGACCCTTCCCTTTTATCCTGATCACTCCGATGAAACTCTATTATTTTCCTGGCGCCTGTCCCCTGGCGAGCCACATTGCGCTCGAATGGATCGGCAAACCCTACGAGGCCGTGCGCCTGACCCGCGAACAGACCAAAGAAGCCGACTACCTGGCGCTCAATCCGCTGGGCGCGGTCCCGACGCTGGTGGATGGCGACTTCGTGCTGACCCAGAGCGCGGCCATCCTGAATTACCTAGCCGAGCTGAACCCGGAGGCCGGCCTGCTGGGCGACACGCCGCGCGAACGGGCGCAGACGCGCCGCTGGCTGGCCTTCTGCAATGCCGACGTGCACAAGACATTCGGCCTGGTCTTCGGCCCGGCCTATTACACCAATGGCGATGAGGCGCAGGCCCGGATCGTGGCGGGCAAAGCCGCCGAAAAACTCCAAAGCCTGTTCGCATTCGCCAACGACCGCCTGCGCGGACGCGATTGGCTGACCGGCAAGCGTTCCGTCGCCGACGCCTACCTGTTCGTCCTGCTCATGTGGGCGGATCTCAAGGAAATCCCGCTGCCCGGCCAGGATGAGCTGCGCGCATTCCAGACCCGCCTGCGCGCCGACCCCGCCGTCCAATCCGCCCTCAAATCACAGGGATTGTCCTGACACAAGACAGCCCCTGCGGGCTGTCTTGTGTACAGGACGATCGGAGCCGCCTGCAAGCGGCGACGTGGGAATCGGAGCCCGCGAGATTCTCAGGCGCCCAGATAGGCCTTGCGGACCTCGTCGTTGCTGAGCAGATTGACCCCCGTGTCGGCCAGCACGACCTTGCCGGTTTCCAGGACGTAGCCTCGGTCGGCCACCTGCAACGCCTTGTTGGCATTCTGCTCGACCAGGAACACCGTCACCCCCTCCTCGCGGATGGTGCGGATGATGTCGAAAATCTGCGCGATGATCAGCGGCGCCAGCCCCAGTGTCGGCTCGTCCAGCAGCAGCAGCTTGGGGCGCGTCATCAATGCCCGGCCGATGGCCAGCATCTGCTGTTCACCGCCGGACATCGTGCCCGCCCGCTGATTGGCGCGTTCACGCAGGCGCGGAAACAGATTGAAGACATGCTCCATGCCTTCTTCGGTCAGAGTCCGGTTCAGGAAGAACGCCCCCATGTTCAGGTTTTCCGCCACCGTCAGGTCGGGAAACACGCGCCGGCCTTCCGGCGAGATGGCGATCCCGCGCTGCATGACGACGTGGGTCGGTTCCTGCGTGATCTCCTGATCCAGGAAAGTGATCTTGCCGGCGCTGGCGCGCGGATTGCCGCAGACCGTCATGAGCAACGTGGTCTTGCCCGCGCCATTGGCCCCGATCAAGGTGACGATTTCTCCTTGATTGACCTCCACGGATACATCGTTCAGAGCCTGGATGGCCCCGTAGAACGTGCTGACGTTTTCGAGTTTGAGCACGGTCATTCCCCCAGATAAGCTTTGATGACGCGGGGATCCGCGCGGACTTCGTCGGGCTGGCCGGTCGTGATGGGCTTGCCGTGTTCCATGACCAGAATCCGGTCGGACACGCCCATCACCAGGCTCATGTCGTGCTCGATCAGCAGCACGGCCACACCGAATTCGCGCCGCAATTGATCGATCAAGGCCTGCAGATCGCGCTTTTCCTGGGGATTCAGACCGGCGGCCGGCTCATCGAGCATCAGCAGGCGCGGCTGAGTGATCATGCAGCGGGCGATTTCGAGACGGCGCTGATGACCATAGGCCAGATTGCCGGCTTCGCGATTGGCGTACTGGCGGATGTCCATAAAATCCAGCCATTGCACTGCACGTTTTTTGGCCTCGGCTTCGGAATGCTTGAACGAAGGCAGCTTCAGCAGCCCCTGCAACAAACCGGTCTGCATCAAGGTGTGTTGCGCCACCATGAGGTTTTCGAGCACCGTCAGGTTCTTGAACAGGCGCACATTCTGGAACGTGCGCACCAGTCCATGGCGGGCGACCTTGTGGCTGGGCAGGCCCGTGATGGCCTTGCCGTCCATGATGATGTCGCCCGTCGTCGGCCTGTAGAAGCCGCCCACGCAGTTGAAGACGGTCGTCTTGCCGGCGCCATTGGGGCCGATGATGGCAAAAACCTCGTCGCGACGCACGTCGAATTCCACCTGATCGACCGCCAGCAGGCCGCCGAACTGCATGGTCAGTCCGCTGACCTTCAACAAAGTTTCACTCATGATTCCAATTCCACTTGCGGACGTTTCACCGGCAGCAGCCCCTGCGGGCGCCAGATCATCATGACGACCATGACCAGGCCGAAGATCAGCATGCGGTATTCAGCGAATTCGCGTGCGATCTCGGGAACCACGGTCAGCAGCACGGCGGCCAGGATGACCCCCAGCTGCGAGCCCATGCCCCCCAGCACGACGATTGCCAGGATCAGCGCCGACTCGATGAAGGTGAAGGATTCGGGATTGACCAGCCCCTGGCGCGCGGCGAAGAACGCCCCGCCGAAGCCCGCGAACATGGCGCCCATGGTAAAGGCCGACAACTTGATGTTGCGCGGATTCAGGCCCAGGGAACGGCAGGCAATCTCGTCTTCGCGCAAGGCCTCCCAGGCACGGCCGATCGGCATGCGGATCAGGCGGCTGGTGAAATACAGCGTGAACAGCACCAGCAGCAGCGCCATCAGATACAGATAGATCACCACGTCCTGGCTGTCGAAGGTCCAGCCCATCAGCTCATGAAAGGTCGGCGAACCATCCACCGAGCGGCGCACCATCTGGTAGCCCAGGAAGGACGGCTTTGGAATGCCGGAAATCCCGTCCGGACCGCCGGTGAAGCTGGTCAGGTTGATGAGCAGCAGGCGGATGATTTCACCGAAGCCCAGCGTCACGATGGCAAGGTAATCGCCCCGCAGCCGCAACACTGGAAAACCGAGCACGAAACCGAACAATGCCGACACCAGGCCGGAGAACGGCAGCGCCTCCCAGAAGCTCCAGCCCGCCCAGTGGTACAGCAAGGCATAGGTATAGGCGCCCGTGGCGTAGAACCCCACGAACCCCAGGTCGAGCAGACCGGCAAAGCCCACCACGATGTTCAATCCCAGGCCGAGCATGACGTAGATGAGTACCAGGGTGGCGATGTCCACCTGCGCGCGGCCGGTGAAAAACGGCCAGGCCAGCGCGAACAGGATCAGCACCAGGATGGCCTTGTGCCGGAACTTGTCGGTGATGGCGGGGATGCGGAACCGCGAAGGAGTGGCGACCCGACTGGCCCGGCGCTGACGCACCCAGGCGGTCAGGAGCTGGATCACGAAGACGGCCAGCATGCCGCCGAGGATCATTTTCCATTCGGGTTGCAGGTAGATTTCCTGGCCCTTGCGCAGGATCTGCAGCCCATAGACGGGCGCAATGATCACTCCCGCCAGCAGCGAAGCAATCGCTGCGTTCTTGAGATTCTGATTCATTTAGACTTTTTCCACCTCGGGTTTGCCCAACAGCCCCGTAGGACGGAACAGCAGGATGAAGACCAGCAGCATGAAGGCGACGATGTCCTTGTACTGCGATGAGATGAACGCGGCGGCGAAGGTCTCGGCCAGTCCCAGCAGCACGCCGCCCAGCATGGCGCCCGGGATGCTGCCGATCCCGCCCAGCACGGCGGCGGTAAAGGCCTTGATGCCGGCGATGAAGCCGATGAAGGGATTCAGCTTGCCGATGGCCAGGGCGATCAGCACCCCGCCGACTGCGGCCAGCATGGCGCCGATCATGAAGGTGAAGGAAATGATCTTGCCCGTGTCGATGCCCAGCAGGTTGGCCATGCGCAGATCCTGCGAGCAGGCCCGCGAGGCCTGGCCGGTGCGGGAATATTTGATGAACAGCGTCAGGCCGACCATCATCAGCACCGTGACCACAATGATCAGGATGCGGGAATACGGAGCGGTCACGGTGAAGTCGCTGTCGCCCATCGTGAAATTGACCGAACCCGTGATCAGCGCCGGCACGGCCATGTCGCGCGCGCCCTGCCCGGTCGCCACCCAGTTCTGCAAGAAGATCGACATCCCGATGGCGGAAATCAGCGGCACCAGCCGGGGACTGCTGCGCAGCGGCGCATAGGCGATTTTCTCGACGGCAAAGCCATAGACTGCCGTCACCAGCACGGCCATGATCAACATGATCAGCACCATCAGGGGCAGCGGCAGGCCGGTGCCGATCCCGATGGCCGACAGCGTGACCAGCCCCACATAGGCGCCGATCATGTAGATCTCGCCATGGGCAAAGTTGATCATGCCGATGATGCCGTAGACCATGGTGTAGCCGATGGCGATCAGGGCATAGATGGCGCCCAGCGACAGGCCGTTGAACAGCTGTTGCGTCAGAAGAGGAAGCAGATCGGACATAGTGGCGGATGAAGTAAGACTAAAAGATGGCCGGACGGCATGCGCCCGGAGCGACCGCAGCGACCCCGGCATGCGCCGGGATCCTCCGAGCCTGTCAGGGCTGGATCTGGGTCAGGTTGCCCTTGGCATCCCAACGGAAGACCGCGAACTCGAAATGCTTGAGATCGCCCTTCGCATCATAGTCGACCTTGCCGATGACGGTGTCAAAGCTGTTTTTGTGCATGTAGTCGGCGACCTTGACGGGATCGGCGCCTACCGCATTGATGCTCTTGGCCAGCACCTGAACCGCCGCGTACGCCGTCATGGTGAAGGCGCCGTCCGGGCTGCGTTTGTATTTTTTGAACTGTTCCAGCACCTGTTCGTTGCCCTTGCGCTTGGTGAAATCCGCAGGCAGCGTGACCAGCAGCTTGTCCACCGCAGGCCCCGCGATGGCGGCGAGGTCCTTGTTGGCAACGCCTTCCGGCCCCATGAACTGGGTGTCCAGACCCTGCTCGCGCGCCTGACGCAGCAGCAGGCCCAACTCGGGGTGATAGCCGCCAAAATAGATCAGATCGGGGCCCAGGGCCTTGAGCTTGGAGATCACGGCGGAGTAATCGCTGTCGCCGACGTTGATGCCCTCGAACATGGCGACGTTCACGCCGGCTTTTTCCAGGGCTTTCTGGACCTGGGTGGCCACGCCTGAACCATAAGTCTGCTTGTCGTGCAGGATGGCGACTTTCTTGGGTTTGAGCTGCTTGGCGATGTAATCGGCGGCGAACGGTCCTTGCTGGTCGTCACGGCCGATGGTGCGAAAGAAGAAATGCGGCTTGATCGTATCGGTGACCAGCGGCGACGTGGCGCCCGGCGTGATGGCGACGATGCCTTCTTGTTCGTAAATGTTGACGGCCGGAACCGTGGTGCCCGAGCAGGCATGGGCCACGGCGAACTTGGCGCCATCATTGATCACCCGGTTGGCGGCTGGCACAGCCTGTTTCGGCTCGCAGCCGTCATCGATCAGCAGGGGCTCGATTTTCATGCCCTTGATGCCGCCGGTCTCGTTGAGCGCATCGATCGCCGTCAGCGCGCCGGCCTGGATCTGATCGCCATACTGGGTGTTGGGGCCGGTCATCGGCTGCGGGATGCCGATCTTGAGGGTCTCGGCGTGCGCGCCGGCAGCCAGCGTCAGAGCTCCCAACGCAAAGAGGCAGGGGGTGAGGGACAGCTTGAGCTTCATTCGAAAGTCTCCGGTAGAGGCGCCGCGGGCCATATCAACATCCCGGTCGGGGTTGAAGCCGGGAGGTGTGGAGCATCGGGTGTTGCTCTCCTCCACGAACGGCAGGCCGTATTCTGACGGCTCGCCTTGAGAGTGTCACTACGGTTAATCCCTAAGGATTCAGGCCGAGAATTCACGGGCCAGTTCACGCGCCCGGCGCGCGGCGGCCTCGACGGCCTCGCGCATGATGTCGGGCAGACCACGATCCTGAAACACGGCCAGGGCCGCCGCGGTGGTGCCGCCTTTCGAGGTCACCCGCTCGCGCAGCACCGCGGGCGAGTCCGGCGACAGCGCCGCCAGCTGCGTGGCGCCATGAAAAGTCCCCAGGGCCAATTGGCGCGCCTGATCCGGCGTCAGGCCCTGTTCGATCCCGGCCGCGATCAAGGATTCGAGGAACAGGAAGACATAGGCGGGGCCGCTGCCCGAAACCGCCGTGACGGCATCGATGGCCGCGTCGTCCTTCACCCAGATGACCTGGCCGACGGCGCGCAGCAGTTCCTCGGCCAGGGCGCGGTCGGCCTGATCGACGCCGGCCAGGGCCGCCATGCCGGTCATGCCGCTGGCAATCAACGCCGGTGTATTGGGCATGCAGCGCACGATCCGGTCATAGGGTTCGGCATCGAACCCCAGCCAGCGGGCAATGGCCTCGCCCGGAATGCCGGCGGCAATGCTGATGATCAATGTGTCAGGGCGCAGCCAGGGACGGCACTGGCGCACGACCTCGGCCATGATCTGGGGTTTGACGGCGAAAAACCAGACACGGCATTCGGACAGCCGCGCATCGGGCGTCGCGGCCGTGGTAGTGCCCAGCGCATCCCAGCGCGCGCGCGCGGCCTCGCCGGGCTCGATCACATGAACGCCTGCGGCCGGGCAGCGCCGGCCGATCAGGCCGCTGGCGAGCGCATTGGCCATGTTGCCGCCGCCGATGAGTGCGAGAGAAAGTTCGGTTTTCATGATCCGGCATTGTACGGACAAGCGTCTGCGCACAGAAGCCCCGGTCGGAGCGCACGGGGGAAACCCCGTAGAAAACGAGGATTGCCAAAGCTGTCATGTGCTCATCACAATGATTCCCTATAATCCCTTTCCGCCATCCGGGCGGAATCGGGTGGCATCACCAAAGGAGATCATCATGGCTTTTCCCTTGCTTCGCACGACCGTGCTGGCCACGCTGCTGGCAGGCGCAGGCGCGGCCCAGGCGGCGACCGACATCACCTTCTGGCACTCCATGGAAGGTCCGCTGGGCGAACGTGTCGCCAAGATCACGCAGGACTTCAACGCCAGTCAGTCCGACTACGTCGTCAAGGCCGTCTACAAAGGCAACTATGGTGAATCCATGAACGCGGGGATCGCGGCGTTCCGCGCCGGCAACGCGCCCGACATCCTGCAGGTCTTCGAGGTCGGCACCGCCACCATGATGTACGCCAAAGGCGCCATCAAACCCGTTCAGGCGCTGTCCGAATCCGTCGGCGATCCGATCGATCCGTCCATCTTCCTGGGCGCCGTGGCCGGCTACTATTCGTCCCCCGATGGCAAGCTGGTGTCCATGCCCTTCAACAGCTCCACGCCGGTGCTGTACTACAACAAGGATGCTTTCAAGAAGGCCGGCCTGGATCCCGAGGCCCCGCCCAAGACCTGGCCCGAAGTCGCTGCCGCCGCCAAAAAGCTGCGCGCTGCCGGAATGGAATGCGGCTACTCCTCGTCTTGGCCGTCCTGGGTCCTGCTGGAGAACTTCGCTGCCTGGCACAACACGCCTTACGCCAGCAAGGACAATGGCTTTGGAGGTCTGGATGCCCGCCTGCAGATCGACAGCCCCCAGTTCCGCAAGCACCTGGGCTTCCTGTCCGACATGGCCAAGGCCGGCACCTTCACTTACGGCGGACGTGGTGATGCGGGCAATGCGCTGTTCACATCGGGCAAGTGCGGCATGTACACCGGCTCCAGCGGCATGCGCGCCTCCATCCTCAAGACGGGCGGCTTTGCCTTCGGCACCAGCTCCCTGCCCTATTATCCCGACGTCAAGGGCGCGCCTCAGAACTCCATCATCGGCGGCGCCTCGCTGTGGGTGTTCTCCGGCAAGTCCGAGGCCACCTACAAGGGCGTGGTGAAATTCTTCAAATTCCTGGCCAGCCCCGAGCAGGCTGCTGCCTGGCACCAGGGCACCGGCTATGTTCCCGTCACCAAGGCGGGTTACCAGGCCACCAAGAAATCCGGTTTCTATGAAAAGAACCCGGGCACCGAGATCGCGGTCAAGCAGCTCGACGCCACGACCACGGCCAACTCGCGCGGCATCCGGCTGGGCTATCTGCCGCAAATCCGCGACATCGAGGACAGCACCATGGAGCAGATCTTCGGCGGCTCGGTGAGTCCCGAGGACGGCCTCAAGAAGATGAGCACCGAGGGCAACGCCCTGCTCGAACGCTTCGAAAAGAGCGTCAAGTAGGTCGATGGAAAAACGCGTCGTCTTTCGCCACCGCAGCCTGCCCTGGCTGCTGCTGGCGCCGCAACTGGCGATCACGCTGGTGTTCTTTTTCTGGCCCGCAGGCCAGGCCATGTGGCAGTCTTTCCGCCTGGAAGACCCCTTTGGCCTGTCCTCGCAGTTCGCGGGCCTGGACAACTTCACCGACCTGTTCGCCAATGCCAGTTATCTGAGCTCGTTTCACACCACGCTCTGGTTTTCGGCGCTGGTGGCGATCGGCGGGCTGGCCATCTCGCTGGTGCTGGCCGTCATGGCCGATCGGGTGGTGCGCGGCGCGGGCATCTACAAGACCCTGCTGATCTGGCCCTATGCGGTGGCGGCAGCGGTCGCCGGGGTGTTGTGGCTGTTTCTGTTTTCTCCCTCGGTCGGCATCCTGGCGGTCCGTCTGGCGCAACTGGGCTTCGACTGGAATCCCCGTCTGGACGGCGGCGACGCCATGGCGCTGGTCGTTTTCGCCTCGATCTGGAAACAGATCTCCTACAATTTTCTGTTCTTCCTGGCGGGCCTGCAGTCCATTCCCCGCTCGCTCATCGAGGCGGCCGCCATCGATGGCGCGGGCCCGTTCCGGCGGTTCCGCACCATCGTCTTTCCGCTGCTCTCGCCCACGACCTTCTTTCTGATGGTCATCAATTTCATCTATGCCTTTTTTGACACGTTCGCGGTCATCGACGTGGTCACGCAAGGCGGACCGGGACACGCCACGGACATTCTGGTCTACAAGGTCTACAACGCCGGCTTCAAGGGCCTGGACCTGGGCTCATCGGCCGCCCAGTCGGTCATCCTGATGCTGATCGTCATCGGCCTGACGGCCCTGCAATTCCGCTATGTCGACCGCAAGGTGAACTATTGATGACGGCCGACGCCAACCGTTCCGGGTGCCATCATGGTTGAACGCCGCCCCTTGCTGGACATCATCTCCCACCTCACGCTGATCCTGGGCGTGGCGGTGATCGCCTTTCCGCTTTACGTGGCTTTCGTGGCTTCCACCCAGACAGCCCAGGAAGTCGCCCAGGCGCCCATGTCCCTGATCCCCGGATCCCATTTCCTGGACAACTACTGGACCGCGTTGACGGGCGGCGCCATCAATACCCCGCCCGTAGGCCGGATGCTGTGGATCAGCACCTTCATGGCCCTGGCGATCGCGATCGGCAAGATCGCCATCTCCATGCTCTCGGCCTTCGCCGTGGTGTATTTCCGCTTTCCGCTGCGCATGTTGTGTTTCTGGATGATTTTCGTCACCCTGATGCTGCCGGTGGAAGTCCGCATCGCCCCCACGTACGCGGTGGTGGCGGATCTGGGCATGCTCAACAGCTATGCCGGCCTGACCCTGCCGCTGATCGCGTCGGCCACCGCCACCTTTCTGTTCCGGCAGTTTTTCCTGACCGTGCCCGACGAACTGGTCGAAGCTGCCCGCATCGACGGCGCCGGCCCCATGCGGTTTTTCAAGGACATCCTGCTGCCGCTGTCGCGCACCAGCATCGCCGCGCTGTTCGTGATTCAGTTCATCTACGGCTGGAATCAGTACCTATGGCCGCTGATCATCACCACGCACGAGAACATGTATCCCGTGGTGGTCGGCATCCGCCGCATGATTTCCGGCGGCGACAGCGTCACAGAATGGAATCTGGTCATGGCTACCGCGATGCTGGCCATGCTGCCGCCCGCCGCCGTCGTCATCCTGATGCAAAAATGGTTCGTCAAGGGCCTGGTCGACTCAGAAAAATAGGAAACCCCATTCCCCATGGCAACGCTCAGTTTTCGCAATGTGCGCAAGACCTATCCCGGCGGCGTGGCCGTCATCCACGGCATCGACATGGAGGTCCGCGACGGTGAGTTTGTCGTGATCGTCGGACCGTCCGGCTGTGGCAAATCGACCTTGATGCGCATGGTCGCAGGCCTGGAAACCATCACCGGCGGCGAGATCGCCATCGGCGACCGGATCGTCAACAACCTGGAACCCGCCGAGCGCGACATCGCCATGGTGTTCCAGAACTATGCGCTCTATCCCCACATGAGCGTCTTCGACAATATGGCCTATGGCCTGAAGATCCGCCGCCTGGGGCGCGACGAGATCCGCCGGCGCGTCGAGGATGCCGCCCGCATCCTCGAACTGGACCAGTTGCTGCAGCGGCGGCCGCGCCAGCTGTCGGGGGGCCAGCGCCAGCGCGTGGCCATGGGCCGGGCCATCGTGCGCGAGCCATCGGTGTTCCTGTTCGACGAGCCGCTGTCCAATCTGGATGCCAAACTGCGGGTGCAGATGCGCCTCGAAATCCAGAAACTGCACCAGCGCCTGGGCACCACCAGCCTCTACGTCACGCACGATCAGGTCGAAGCCATGACACTGGCGCATCGCATGATCGTCATGAACAAGGGCGTGCCCGAGCAGATCGGCACGCCCGCCGAGGTCTTCGAGCGCCCCGTCACGGTCTTCGTGGCCGGTTTCATCGGCTCGCCGCCGATGAACCTGCTGCGGGTCTCGGTTGACGCGCAAGGCCGGGCCGTCGGCCCCGATGGCACCGCCCTGCCCCTGACCGCCCCCGCCGGCGCCGCCCGCGAACTGATCCTGGGGCTGCGCCCTGAACACCTGACGCTCGGCGCGCCGGGGCTGCGAGTCCGCGTCGAACTGATCGAAGTCCTGGGCTCCGAGCAATTGGTCCATGCCCGCTGGGGGGATCAATCCCTGATCCTGCGCTGCACCGTCGCCGAAACCAGAGATCGTCCGCTGGCTTCCGGCGACGAGATCACGCTGGGACCGGACGGGCAGCACCCCGCGCACTGGTTCGATGCCGCCACCGGAAAACGGATCGAGGACTGACGACACAGGAATCGACGCCAAGAAAAACGGCGCATCCCTGAAGGGATGCGCCGTTTTCCATTCCGGGAGCCGTGTGGTTCCCGGAATGGACCTGCTTATTTGAAGACGGACTTGGAGCCGTCGGCGTGCCAGGTGAAGACGTCGAACTTGAAGGCCTTGAGGTCGCCCTGCTTGTTCCACGAAATGTCGCCGATCGGGGTCTTGACCGAATTGGCATGCAGCCAGGCAGCGACCTTGACCGGATCGTCCTTGCCCGCGCCCTTGATCCCGGCCGCGATGGCCTCGACAGCGGAATAAGCCGTCAGCTGGAAGGCGCCGCCCGGATTGCGGTTCTTGTCCTTGAACGCCTTGACCACAGCGGCGTTGGCCGGGTCGGTCGTGAAGTCGGCCGGCAGGGTCACCAGCATGCCTTCGACGGCCTTGCCGGCGATGGCGTTGATGTCCGGATTGCCCACACCCTCGGGGCCCATGAACTTGGCCTTCAGGCCTTGTTCGGCGCCTTGACGCAGCAGCAGACCCATTTCGGGGTGGTAGCCGCCGTAGTAGACGAAATCGGCCCCCGCGGCCTTGAGCTTGGTGATCACGGCGGAGTAGTCGCTGTCACCGGCGTTGATGCCTTCGAAGAGGACGACCTTGATGCCGGCCTTTTCGAGATCGGCCTTGACGGCGGTCGCGATGCCCTGACCGTACGACTGCTTGTCGTGCAGCACGGCCACGGCCGTGGGCTTGATCTTCTGGGCGATGAATTCGGCGGCGGCGGGACCCTGCTGGTCGTCACGGCCGATGGTGCGGAAGATCATGTCATAGTTCTTGCCGTCGGTCACCAGAGGCGACGTGGCGGACGGGGATACCATGACCACCCCCTCGTTGTTGTACACGGGGGTCGCGGCGATCGTCGCGCCGGAGCAGACGTGGCCCACGACGTAATGGATCTTTTCGTTGACGACGCGGTTGGCCACGACCGGGCCCTGCTTGGGCTCGCAGCCATCGTCGATCTCGACGGCTTCAAGCTTGTTGCCCAGCACGCCGCCACCGGCGTTGATGGTTTCGATGGCCGTGTCCACGCCTTCCTTGACCATGTTGCCATACTGGGTCAACGCCCCGGTGAAGGGCCCCGCGATGGCGATGCGGATGGTATCGGCATGCGCCACGGAAGAAAGCATCATGCCGGCGGCCAGACCCAGTGCGGCTGCCATCGGCGTAAAGCGTACGTTCATAAAACCTCCTGTGAAAGACTCTGAAAAGAATACACGAAACCTCAGGATAGCGGCCATTGCGCAGTACGGGGGTTTTCCCGATATTGTGTTGCGCCCCGAGGTGAAAGCGCATGCGGATATGGGGTCAGGCCTGCCGCGTGCGCAACATCCAGGCATTTTCCCCTGTCGCAACGGAGATCCGCCCGGGCCGACCGATACCGGATGGTCCCACCCGCGTCAGTCCGCCTCGGCGGCGACCGGAGCCGGATCCTCCAGCATCGTTGCGCCCGGCATGCCGCAATGGCGCACCGACTGGATCAAGGCTTCGATGGCGGCCTGGCGCGGAAAACTCTTGCGCCAGACCAGCACCACGCGGCGATCGGGCGCCGGCGGCTTGAACGGAATGAAGCGCAGCAGCTTGCTCTCGGCGCCCTGCATCCCCAGGGCGCTTGCGGGCAGCACCGTGATGCCGATGCCGGCGGCCACCATGTGACGGATGGTTTCCAGCGAAGACCCCTCGAAGGTGCGCTGGATGCCTTCGCTGGAGGCCGAAAACCGCGACAGCTCGGGGCAGACCTCGAGCACCTGGTCGCGAAAACAGTGCCCCGCGCCCAACAGCAGCATGGTTTCTTCTTTGAGCTGGCCGGAATCGATCTGCGACGCCTGGGCCCAGGGATGGTCATGAGGCAGCGCGACGTAAAAAGGCTCGTCGTACAGCGCGCATTGCGACAACCCGGTATCGGGCAACGGCAGCGCGACAATGGCGCAATCGATCTCGCCCTGGCGCAGCAGCTCCAGCAGCCGCGCGGTATAGTTTTCCTGGAGCAACAGGGGCATCTGGGGCGTGCGACGGATTTGCTCCGGCACCAGGTAGGGCAACAGATACGGTCCCACGGTGTAGATCACGCCGACGCGCAGCGGGCCTTCCAGCGGATCATGCCCCTGGCGGGCGATCTCGCGCAGATTGGCGCCCTCTTCCAGCACTTTCTGTGCCTGGGCGACGACGCGCAACCCGATGGGCGTGATGCCGACTTCCGCGCCACCGCGTTCGAACAGCACCACGCCCAGCTCTTCCTCCAGCTTGCGGATGGCCACCGACAGCGTGGGCTGGCTGACGAAACAGGCCTCGGCGGCCCGGCCGAAATGACGTTCCCGCGCCACGGCAACGATGTACTTCAATTCGGTCAATGTCATGAAGTTTCCTCTCAACTGCGCAGAAATTGGTCGGCGCCCGCCATCCAGCGTTGCCGATGGACACGGGCATGCTCGGGAAAATCGGCGGACAGCCAGGCGGCCGCCTCTCGGGCCTGCTCAAGCAGGTCCTCGTCGGATTCCAGATCGGCGAAGCGCAGCAGCGCCTGGCCCGACTGGCGCAGGCCCAGCAGTTCCCCCGGCCCACGTTGCGCCAGATCGCGACGCGCGATCTCGAACCCATCCGTGGTTTCGTACATCGCCCGCAGACGCTCCCGGGCGATGGCCGACAAAGGCGGCTGGTACAACAAGACGCAGGTGGCCTCACCCGCGCCGCGCCCGACCCGGCCGCGCAGCTGATGCAATTGCGCTAGCCCGAAGCGCTCCGCATGGTCGATCACCATCAGGCCGGCATTGGGCACGTCGACGCCGACCTCGATGACGGTCGTGGCCACCAGCAGGTCGATGTCCCCGGCACGAAAGGCCTCCATCACGGCTGATTTTTCCCGGGCCGCCAGACGGCCGTGCATCAGACCGACACGCAGATCCGGCAGCGCGGCGCACAGCAGATCGTAGGTATCGACCGCCGTCTGCAATTGCAGGGCCTCGCTTTCCTCGACCAGCGGGCAGACCCAGTAGGCCTGGTGCCCGGTCCGCACGACCTCGCCCACGCGCGCCAGCATCTCATCGCGACGCCGATCGTCGAACAGCCGCGTGCGCACGGGCACGCGGCCGGGTGGCAACTCGTCCAGCACGGAGACATCCATATCGGCAAAGAACGCCATCGCCAATGTGCGCGGAATGGGCGTGGCACTCATGCTGAGCTGATGGGGACGGGATCTGGCTTGATCGCCCTTGCGGTTCAGCGCCAGACGCTGCCCGACGCCGAAACGATGCTGCTCGTCGCTGATCACCAGGCCGAGCGATTCGAATTCGACCCTGTCCTGAATCAGGGCCTGGGTCCCGACCACGAGCCGGGCCTCGCCCGAGGCCATCGCCTGCAATGCCCTGCGCCGCTCGGCGACAGGCAAACCGCCGGTCAACCAGACCAGGGGCACTCCCAGTGGTGTCAGCCAGTCGGACAGCTTGCGCCAGAGCTGTTCGGCGAGAATTTCCGTCGGCGCCATCACGGCCACCTGCGCGCCGGCCTCGATCGCCTGGGCTGCGGCCAGTGCGGCCACCAGCGTCTTGCCGCTGCCCACATCGCCTTGCAGCAGGCGATGCATGGGGTGACCACACGCCAGGTCGGCGCTGATCTGCGCCACCGCCCGCGTCTGGGCGGCCGTGGGGGTAAACGGCAGGCGCGCCAGCAGGCGGGCGCACAGTTCACCGCGCCCCGACAGGCTGCGAGCGGTCTGGGCGCGACGCGCGGCCCGGGCTTCAGCCAGCGCCAGTTGCTGTGCCAGCAATTCATCGAACTTGATGCGCCGCCAGGCCGGATGGCTGTGCTCGGCCAGTAATGCCAGAGAGATCTCCGGGCCGGGATGATGCAGCAGTCGCAGAGACGGCTCGAAATCGGCCAGCCGGTAAGCCTCGCGCACGGCGGCCGGCAGCGTATCGTCCAGGTCGGCCTCGTCCAGGGCCCGCGCGATGGCCTTGCGCAACGCGGCCTGAGACAGGCCCTGGGTCGAGGGATAAATCGGTGTCAGCGTATCGGGCAACGGAACGTCTGGCTCGGTCACCAGCGGATGCACGATTTCCAGGCCGCGAAATCCTGCGCGCACCTCGCCCCGGGC
This sequence comes from Castellaniella sp., assembly GCF_047971665.1. Classification (GTDB taxonomy): domain Bacteria; phylum Pseudomonadota; class Gammaproteobacteria; order Burkholderiales; family Burkholderiaceae_B; genus Castellaniella. The sequence goes on along the minus strand of NZ_JBKEAA010000020.1, from coordinate 34,882 downwards.
CCGGATCCGTCGGCCAACCGCCATGCGGGCCTGCTGACCCGGATAGACATGCAGCCAGCGCAGCCCCAGACGGCCGGAAGCGTCGTTCAGAGTGGCCTGCAATTCCCGGCGCGGCCCGAAGCGGATTTCACTGTCGGCGATTTCGCCTTCGAAAAGTGCATGCACCCCGGGCCGGGCCTGACCGATCGGCGTGACGCGGGTCTCATCCTCGTAACGCAACGGCAGATGCAGGGCGAAATCGGTTGGCGCGCACAAGCCCAGCCGTTCGAACAGGCGGGCTTGCGAGACCCCCGTTGCCTTGCGGGCGCCGGATGCGGTCCGGCGCGGCTTTTCAGCCGAATTCACGACACATGGCCCGACAGGCGATGATGATGATCAGAGCGCCAGGATGGCCTCGACCTCGAACTGGGCGCCTTTGGGCAGACTGGCGACACCCAGGGTCGAACGTGCCGGATAAGGTTGTGGAATGATTTCCGCCATGATCGCGTTGGCGCTGGCGAACTTGCTCAGATCCGTCAGGAACAGCGTGAGCTTGACGACGTCGTTCAGCGTACCGCCGGCCGCCTCGATGACAGCCTGCATGTTGGCGAACGACTGACGGACCTGGCCCTCGAAGTTTTCGGATACCAGCTCACCCGTGCCGGGTTCCAGCCCGATCTGGCCGGACAGGAAGACCAGCTTGCCGGCCGGCGCGCTGACCGCCTGGGAATACGGGCCGACGGCCGTCGGGGCGGCATCGGTGTGGATGATTGCCTTGCTCATAGGTGGAGAACTCGTGATTGGTTAAAAGACTATCAGAGTGTACCGACCAATAGCAAAAAATAAAAGCGGCGACGAGTCGCCTCTCTGATTATTTTTCGGCGAAGGCGCGCTCGTAGACGTAATCGCCGGGCTCCCCCACGCCAGGGGAGACGACGAAGCCGCGCGCATCCAGCATGGCACGGATATCGATCAGCATGGCCGGGCTGCCGCAGATCATGGCCCGATCATTGGCAGGATCCAGCGGTGGCAGACCGATATCGGAAAACAGCTGGCCGCTTTCAACCAGGGTCGTCAGCCGACCCTGGTGCGCATAGGGCTCGCGCGTGACCGTCGGGTAATAGATCAGCTTGTCGCGCACCAGTTCGCCCAGGTATTCGTCCTGGGGCAGTTCCTGGCGGATGTAATCCGCGTAGGCCAGCTCGCTGACGAAACGCACCCCGTGCATCAGGATGATCTTGTCGAACCGGTCATAGACGTCCGGGTCCTTGATGATGCTGAGAAACGGCGCCAGCCCGGTGCCGGTGGCAAACAGATAGAGATGCCGCCCAGGCCGCAGATCATCGGCCACCAGAGTGCCGACCGGCTTGCGGCTGACCAGCACAGCATCGCCCGGCTGCAAGTGCTGCAGGCGGGAGGTGAGCGGCCCGTCGGGGACCTTGATGCTGAAGAATTCCAGGTTGTCCTCGTGATTGGCGCTGGCGATGCTGTAGGCGCGCATCAGCGGCTTGCCCTCGACTTCGAGGCCCAGCATCACGAAATGGCCATTATGAAAGCGCAAGCCGGGATCGCGGGTGGTCTTGAAGGAAAACAGCGTGTCGTTCCAGTGACGTACGCTGAGGACTTGCTCGGAATTAAAAGCGGCCATGACGAAGGTCGAACTCCAGAATTCGGGAGAAAAACAGAATGCGGAAATGGTACGGCGGCGGTCGGAAAACACAAGGTTAGCCCCTATCCCGCGCAGGGATTCTCTTGATTTAACGCAAGAACCCGCATGAAATCCGGCACGAAGACCGGACCGTGGCGCATTTTAGCGTGTTCAGCTTGCTTTAAGCTGAACACGATGCTAAATTTTCGACCTGTTTTGAGAATTATTCTCATCTTCCTTTCAATTTGCACGAGCCACGACCATGTCCTTCCATTTCCGCGCTACGCCCCTCGTTCGACGCCTCTCCCTGCTGGCCGCCGCCCTGCCGCTGATGGCCGGCACCGCCTTCGCGGCAGAGGTCAATCTGTACACCACCCGCGAACCCAAGCTGGTGGAGCCGCTGCTCGAAGCCTTCACCAAGGACACAGGCATCAAGGTCAACACGGTGTTCGTCAAGGACGGCCTGCTCGAGCGTGTGCGCGCCGAAGGCAAGCAATCGCCGGCCGACGTGCTGATGACGGTGGACATCGGCAATCTGCTGGATCTGGTGGACGGCGGGGTCACCCAGCCGGTCGATTCGGCCAAGCTGAAGGCCGCCATTCCCGCCAACCTGCGTGCAGCCGATGACCAGTGGTTCTCCCTGTCGCTGCGCGACCGGGTGGCCTACGTCGCCAAGGACCTGGACATCAAGACGTTCCAATACGAGGATCTGGCCGATCCGCGCTGGAACAACAAGGTCTGCATCCGTTCCGGCCAGCATCCCTACAACACTGCGCTCATCGCAGCCCTGATCGCGCATGATGGCGCCGAAGCCACGGAAAAATGGCTGCGTGGCGTGAAAGCCAATCTGGCCCGCCCCGCCACTGGAGGCGACCGCGACGTGGCGCGCGACATCCTGGGCGGCATCTGCGACATCGGCATTGCCAATGCCTATTATGTCGGTCGCATGCGCAACGCCGCCGAAGGCAGCGACAACCGTCGCTGGGGTGATGCCATCCGTGTGATCCGACCCACATTCAAGAACGCGCCGGGCACGCACGTCAATGTCTCCGGCGCCGCCGTGGCGCGTCATGCGCCCAACCGCGACAACGCCGTCGGACTGCTGGAATACCTGGTCTCGGACAAGGCCCAGAGCCTCTACGCCCAGGCCAACTACGAATACCCCGTCAAGGCGGGTGTGGAACTGGACCCGACCGTCGCCAGCTTCGGACCGCTGCAGGTCGATGCCCTGCCGCTGACCGAAATCGCCCGTTACCGCAAGCAGGCCAGCGAACTGGTCGACCGCGTCGGCTTCAACCAATAGTCGTCTGACGCCATGGCGGTCAGCGGCCGTTTTCAGACCTGGCCGTGGCACGCCGGGATGATGCTCGCGGCGCTCGGTGTGCTGGCCCCGGTCCTGGCTCTGATCGGACTGGCGGGCCAGGGCTCGGGCGCGCATTGGGGGCATCTGCTGGAATTCGTGCTGCCCGGCGTGCTGGTCCAGACGCTGGGCCTGCTCGTCGGGGTGGGCGCGCTGGCGGCCGCCCTGGGGGTCGGCGCGGCGTGGCTGGTCACCGCCTACGACTTTCCGGGCCGCAAGATGCTGTCCTGGGCGCTGCTGCTGCCGCTGGCCGTGCCGACCTATATCGTCGCCTATGCCTACCTGGACATCCTGCACCCCCTCGGCCCCATCCAGGAATCTGTCCGCGCGCTGCTGGGCTATGCCAGCCCGCGCGAATTCCGCCTGCCGGATCTGCGCAACCTGTCGGGCGCCATCGTGCTGCTGGCATTCGTCCTGTATCCCTACGTCTACCTGACGACCCGCAGCATGTTCGCCAGTCAGGCCGCCCATCTGATGGAGGCCGCCCGGTTGCTGGGTCACGGCCCCTGGGCCGCTTTCCGCCATGTCGCCCTGCCCCTGGCCCGCCCCGCCATCGCCGTCGGTCTGTGCCTGGTGCTGCTCGAAACCCTGAATGATATCGGCGCCTCCGAGTTCCTGGGCGTCCAGACCCTGACCGTCGCCATCTACACCACATGGGTCACCCGGTCCGACCTGGCGGGCGCCGCTCAGATCGCTCTGGTGGCGCTGCTGCTGGTCACCCTGCTGATCGCCATCGAGCGCCACAGCCGGCGGCGTCTGCGCTACACGGGCAGCCGCCGGGTCACACCGATCCGCCCGCGCAGGTTGCACGGCCTCAAGGGTTGGCTGGCGATCCTGCTGGGCCTGATGCCCGTCACCGTCGGATTCATTGCGCCGGCGAGCTATCTGCTGGCCTTGTCGCTCGAACGCCTGGGCACCGGACAAGGTCCCTCGGCCGCGTTGATCCGGGCCACCGGTCAGACACTGAAAATCTCCGCCCTGGCAATGATCGTCACACTGGCCCTGGGCCTGATCGTCGTCTGGAGCCGCCGGATCCTGCCCCGGACCCGCACCTGGTGGCGCGCCCTGCCCCGGCTGGTCACACTGGGCTATGCCGTGCCCGGCACCGTGCTGGCGATCGGCCTGCTGTTTTCACTGATGGCGGTCGAGCGCGGCCTGTCCGCGCTGCGCGCCGCCAGTGGCCTGGACCCGGCGGGCCTGCTCCTGCTGGGCACGCCAGCCGCCCTCACCCTGGCTTATGTGATCCGTTTCCTGACCATTCCTGTCGGGACGCTCGAGGCCGGACTGGACAGAATCCCGTCTTCCATGGATCAGGCCGCGCGGCTGCTGGGCGAAAATGTCCACGGCATGCTGCGCCGGGTCCACCTGCCCCTGCTGCGTCCCGCGCTGGCTGCTTCGGCCCTGCTGATTTTCGTGGATGCGATGAAGGAATTGCCCGCCACTCTGCTGCTGCGCCCGCTGAATTTCGACACACTGGCCACCTGGCTCTACGCCGAAGCCGCGCGCGGCACGTACGAAGAAGGCGCCATTGCCGCGCTGGGGATCGTCGCCGCAGGCCTGTTGCCCGTGATCCTGCTGGCGCGCCTGCTGGACCGCCCTGCTTCCTGAGGCCCGATATGCTGGAACTGAACCGGATTTCCCTGAGCTACCCCACCGCCACCGACCGCCTCGCCGTGCTCAACGAACTGAGCCTGACCCTGGAAACGGGACAGATCGCCTGTCTGCTGGGCGCCTCGGGTTGTGGCAAGACCAGCGCGCTGAGGGCCATTGCCGGCTTCGAGCCGTTGGACGGCGGGTCCATCCGGCTGGACGGCCGCCTGCTGTCGGGTGAAGGCGCCTGTGTCGAACCCGAGCACCGGCGCGTGGGCATGATGTTCCAGGACTATGCGCTGTTTCCCCACCTGAGCGTGGCCGCCAACGTCGGTTTCGGCCTGCGCCGCCTGGAGGCGACCGAGCGCGATCGGCGCGTGCGGGCCATGCTGGAGCTGGTGAGCCTGACGGGCCAGGAGGCGCGCGCGCCTCACGAACTGTCGGGTGGACAGCAGCAGCGTGTCGCGCTGGCCCGGGCATTGGCGCCGGAGCCCGATCTGTTGCTGCTCGACGAACCTTTTTCCAATCTGGATGTGGACGCACGCGAACGGCTGGCCTATGAACTGCGCGACCTGCTCAAGGCCACGGGACGCACCGCGTTGCTGGTCACCCACAACCAGGCAGAGGCCTTTGCCGTGGCGGACCGGATCGGCATTCTGGAAGCGGGCCAGCTGGCGCAATGGGACACTCCTTACGACATCCACCACCATCCCGCGACACCGAAAATCGCGACGTTCATCCATCGCGAAGCCCTGATGGCCCAGCGCGCGCAGGCCAGCCTGCGCGGGGCGCCCTCGATCGCCGCCTGAATCAAATACTGTCTGAATCAAGCGCCGCCTGAATCAGCCGGAGACGCCAGCGCCTCGTCCTCATCCGGCGTGTCCAGCCCCAGCTCGCGGCATTTGCGGGTCAGCGTATTGCGGCCGATGCCCAGGCGCAGCGCAGCCTCTCCCCGACGCCCGCCCGCCTGGCGCAGGCCGGCTTCCAGCAGCGTCCGCTCGAAGTCCTGGCGCAGCGCATCCATCACGCAGGGTTCGCGGCACGCCAGCCGCACCCGCGCCTCAGCCTCCAGCGCGGCGCGCCAGTCAGACCTGGTCGCGGGCGCGATGGACGCCGCAGAGATCGCGCCCGCCGCATCGGGAATCCCGGAGGGCGCAGCGCCCGTCGCCGGACCGACGCCTGCGCTTGCCGCGCCAGTTTCCAGGAACTCGGGCGGCAGGTCTTCGAGGCCGACTTCGGCACTGGGCGCCATCACGGTCAGCCATTGGCAGACGTTCTCCAGTTGACGGATATTGCCGGGATAGTCGAAGCCGCGCAGCGCCTCCAGCGCCGCTGGATCGGGCCGGCGCACCGGCACCCCGAGCTCGGCCGCGCTGCGCGCGAGAAAATGCCGCGCCAGGGACTCGATATCCTCGCGGCGTTCGCGCAAGGGCGGCAACCGCAGGCGGATGACGTTCAGACGATGGAACAGGTCGGCGCGGAACAGGCCCGCCCGCACCCGCTCTTCCAGCGGCTGGTGGGTCGCGGCCACGATCCGCACATCCGCCTGGATCGGCCGCGTGCCGCCCACGCGGTAGAAAGCGCCCTCGGCCAGCACCCGCAACAGCCGGGTCTGCAATTCGGCCGGCATGTCGCCGATCTCGTCCAGGAACAGCGTGCCTCCATCGGCTTCTTCAAAGCGCCCCCGGCGCGACTGGACCGCCCCCGTGAAGGCGCCGCGCTCATGACCGAACAGTTCGGCCTCCAGCAGATCGCGCGGAATCGCGGCGGCATTCACCGCCACGAACGGTCCTGCGGCCCGGCGGCTGTGCCGGTGCAGCGCCCGGGCCACGAGTTCCTTGCCGGTCCCCGATTCGCCCGTGATGAGCACGGTGGCGCCGGACTGGGACAGGCGGCCGATGGCGCGAAACACATCCTGCATGGCAGGCGACTGCGAAGGCGCCATTTCCGACTCGCCGAGCATGCTTTTGGTCGCGGCGGGATCGTCGTGAAAAGCATCGGCCTCGGCCTGCGCCGGTCCCGACTGGGCCGCGCGCTCGATCAGCTCGACGGCGGCCTGAATGTCGAACGGCTTGGCCAGATAATCGAATGCCCCCTGCTCGAAGGCCGCCACGGTCGTGTCCAGGTCGGTATAGGCGGTCATCATGATGACGGGCAGGTCTTGCAGACGCGCGCGCACAGCCGCCAGCACGGTCAGGCCGTCCGGTCCGGGCATGCGGATATCGGACACCAGCACGGCCGGCTGACGGGGGTCGTCCGCACCTTCCAGGGCGTCGAGCGCGTTTTTCAACGCCGTGCCGTCCGCAAAACTGCGCACCGGCCAGCCAGCCTTGTCCAGGGCTTTTTCCAGCACCCAGCGCATGCCGGGTTCGTCATCCAGGATCCAGATCGTGTTCATGCGACGTCCAGCGGCAACAACAGGCGGAATTCCGTGCGGCCCGGCACGGTATCGAATTCCAGCAGACCGCCCTGCCCCTGCAGGTATTCCTGGGCCAGGCTCAGGCCCAGGCCGGTTCCCTGCGCCCGACCGGTCACCAGCGGATGAAACAGTTTGTGGCGCAGCGCCTCGGACACCCCTGGTCCGTTGTCGACGACGGCGATCCGCAGTCCCATGCGATGCTGGCCGTCAGCCAGCATCGGCTGATGCAGAATCCGGGTGCTCAATTGCAGCGTGGGCGATGCCTGATCCGGCGTCTCGACGAGCGCCTGCGCGCCATTGCGCATGACGTTCAACAGGGCCTGCAACAGCGGGTCGCGGTCAGCCCGCATTTCGGGAACCGATGCGTCATAGTCGCGTTCCAGCCGGACCCTTTCGCCGAATTCCAGCCGAATCAGGGCCAGCACATGCTCGCACAGCTCATGGACGTTGAAGACGCTCGGCGTCGAAGCCGGCTGATTGGACGAAGACAGGCGCGATACCAGGCCGGCCAGCCGATCGGCTTCGGCCACGATCACCTGGGTATATTCGCGCAGGTCGTCGCGCGGCAGTTCCATTTCCAGCAACTGCGCAGCGGCGCGCAAGCCCGCCAGGGGATTGCGGACCTCATGGGCCAGATTGCGCAACGTCTCGCGCTGCGCCGCCTGGGTGCCCCGGGCCTGCCGCAGATCGTCCAGATGGCCGCCCTGATGGACCGGAATCTCGATGAGCCAGGCCCAGGACTGGCCCTGCAATGGCGTCTTGAGGACGCTCTCGCAGCCATCCAGCCAGGGCTGGGCAGGCTGTCCCGCCAATTGACGACGGGACTGGCCCAGCAGTTCTTCCGCTGCGCCATTGGCGTAGCGGATATGGTGAGACTCGTCCAGCAGCAGGACCGCAGTGCACAGCAGGTCGAGGCCGGACGTGTCCACCCGAGGCCTCGCTAGAGGGTGTAGTACATGTCGAATTCGACCGGATGCGGCGTCACGCGCAAACGATCGATCTCGTTGGACTTGAGGTCCAGATAGGCATCCAGCAGGTCGTTGCTGAAAACCCCGCCCCGCGTCAGGAACTCGCGATCCCGGTCGAGGGCTTCGAGCGCCTGATCCAGCGACGAGCACACCGTCGGGATCTTGGCGTCTTCTTCGGGCGGCAGATCGTACAGGTTCTTGTCGGCCGGATCGCCCGGGTGGATCTTGTTCTGGACACCATCGAGACCCGCCATCATCAGGGCCGAGAACGCCAGATACGGGTTGGCCTGGGGATCCGGGAAGCGCGACTCGACGCGCCGGGCCTTCGGGTTGCTGACGTACGGAATCCGGATCGAGGCCGAACGGTTGCGCGCGGAATACGCGAGCTTGACCGGGGCTTCGTAGTGCGGCACCAGCCGCTTGTAGGAGTTGGTGCTCGGGTTGGTGATGGCGTTCAGCGCGCGGGCATGATGAATGATGCCGCCGATGTAATGCAGGGCGAACTCCGACAGGCCGCCATAACCGTTGCCGGCGAACAGGTTCTGGCCGTCCTTCCAGATGGACTGGTGCACGTGCATGCCCGAACCATTGTCGCCCACGACGGGCTTGGGCATGAAGGTCGCGGTCTTGCCATAGACGTGGGCCACGTTGCGGATCACATATTTCATGATCTGGGTCCAGTCGGCGCGCTGCACCAGCGTGCTGAAGCGGGTGCCGATTTCCAGCTGGCCGCAGTTCGCGACCTCGTGGTGGTGAACCTCGACGGGCACGCCCATCTGCTCGAGCAGCAGGCACATCTCGGAGCGCATGTCGGCAAAGGAGTCGATCGGCGGCACAGGCACGTAGCCGCCCTTGACGCCCGGACGATAGCCTTGGTTGTTGCCATTGGCCTCATGGGCGTTGGACCATACCCCCTCGTCGGACGAGATCTTGACGAAGCTGCCGCTCATGTCCGCATTCCAGCTCACGCCATCGAAAACGAAGAATTCAGGCTCCGGGCCGAAATAGGCGGTATCGCCCAGACCGCTGGACTTGAGGTAGGCCTCCGCGCGGCGCGCCAGGGATCGCGGATCGCGGTCGTAGCCCTTCAGGTCGGACGGTTCGACCACGTCGCAAGTCAGGATCAGCGTGGTTTCTTCGCGGAAAGGATCCAGGCGTGCGGTGGCGGCATCCGGAACCAGAATCATGTCGGAAGCCTCGATGCCTTTCCAGCCGGGCAGCGAAGAGCCATCGAAGGCGACGCCCGATTCCATCCGGTCCTCATCCATCAGGCCGGCGGGAACGGTCAGGTGGTGTTCCCGACCCAGGGTATCGGTAAAGCGGCAATCCACGAACGCCACTTCGCGTTCGGCGATCATCTGCACAACGTTTTCAGGGGTGGACATAAAAGCTCCTGCGCCAAGTCATATCGTCAAAAGGAAAAGCCCGAGGCTTCGCCAGAACTACAAGCAATGATCGTGCCAGCTTTTCAGCCCATGCTCTCCAGGCGGACGAGCACTGACATGAGTCGCGATCAAGGGCATCATGGCGCATTGATGCACGATAATGGTGCATATTTTAGTGCAAGTCCATTTTGTATGCACCGAGTGGGTGCATGGGGAAGACCCGCAGGCGAAAGCACCAGAAACGGGCATACCACGCTCAGGCAAGGAACTCCATTTGCAGCTCGTTCAGGAAGCGCCAGCCGTGCGGCGTGGCGCGGATCCGGTCGAGTCCGGGCTCGAGCAGGCCGCGTTCGACGGCGCGGCGCATGGCCGGCAGGAGGGCCATCAACGACAGGCCGGTCCGCTCGATGAACAATCCACCTTCGACCCCCTCGCGCAGCCGCAAGGCATTGAGCATGAACTCGAACCCCAGATCGTCATGGCTGAGCTCACGTCGTTCGACCACGTGTCGGCTCGTCCCTTCGATCGCCCGCTGCATCCAGGCCTCCGGCATGCGCGCCCGCGCCTGACGCACGATGCGATCCTGAAAGGAAATCTTGGAATGCGCCCCGGGACCGATTCCCAGGTAATCGCCGAACCGCCAGTAATTCAGGTTGTGCTGACAGGCCTGATGCGCCCGCGCATAGGCCGAGACCTCATACCGGTCATATCCCGCCTGCTGAATGAGTTCCGCCACCCGGTCCTGCATGGCCGCGCCCAGTTCATCGTCGGGCACCCGGGGCGGGTATTTGGCAAAGACCGTGTTGGGCTCCAGCGTCAGGTGGTACAGCGACAGGTGCCCCGTGCCGAAGCTCAGCGCCTCACGCACATCGCGCTCGCATTCGGCCAGGGTCTGTTCCGGCAGCGCGAACATCACATCCAGATTGACTCGGTCCACGGCGCGCTGAGCCATCTCGATGGCCGCGCGCGCCTGAGCGGCATCGTGAATGCGGCCCAGGCGCCGCAGCTTGTCGTCGTCGAAACTCTGAATGCCCAGCGAAATCCGGTTCACGCCGGCCTGGGCATAGCCTTGAAAACGGGCGGCCTCGGCCGTGCCCGGATTGGCTTCCAGGGTGATCTCGACATCGGGCGGCAGGTTCAGATAGGCCCGGAACAGGCCGATGATCCGGTCGATGGCCTGCGCCGACAGCAGGCTGGGCGTGCCGCCGCCAAAGAACACTGTCGAAACCGGCCGCCCCCAGACATCGGGCACGGCCTGTTCCAGATCGGCCTGCAGAGCCTGCAAATAGGCCTCCTCAGGCAGTTCACCGCTGCGTTCGTGCGAATTGAAATCGCAATACGGACATTTGTGCACACACCAGGGCACATGCACATACAGCGACAACGGCGGCAGCGCGGCCAGGCCGGGCTTGCCGCGCACACCAGGTCGGCCGTCACCTTCTCGTTCAGGCAGGGGGACAGGCACCAGTCGCTTCATCACAGGCCCCTACGCGTTGTGTTCCTGGTCAAATTCGCTCCGCAACGCCTGCAGCAGTCCCCGCAGGGCGCGCGCGCGATGACTGAGCATGTTTTTTTGCGCCAGCGGCAGTTCGGCCGCCGTCATGCCCAGGTCGGGCAGGTAGAAATACGGGTCATAGCCGAAACCGTTGGCGCCCCGGGGCACTTGCAGGATCTCGCCCTCCCAGGAGCCCTCGACCACGATGGGACGAGGATCGTCGGCGCTGCGGACATAGACCAGCACCGCGACATAGCTGCCGCGCCGGTCGGCGCTGTCGGCCATTTCGGCCACCAGCCTGGCATTGTTGGCCGCATCCGAACGCGTGCCGTCCGGGGCCTGGGCATAGCGCGCAGAATTCACCCCGGGCGCGCCGCCCAGCGCTGGCACACACAGCCCTGAATCGTCGGCCAGCGCGGGCAGGCCTGTCGCACGGCTGGCATGACGCGCCTTGGCCAGCGCATTTTCCACGAAGGTACAGAAAGGCTCCGGCGCCTCGGAGACGCCCAGCGCGCTTTGCGGCACCATGTCGATGCCCGCCACCGACAGGCTGGCAGAAAATTCCTTGAGTTTGCCGGGATTGCCCGAGGCCAGCACGACGCGCTTCATGAGGCCTCCAGTGCCTGCGCCTGCGACCGGATCAATGTCCGGATGCCGTCTGTCGCCAGGTCCAGCAGGCGGTTCAATTCATCACGACGGAAACTGCCGCCCTCGCCCGTGCCCTGGACTTCGACGAAATCCCCGGCGCCGGTCATCACTACATTCATGTCGGTGTCGCAGGCAGCGTCTTCCGGATAGTCCAGATCCAGAACCGGCCGGCCATTCACGATGCCGACCGAAACGGCGGCCACCTGGCCCCGCAGCGGGTCCGCCGTCAACTGACCGCTTGCCCTCAGGCCACGCACCGCGAGCGCTGCCGCCAGCCAGGCGCCCGTGATGCTGGCGCACCGGGTGCCGCCGTCGGCCTGCAGCACATCGCAATCCAGATGCAGCGTGCGCTCGCCCAGCGCCTGCAAGTCGAACACCGCGCGCAGGCTGCGACCGATCAGGCGCTGGATCTCCTGTGTGCGGCCGCTCTGTTTGCCCCGGGCCGCCTCGCGCTCGCCCCGGGTGTGCGTGGCGCGCGGCAACATGCCGTATTCGGCCGTCACCCAGCCCTGCCCCCGCCCTTTCAGAAAAGGAGGCACCTTGTCGAGCACGCTGGCATTGCACAGCACGCGGGTCTCACCCATGCAGGCCAGCACGGAACCTTCGGCATGGCATGTATAACCGGTCAGCAGTTCGATGCGGCGCAGTTCGGCCGGCTGGCGGCCGGACGGCCGCGCGGACGCGGGGTCGGGAGTCGGGGGGATCGTCATGAAGAAAGTTCCTGCCATGCGGCCATGAGCGGCCAGACTACAATAAGGCCTTATTGTAGATAAACGCCGACGAGACTGCCCCATGATCCGCAGCATGACCGCTTTTGGCTCCGCCAGACTGGATTCCGACGCCGGCTCGGTCAGCGCCGAGATCCGCAGCGTCAACAATCGTTTTCTGGACCTGAACCTGCGGATTCCCGAGGATCTGCGTTTTGCCGAATCCCGCGTGCGCAACCTGATCGGTCGCCATGCCCTGCGCGGCAAGATCGAACTCAAGCTCAGCTTCGCCGCCGTCGACCACGAAGCACTGCGGCCCATTGATGGCGAAGCCGTGCGCGCGCTGGCCGAACAGCTGCAGTGGGCGCGCCGGTTCATCCCCGACCTGCCCGCACCGGCGCTGGCCGAGCTGCCGCGCGAAGGCGTGATGCGCCGCGATCTGGACCCCGACGTCTGGCTGCCGCTGTGCGAACAGGCCTGCACGCAGGCCCTGGAAGAATTCAGCGCCGCCCGGCAGCGCGAAGGCGCCCGGCTGGCGCAGACCATGCTGGCCATGGCCGACGAAATCTCAACCATTGTCGCCCGGGTGGACGTGGCGTTGCCGACCCTGGTCGAGCAGCACCAGGAGCGTGTCGCCCAGCGCCTGCGCGAGGCCCTGGAAGCCATCAGCCCCGAGGGCTTTGCCGCCATCAGCGGCCCCGAGCTCACGGCCCGTATCGCCCAGGAGGCCAGCCTGTTCGGCCTGCGGGTGGATGTGGCCGAGGAACTCACCCGGTTGCGATCGCACCTGCAGGAGCTGCACCAGATCCTGTCGGGCACCCACACCTCCTCGCCCCGCGGCGGCAGCGGCAAGCGCCTGGATTTCCTGTTCCAGGAAATGAACCGTGAAGCCAACACGCTGGGCTCCAAGGCCGCCGCCCTTTCGGTCACCCAGGCGGCCATCGACCTGAAACTGCTGATCGAACAGATGCGGGAGCAGGCGCAAAATATCGAGTGATGCGCGAGGAGGGCTGGGTGAGTTGGTTCGTATGCGCAACCGATCCCTGCACCTTGCCTACACGATGCGGCCAGGCGCGCCGGACCGCACGTCGCAGCAACCTCTCAAACAAGGGGAAATCCCTATTTTGTTGCCACCTTGACTCAAGTTAAGGCAACGCCTTTGAAAAGGATAATCAAACTTTACCTGATCGATTTACTCGGGTTTTCTTTCTTAAGAAATCACTTTAGAAGTAAATTCTTTGAATAATTATATAATTCATTGAATATAAATATATTTTCTACGATCGAACCTTACTGTTCATAAAGCAATTTCAAGCATATTGTCTTTCTGCATCGCATCAAATCAAACCATCGTTTGATGTCTCTATCGTTTATAGGGAATCAATCGTATCCCTCATCCCGAATGATGGTTTGACCACTCCGCCCTCTCTCCGCTCCTAGACTGATTCTGCCATCCACAACCTGGAGGGGAATCCATCATGGCGCAACGTATCATCGACAGCGTGCTGTCGGCCCTGGCGGCCCTGGTCAGCGTCCTGCTGTCCTGGCCTTACTGGCGGGATTTCAAGTACTGGCCGGAATCCCATGTCATGTGGTGGCTGTACATCGGCCTCGGCTACCTCCTGGCCGTTTATGTGTTCTATGTCTTTCTGGGCAGCCTGCGCACCCTGTTCCTGCATGACGAACAGGCGCGGCCCGAGGCATCCTCGGGCGATGACCTGGCACGGGAGAAGCAATCATGAGCTGCCTGAACGGAACCGACTGTCACGAAACCGCCAAACGCCGCACGGCACTGGCCGTGCTGGCGCTGATGATGGCGATCTTCTTGCTCCTGTCCGCCTGGTCGTTCCTGCCCTCGCGCGGTCAGGCCGAGCCCGAGGAAATCCAGTACGGCGGCGCGGGCGCTGTGGAGGGCAAACGCGTCTTTCAGGCCTACAACTGCATGGGCTGTCACACCATCGTCGGCAACGGCGCCTATTTCGGCCCCGACCTGACACGCATCTACGCTGATGCCGGCGCCTCATGGCTGGCCGCCTTCCTGCCCTCGGCGGGCGGCTGGCCCACGGCCGCTGCGGTGCGGGTTCAATTGCAGAACGCCGCCGCCAAGAAAGACGCCGGCACGGCCGACCTGCAAGCCTATCTGCAGCGCTATCCAGGCGCGGCCGAGCGGCTTGAAAAACGCGGCGGACAGCACTCGCTGATGCCCAATCTGCCGCTCAGCGCCCGCGAGATCACGGCCCTGATCGCCTTTTTGAAATACGCCTCTGCCATGAACACGGAGGGCTGGCCGCCCAAGCCGCGCGAAGACCGGCGCATTCCCGCGCAGTTCCTGCAAAAGGCCAGCGCGCCAGCGCCTGCCAGCCAGATCATGGCAGCCGCCGTGCCATCGGCGGCCCCCGCGCCGGCGGCACAGGCGCAGGACATCGTGGCGCTGGGCAGGAAGCTGGTCACCGAGCTGGGCTGCGTGGCCTGTCACGCGACCGACCAGAAACGCACCGTGGGACCGGGCTGGGGCGGTCTGGCGGGACATGAGGTCGAGCTGGCCGACGGCACCACCGTCACGGCAGACGAGGCCTATCTGGTCCGCTCGATCCGTCAACCCGATGACCAGATCGTCAAAGGCTATCCGCCCCACGTCATGCCGTCCTACGACGCGCTGATCGACGAGGCCGACATGAAGGCCATCGTGGCCTATCTGCGCAGTCTGTGAAAAGGAAGCCATCATGATCAAGATCGACTACCAATCGCAGCGCCTGAGCCTGCGTTTTTTCCTGCTGATGCTGGTGCTGTTCGGATTCCAGGTCCTGTTCGGCCTGCTGATCGCCGTGCAGCACGTGGATCCGAACCTGCTTGCAGGCATCCTCAATTTCAACGTCATGCGCGCCGAGCACACCAACCTCGGCATTCTGTGGATCCTGTCGGGGTTCATCGGCACCATTCTGTTCGTCGGCCCCTTGCTGTCGCACCGCGAGCTGGCTGCGCCGGGATTGATCCGGTTCCTGTTCTGGGCCCTGCTGGCCGTCACGCTGTGGAATGTCGCCACGCAATCCCTGGCGGCGACCGGCAATGCCGGGTGGTGGCTGGGCCAGCCCTGGCTCGAGGAGGGCCTGGAATATCTGGAAGCCGGCCGCGCTGCCGATATCGTGATTTTCATCGGCTTCGCCATCCTGGCCTGGGTAGTGCTGCGGACCTTCCCGCCGCGCCGGGAGTGGAATGAAATCCACTGGGGGCTGGCCATCGGCGTCAGCGCCCTGACGTTTGTCTGGCTGTTCGGCGTGTTCTTCGTCGATCGCCTCGACCTGCAGGAATACTTCCGCTGGTACGTGGTCCACTACTGGGTCGAAGGCGTCTGGGAAGTCATCCACATCAGTCTGGTGGGCTTCCTGCTGGTGCTGATGTTCAAGGCGGACGTCAAGGCCGTGGGTTATGCCGTGTTCTGGGGCGTTGCGATGGTCTGGCTGTCGGGTCTGATCGGCAATGCCCATCATTACTTCTGGATCGGCACGCCGGAATTCTGGCAGTTCTGGGGATCGCTGTTCAGCGCGCTGGAACCCCTGCCTCTGGTGTTCTGCTTCTGGCACATCTATCTGGATGCCCATCAGGACCGCCGTCCGCTGGAAAACGCCCCCGCCTTCTATTTCATCCTGGGATCGGTCGTGCTCGAACAGGTTGGCGCGGGCATCCTGGGATTCACCATGACCTTTGCACTGACCAACGTCTGGTCGCACGGCACCTGGGTCACCCCCAGCCATGCGCACCTGGCGCTGTTCGGCACCTTCGGCATGCTGGGGATCGCCTCGGCCTACTATGCGATCCCCCTGCTGCGCGGCGTCAAGTATTTCGACCAGCGGCTGGGGCGAATTGCATTCTGGATGGTATTCACCGGCATGCTGGGCATTGCCTTCGCCTTCGCGATCGGCGGCACGATCCAGGTCTTCCTGTACCGCGCCATGGGGCTGAGCTGGTTCGGCGGCCAGGTTTTCCCCGCCATGCAGTTCTACAAGGTGCTGGTACCGATATTCGGCCTGGTATTCATGGTGGGCGCCGGCCTGCTGATCTACGACCTGATGACGCTGGGGCTGCGCGCCCGCACCGCCCCGGTGCAGCGGGAGTCCCGCCAGACGGGCGATCCGGGCCGCTGGCGGCGTACGCTGCGCGGCACCGAGGCCGGGCTGTGGCTGACAGGCATGTGGGTGTTCGGCGCCTTCATCACGCTGGGCCTGCTCAGTTTCAACCTGGACACGGTCGCCAAGGGGGATCCGACCATTCCCTACGTCCTGGCCGGACTGGGATATCCGGGCCTGCTGCTGATCACGCTGCTGTTCGTCTGGCGTTTCCTGGCTTCGCTCGAAGCCCGGGCAAGCATCGAGCCGGCCCCGGCCCCCGAACGCGGGGCCGGGGCGGTCGATCAGGCGGTCCGGGCCTGAGACGGCTGGCGCAAAGCGGCCTGACGCACCAGCCAGGTCGCCAGCAGGAATGGCGCAGTCAAGGGCGGCAGTGCCAGCCACTGGAAACCGCGCATCAGGCCCAGGCTGAGCACCACGCCCAGGCACGGCCACCCCCATCGGCCTGGGCGGATCGCGCGCAGCGCCTCGGCGGTCAGGACGGCGTTATAGCCATACAGTCCCAGCAGGGACGCGTCGACGGGGAATTGCGCCAGCATGGCGACCAGCAGGCACAGGCCCGAAGCCAGGACGGCAGACAGGGCCGCGCGAGGTGCGCCCAGCGCCAGCCCCAACAGGCACAGGGCGCCGGCCCAGGGATCGTCCAGGAACATCACTTGGCCGACACCGCGCAGCAACCCCAGGATCTCGGACCCACTGCCCCCAGGATCAGCCGCGCCAGCCGCCGCGGCCTGAGGCAGCCCCAGATGGGTCGTTGCCGCCATCAACAGCCAGATCACAAGGACAAACGGCGCCGTGTAGGGCGGCCAGGCGCACCATCGACGCAAGGCCCAGGCCATCCAGCTCGCCAGACAGGCCAGCGGCGTCACCAGGGACCAGGCCAGTGGCCCGGAAGGCAGGACCAGCAGGATGCCGAGCCCGGTCAACGCGCCATTGTAGCCATTCAGCCCCGCACGGCTGCCGGCAGCATCCCCCATGGAGATCCCCAGCACCGTGCCTGCCAGCGCACCCAGCAGGCAAGCGCCCGCCAGCGCCCAGGACTGCCAGGCCACGGCCACCCACAGCACCGCCCCCGCCCGGGCGCTGGGCAGCAGATAGACCTGGCCGATACCGCGCAACAGCATGCGGCCAAACGCAATGGCGAACGGATCGCGCATCCACAGGGACATGACGGTGACCTGATGTCTGAATCGAACGGATCGAATGAGGTTCGGGCCCGGAACGAAGCCCGAGTTGCGATCGTACAGCGGGAACGGGGCCGGCGCATGTCCGGCACAGGCGTACAATCCTTTGGATGTCAACATCCGACCCATCATGAAAAACGCACTCGCCACGGCGCCGTCCGGCGCGGCGCCATCGGAACCCGGTGTCGCTTTCCCCGTTCTCGGGGCCATCAGTCTGACGCACC
The DNA here is from genome assembly GCF_047971665.1 of Castellaniella sp. GTDB lineage: Bacteria > Pseudomonadota > Gammaproteobacteria > Burkholderiales > Burkholderiaceae_B > Castellaniella. The sequence goes on along the minus strand of NZ_JBKEAA010000020.1, from coordinate 17,151 downwards.
TGCTCAACGACATGATGCAGTCGGTGCTGCTGGCGATCTACCCGGTGTTGCAGGGCCGTTTCGATCTCAGCTTCGCCCAGGTCGGCATCATCACCCTGGCCTTCCAGTTTTCTTCTTCGCTGCTGCAACCGTTCATCGGCCATTTCACGGACCGCCGTCCACTGCCCTATTCCCTGCCGATCGGCATGGGCTTCACCTGTTGCGGCCTGCTGCTGCTGTCGCAGGCCTGGAATTTCCCCCTGGTGGTGCTGGCTGCCACGCTGGTGGGGGCCGGATCCTCGGTCTTCCATCCGGAATCGTCGCGGGTCGCGCGCATGGCCTCGGCCGGTCATCATGGTCTGGCCCAGTCGATCTTCCAGGTAGGCGGCAATATCGGCTCGTCGATCGGGCCCCTGCTGGCCGCCCTGCTGATCGTGCCTTACGGCCAGGGCAGCGTGGCCTGGGTATCCGTGGCTGCGCTCATCGGCATCTGCATCCTGCTCGGCGTCAGCCGCTGGTATGCGGCCAACCTGTCCGGCGTACGCGGCCGCTCGTCGCTGAGCAAAACCGACAATGGCCTGTCGCCACGCGAGGTACGCAGCGCCGTGCTCATCCTGATGCTGCTCATCTTCAGCAAGTATTTCTATCTGGCCGGACTGAACAGCTATTTCACCTTTTTCCTGATCGACCGCTTCGGTCTGGGCATTCAGCAGGCGCAATACTCGCTGTTCGTGTTTCTGGTCGGCGTGGCTACCGGTACCCTGGCGGGCGGTCCCATCGGTGACCGCATCGGCCGCAAACGCGTGATCTGGGGCTCGATCCTGGGGGCGGCACCGTTCTCGCTGGCCCTGCCCTACGCCAACCTGCACTGGACGCTGATCCTGGTGTTCTGCGCCGGATTCATGATCGCCTCGGCGTTCCCCGCCATTGTCGTCTACGCCCAGGAACTCATGCCCGGCAAGACCGGAACCGTCTCCGGCCTGTTTTTCGGCTTCGCCTTCGGCATGGGCGGCATCGGCGCCGCCGCGCTGGGCCGGCTGGCCGACGCGACCAGCATCGCTTTCGTCTATCACCTGTGCGCCTTCCTGCCTTTGCTGGGTTTGGCGGCCTTCTTCCTGCCCGACACGCGTCGACGCGCCGCATGAGTCCGCCCGCTCCCCGCAAGGCCGCCTGGCTCACGGCGGCTTGCCTGTTGCTGCTGGCCGCCAATCTGCGGCCCCTGTTCCCCAGCACGGCCATCCTGCTGCCCGAGCTGATCCAGGCCCTGAACCTGAACGGCGCGCAGGCCGGCTACCTGACCACCCTGCCCGTGCTGTGCATGGGACTGTTCGCACCGCTGGCACCCCGTCTGGCCCGGCGCACAGGCATTGAACGCACCCTGCTGCTGGTACTTGCGCTGATCGTGATCGGCACGGCATTGCGCGGTACGCTGGGCGTATCGGGCCTGTTCCTGGGCACCGGCCTGGCAGGCGCGGGGATCGCGCTGGGCAACGTGCTGCTGCCCAGTCTGGTGAAACGCGATTTCCCCGCCCGGGCGGCGCTGATGACCGGCCTCTATACCATGAGCCTGGTCGGCGGCGCCGCGCTGGCGGCCGCCATCACATTGCCCCTGACCCGGGCCCTGGGCGAACGCTGGGATCTGGGCCTGGCGCTCTGGGCCATTCCGGGAATCACCGCGCTGGCGGCCTGGGCGCCGATTGCCCTGCGCACGCCCGCCCGACCGGCCGGGGGCCGTCATATTCTGCCGGTCGAAGGCCTGTGGCGCGACGGCCTGGCCCGTGCCGTCACCCTGTTCATGGGGCTGCAATCGGCGCTGGCCTATTGCGTGCTGGGCTGGATGGCGCCGATATTGCGCGATCGCGGCCTGGGCGGCACCGAGTCCGGTCTGGCGACCTCTCTGTCGATCCTGATGCAGGTCGCCGCCTGCCTGCTGACGCCCATGTTCGCCTCACGCTGCCGCGACCAGCGGGGCCTGGCCGTCTTTCTGGCGACCGCCGCCACTCTGGCCCTGATCGGCATGATCCTGGGACCGCGCTGGAGCATCTGGCCGCTGGCCGTCGTCCAGGGTATCGGCCAGGGGGGGCTGTTCGCGCTGGCCGTCCTGTTGATCGTGCTGCGGTCCGGCGATGCCCATGTCGCCGCCCACCTGTCCAGCATGTCGCAGACCGCAGGCTACCTGCTGGCCGCGGCCGGTCCGCTGTTGATCGGAGTCCTGCATGACAGGGCCGGCAATTTCCGCACCTCGACCGGGCTGCTGATCGTGCTCGGGGTCTGCACGGCGCTGGCCGGCTGGCGGGCGGGCCGCAATGCGCTGGTCCGCGCCACGGTCATCCGGGAGCCGGCCTCTTGAAAACCATGACGGCCCCGGCGCGGGAAAAGCGCGAGGGCCGTCGATCTGCCCGGTGGACGCTGTCGCATCCGGAGCGGAATCAGAGTTCCGCGCGCGAGAACACCAGCGTTGCGTTGGTGCCGCCAAAGCCGAAGCTGTTGGACAGCGCCGTCTCGATGCGGGTCTGCGGCAGGGTTTCGCGCAGGATGTTCATGCCCTCGGCCGCCGGATCGAGCGTCTCGATGTTGGCCGAAGCGGCGACAAACCCGTGTTCCATCATCAGCAGGGTATAGACCGCCTCGTTCACGCCCGCCGCGCCCAGCGCGTGGCCGGACAAGGACTTGGTGGATGCGATCAAGGGCTGTGTTTCGCCGAAGACCTCGCGGATGGCTTCGAGTTCCTTGATGTCGCCCACGGGCGTGCTGGTGCCGTGGGTATTGATATAGTCGACATGCGTGGTCACGTCGGCCAGCGCCTGACGCATGCAGCGCGCGGCCCCCTCGCCCGAGGGCGCCACCATGTCATAGCCGTCGGAGGTCGCGCCATAGCCGACGATCTCGGCCAGAATGCGCGCGCCGCGCGCCTTGGCGTGCTCGTATTCCTCGACCACCAGGATGCCGCCACCGCCCGAGATGACAAACCCGTCGCGGTCCGCGTCGTACGTGCGCGAGGCGTGATCCGGCATGTCGTTGTAGCGCACGGAAAGCGCGCCCATGGCGTCGAACATGAAGGACAGCGACCAGTGTTCTTCTTCGGCGCCGCCGGCAAAGACGATGTCCTGCTTGCCCAGCTGGATCTGCTCGACCGCATTGCCGATGCAATGGGCGCTGGTGGAGCACGCCGAACTGATGGAGTAATTCACCCCCTTGATCTGGGCGCCGGTGGCCAGGCAGGCGGACACACCGCTGGCCATGGCCTTGGTGACCATATAAGGGCCGACGCGGCGCACGCCTTTTTCGCGCAGCGTCTGAATGCCATCATGGATGGAAGAATGCGAAGCGCCGCCGGCGCCGACGATCAGGCCGGTGCGCGGATTGGACACCTGATCCGGTGTCAGCCCTGCGTCCTGGATGGCTTCCTGCATGGCCAGCCAGGCGTAGGCATGACCATTGGCCATGAAACGGTTGAGTTTGCGGTCGATGAGGCTGAGCGCATCCAGGTGCACCGAACCCGCCACATGGGAGCGCAGTCCCTGTTCGGCGTATTCGGGTTGGAACGTGATGCCCGAGCGCCCATGGCGCAGGCTGTCGAGGACCTCGGACTGGTTGTTGCCCAGGCTGGACACGATGCCCATGCCGGTAACGACGACACGACGCATGTCGAACCTCCTAGAAATTGTCCGTACGGGTGAACAGGCCGACGCGCAGGTCATGCGCCACGTAGATCTCGTGACCATCGACCTCCATGCGGGCATCGGCGATGCCCATCACCAGCTTGCGCATCATGACGCGTTTCATGTCGATGGTGTAGCGGACCAGCTTGCCGGTCGGCAGCACCTGGCCGGTGAATTTGACCTCGCCCACGCCCAGGGCGCGGCCCCGGCCCTTGCCACCGCAGCAACCCAGGAAAAAACCCACCAGCTGCCACATGGCATCCAGACCCAGACAGCCCGGCATCACCGGATCGCCCTGGAAATGGCAATCGAAAAACCACAGGTCGGGATGGATGTCGAGCTCGGCCACGATCTGGCCTTTGTCATGCGCACCGCCCTTGTCATCGATATGCGTGATCCGGTCGAGCATCAACATGGGGGGCAACGGCAGCTGGGCATTGCCAGGTCCAAAGAGTTCCCCGCGCCCGCACGTCAACAATTCGTCGTAGCTATAGCTATTCTTTTCCATGATGCTCCGTCTGAGGTCTCCGGCTCGGCGGCCATTGCGGGCGCAAGCGCCCTATAAACCAGGTAAGCTGATTAGTATAACCCGATCCCTTTTCAGCCGATGGGGGACCGCACGGAGAACGAAGGGACGGTCCGGCGGGCGCCTGCAATCAGTCCACGACTCATCGGTCATGCGCAGCACCCTCACCGATTCAGGATACGATTGGAAAACTCCTGTTGAATTCAAGATCATGTGCATTGCTTATCTGTCCTTGGGGCACCCCGACTGGCCTGTGCTGATCGCCGCCAATCGCGACGAATTCCATGCGCGTCCGACGCAGGCCGCCGCCCCCTGGCCGAACGCCAGGCACCTGATCGCCGGTCGCGACCTGCAAGGCGGCGGCACCTGGCTGGGCATGACCGCCTCGCGCCATGCGCTGCTGACCAACTACCGGGAGCCGGGCCATCCCGTGCCGCCCGGCGCTTCTTCGCGCGGATGGCTGGTGCGCGATTTTCTACTGAGCGAAGCGCCCCCCGAGGACTGGATCGCCGTCCTGGCCGCCCGGGCGAACGCGTGGGCCGGGTTCAACCTGATCGTGGGCGATGCCCGGCGGACCTGGTATCTGAGCAACCGGGATCCCGCCTGCGCGCCCCGCGCGCTCGGGCCTGGCCGCTACGTGCTGTCAAACCACCTGCTCGACACCCCCTGGCCCAAGGCCGCGCGCCTGCGCGCCTCGCTGGACGCCCTGACGCCCGAGACATGGGCCTCGGCGCCGGAACAGGTGTTCGAACGACTGCGCGACATCACGCCGGCCGAAGACGCACAACTGCCGGTCACCGGTCTTTCCCTGGCGCTCGAGCGTCTGCTGAGCAGTCCCTTCATCATCAGTCCCGACTATGGCACCCGGTGCTCGACGGTGCTGACCCGCGCCGCCGACGGTCGCATGCTGCTGTGCGAGCAGACTTATGATGCTGCGGGACACGCGCGTGAACGGCATGACTGGCGGCTGTCACCATCGAATCTGGCGTCCCGGGCCGCGCCGGCGGCCTCGGCGCACGCGTTAAAATAGGATTTTCATGCATGACAGGGAATTTTTCCATGAGCACCGGGCTCGCCAGCCAGATCACCGACGCGATCAAGACCGCCATGCGCGCGCACGACAGCACCCGCCTGGGCACCCTGAGGCTGTTGCAAGCGGCCATCAAACAAAAAACCGTGGACGAGCGCGTCGAACCCGATGATTCAGCCATCCTGGTCATCATCGAAAAACAGGTCAAGCAGCGCCGCGAATCGATCGCGGCCTTCGACGCCGCCGGACGCACCGAAAGCGCGGATCAGGAGCGCGCCGAACTGGACATCCTGAAGGAATTCCTGCCGCGGGGCGCTGCGCCCGAGGAAATCACCGCCGCCATCGAGACAGCAATCGCTCAGGCCAACGACCAGGAGCTGCGGGGCGGCGCTGCCATGGGGGTCATCATGGGTCAGCTCAAAAAAGCGCTGGCAGGCCGCGCCGACATGGCGGCCGTGTCCGCCCAGGTGCGTTCACGCCTGAACGGCTGATCGACCCGGTCAGCCGCGCCCGCCGACCGCAGAGGCTTGAGGCATCGAGGCCAGACCGGCCTCGATGCGCTGGACCAGGTCGGGATAGCGGACAAACGCCTGGCCGAACGCGACGGCCTCGCCGCGCCCGGCCTGGACGGCGCGCAGCGCTGAATCGGGTTCGTAGCCCTCGTTCAAGACCAGTGTGCCACTGAACGCATTCCGGATCACCGGCACGAGCGCATCCGCCCCCTCGCGCTCGCGCACACCAATGAACGCGATGCGCCGCTGGCCCAGTTCGAGGGCCACATGGCGATACAGCGCCGCCGGGTCCGGCTCGCGCATGTCATGACGGTCGTCGCGCGGCGACAGATGCACACCGACACGGCCCGCGCCCCAGATGCCGACGCAGGCGTCGACGATTTCCAGCAGGAAACGGCTGCGTTTGCTGACCGAGCCGCCATAATCGTCCCTGCGGCTGTTGGAGCCCTCATGCAGGAACTGATCGATCAGATAACCATCCCCGGCATGTACTTCGACGCCATCGAATTCCGCCAGCCAGGCGTGACGCGCCGCCTGTTCGAAGTCCGCAACCACGCGCTTGATTTCATCGAGCCGCAAACAGCGCGGCACAACGAACCCGCTGGCCTGCAGGCAGGGCCCTCGCCCGCAGGCAATGGCGCTAGGCGCCACAGGCATTTCGCCCGACAGGTATTCGGGGTCCGACATCCGGCCCGCATGCCACAGTTGCAGGACGATCCGCCCGCCCCGCCGATGCACGGCATCCGTGACTGCCCGCCAGCCCTGCGTCTGAGACGAATTCCAGATCCCTGGAGTATCCGGATGCCCGATCCCCAGCGGCGACACCGAGGCCGCGCCGGCCAGGATCAGGCCGGCGCCGGCGCGCTGGGCATAATATGCGCGCATGCCGTCGTCCGGGATGCGCCGCTGCGTGGACCAGGCTCCTGCGGCGGGCGCCATCACGATGCGATTGGACAGCTCTATTTCACCCAGCCTGACCGGATCGAACAAACTTGTCATATCATGCGGGAAAAAGCGGGGCTGATTCAGCACATTTCTTGGCGTGATTTGCTGCAACGCAATATCCAGAAATCAAATTTACATAAAAATCCATCAGGGTTTTTACCAGATTTTTACGACGCTGACCACGTCCAGATCATTATTTGAGCTTTAAAGAAGGGAGCATCATGGGACAATTCGCCGTCATTGGTCTGGGCCGCTTCGGCAGCGCCACCTCACTGGAGCTGATGCGGCTGGGCCACTCGGTGCTGGGCGTGGATGCTGAAGGCCGTGTCGTCGACCAGATGGCCGACCGGCTGACACATGCCGCCATCGCCGATGTCACCGACCGCGATACGCTGGCCGAACTGGGGCTCTCGGAATACGACGTGGTCCTGGTCGCCATCGGCGAGGACCTGCAGGCCAGCCTGGTCTGTACCGTGCATCTCAAGTCGCTGGGCGTCAAGGACCTGTGGGTCAAGGCCTCCTCGCGCGCACACCATCTGATTCTGACCAAACTGGGCGTCAGCCGCATCATCCACCCCGAAGAAGAAATGGGCATCCGCATCGCCCAGGTGCTCAGCTACCCCATGGTCAACGACTACATTTCCCTGGGCAATGGCGATTTCGTCGTTGAAATCGAGGCCAGCGAGCAACTGGACGGGCATACATTGGGCGACGCGCTGAGTACGGATCCACCCGGCGCCATCCATGCGCTGGCCGTCAAGCGCAAGGGAGAGACCACCGTGCATCCGACCGACCAGTTCGTCGTGCGCACCAAGGACACGCTGATTCTGTTCGGTCCGCTGAATGAACTCAAGCACGCCGCACCGAAACTGAGCTGATCACGCATGGCTCGTTTCAATATCCATCCGCTGCGGGCATATCGGCAGATACGCCATACCGGTCAGCTGCAGGCCAGCCCGCCCGCCGTGCTGGCGGGCAGCTTTCTCGTTCTGATCCTGATCGGAACGGCGTTGCTGTCACTGCCCATTGCGCAGCGCCAGCCCTTCAGCGTCTTCGAAGCGCTGTTCACCGCCACGTCCGCCGTCACGGTGACGGGCCTGATGGTGATCGATGCGGGGACGCGACTGACCTTTTTCGGTCAGGCCGTGCTGTTGACCCTGGTCCAGGTCGGCGGGATCGGCTTCGTCACGTTCGCCATCATTGCCACCCTGACCCTGGGCAAGCGCATCAGCCTCAAATATCAGGCCCTGGCGCTCGAAGCCTTCAACCAAACCAGCGTGATGCGCATCCGCCAGACCGCGCTGACCGTGCTGAAGTTCTCACTGGTAATCGAGGGAGCTGCCACCCTGATCCTGACGCTCTGGTGGTGGCGCCACGACAGCCTGGAACATGCCTTCCTGCTGGCGGGATTCCATACCGTGTCAGCTTTCAACAATGCGGGCATGACGCTCTTTTCCGACAGTCTGGCAAGCTTCACCGGAGATCCGGTCACCACGTTCGTCATGACCGGCTGCATCATCCTGGGCGGGCTGGGCTTCACGGTTCTGGCCGATATCCAGCAAAAACGCAGCTGGGCCACGCTGGCCTACTACACGCGGCTGATGCTGCTCGGCACGCTGATCATCAATCTGGCTGGCTTCGTGCTTTTTTGGCTGATCGAGGCGAGCAACCCCCTGACGCTGGGCGCGCTGCCGGCGGCCAACCAGGGGCTGGCCGCCTGGACCCAGATCATCGCGGCCCGCACGGCGGGGTTTTCCAGTCTCGATGTCAACCAGCTCTATGACAGTTCCCGGTTCTTGCTCACCGGCCTGATGTTCATCGGTGGCGGCTCCCTGTCCACCGCCAGTGGCATCAAGCTCGCCACCTTCATCGTCCTGCTTGCCGTGGTCCGGGCCTATGTCCTGCAGCGCAAGGAAGTCGTCCTGATGCACCGGACCATCGCCCCCGAGATCATCCACAAGGCCCTGGCCCTGATGATCATGTCCGGCATGCTGGTCTGCCTTGGCATCTTTCTCGTCAGCCTGCTCGAGAACGAGCCTTTCATCGCCGTCGTCATGGAAGTCATGTCGGCCTTCACCACGACCGGGCTCAGCCCTGATTTCACCCGCACGCTGAGCATGCCCAGCCAGATCGTGCTGATGCTGCTGATGTTCGTCGGCCGCCTCGGTCCCCTGACCCTGGTCTACAGCCTCGGCACCCAGCGCCGCAGCCGGGTCCGCTACCCCGAAACCGCCGTGCAGATTGGATAACCCCGGCATACCGGCCGCGAGGCGGGTTATCCGAGCCGCATGCAAACCGCGAAGAAGAAGGATGGCGGCCCCGTCCGGGCCTTCGATATACTACTATTGCCTTTTGTAGTTCCTGGTTTCAACCACTGATTAGGATTCTGTTCATGGTGATTTCCATCGCACGAAAGGCGGCGCTGTGCGCCGCTCTGGGTCTCGCAGGCCTGGCAACCACGGTTTCGGCCGCCACGCTTAAAATCGGCACCGAAGGCGGCTACCCGCCCTGGAGCATGGTCGATGCCAATGGCAAGGTCACCGGTTTCGACGCCGATGTCGGCCAGGCCCTGTGCAAAAAACTCGACATGAAATGCCGTTTCGTGGTGCAGGCCTTCGACAGCCTGATCCCCGCCCTCGAAGCCGAGCGATTCGATCTGGTGATCTCCGGCATGTCCGTCACCGCCGAGCGCGCCAAGGTCATCGCCTTCAGCCTGCCCTATGCCACAGAAGACTCCGCCTTCGTGCTGCCCAAGGGATCCCCGCTGCTGAAAGCCGCCGATTCCAAGGCTCTGATGGCCGGCCTGGCGGGCAAGACCGTCGGCGTCCAGAGCGGCACCACCCAGGGCGCCTTTCTGCAGAAATACGCCCCGGACATGAAGATCAAAACGTACGAGACCCAGGACCAGATGCAGATCGACCTGACGGCCGGCCGCCTGGATGCGACTTTCTCCGAGGTCACGCCTCAGAGTCAGTTCCTGGACACCACTGGCAAGGACAAGTTCGCCCTGGCCGACGCCGTCGTCAAGAGCAACGCAGACCCGGACATCCTGGGCCTGGGCATCGGTACCGGCATCAACCAGAAAAACACCGAACTCAAGGCCAAGGTGGACAAGGCCCTGTGCGAACTGATCGGCGACGGCACCATCAAGGCGTCCAGCACCAAATGGTTTGGCGTCGACCTGTCCAACTACGCTGCCTGCAAAAAATAATGCCCGGCCGCGCAGCCGGCTTTCCTGAAAGCCGGCGCCCTCTCTCCGGAGCCGCCGGCGGCTTCACGTCGGCCTGGCCCCGGAGATTCCGATCGATTCCATGATTCAGACCCTGTACGACATTCTGAGCGCCGGCTGGGGCGTCATGCTGCTGCGCGGGGCGGCCATGACCGTCTTCATCAGCCTGTGCGGCATCTGTCTGGGCATGATCATCGGCATCGTCGGCGCGGCGGCCAAGCTCGGTGCGAACCGGTTGGTGCGCGCCCTGGTCGGCCTGTACACGCTGGTCGTGCGCAGCGTCCCGGAACTCCTCATCATCTATCTGCTGTTTTTCGGCACGGTCGAGCCCGCCGCCAATCTGGCCGACTGGCTGGAATGGGATGACCTGATGAGCGCCGTCTTTCCCATGCTGGTCGGCATTCTGGCCATCGCCCTGATTTCCGGCTCTTACAGCGTGGAGGTCTTTCGCGGCGCCTTCAAGGCCATCAACCCCGGCCAGATCGAAGCCGCACGGGCCATCGGCATGGATCGACGCCAGTGTCTGCGACGCATCACGTTGCCGCAGCTCTTCTGGTATGCCCTGCCCGGCGCCAACAACGTCTGGCAGACCGCCCTGAAGGACACCGCCCTGATTTCCCTGGTGGGTCTAGTCGAACTGATGCGCGCAGCCGTCCTGGGTGCGGCGGCCACGCGTGCGCCGCTGGCTCTCTACCTGATGGCAGGCATCCTCTATTTCCTGATCGGCGCCTGCAGCCAGGGGCTGTTCGTCTGGGCCGAGCGCCATTTCGGGCGCGGCATGCGAGGGACGGGACAATGATCGAACTGTTCGAGAAAACCGTTCCGGTCCTGATCGAAGGCTTCTGGATCACCCTGCGCATCGGTCTGTTCTCCATCCTGTTCGCCTCGCTGCTGGGGCTGGGCGCGGCGCTGATGCGGACCACGCACCATCGGCTGGTGTCGGGCACCGCCTTCGCCTACAGCACCCTTTTCCGCGGCACGCCACTGCTGATTCAGCTGTTCCTGCTGTACTACGGCATCGGTACACTGGATTTCGTGCGCAACCAGCCCGCCTTGTGGTGGCTGTTTTCGGACGGCGCGCGGTGCGCCATCCTGGCCATCGCCCTGAACAGCGGCGCCTACATGAGCGAGGCGCTGCGCGGCGGCCTGCAATCCGTCCCGGTCGGCCAGATCGATGCCGCCGCATCCTGCGGAATGAGCCGCCTGCAGATTTTTCGCCGCATCCGCTTCCCCCTGGCCATTCGCCAGGCTTTCCCCGCCTACAGCAACGAGCTGGTGCTGGCCATCAAGGGCACCAGCCTGGCCTCCACCATTGCCGTCATGGAGCTGACGGGCTTTGCCCGCCGCCTGATGAGCCAGAGCTACCTGATCGTCGAAACCTTCATCATCGCCGGCATCCTGTATCTGACCATCAACTTCGTCCTGCTGGGCTGTGCCTGGATGGTGGAACGCAGTCTGGGGATCCGGGCGGAGGACCAGGGCCCGTTCTCATGAAACGCGCCACCGCCCTCCCCGATCTCTGCCCCTGCGGCCTCCCGTCCGCCTATCCTCAATGCTGCGGCCGCTGGCATCACGGCCCCGCCCATCTCCAGGCTCCCGACGCCCAGGCCCTCATGCGTTCGCGCTACAGCGCCTATGTCCTGGACGAACTGGATTACCTGCTGCGGACCTGGCATCCCGACACGCGCCCCGCCACACTGGAACCCAACGAAACCGGTACGCGCTGGCTGGGTCTGGACGTGCGGCATCACACCCGGCTCGACGCCGATCATGAAATCGTGGAATTCGTCGCCCGGGTCCACCTCCATGGCCGCGCCACCCGCATTCATGAAACCAGCCGGTTCGAACGGATGACAGGGCAATGGTTGTACGTGGACGGGACCACTTGAGTACACTGGGGGCTCTGTTTCAACCAGGGATTCCGGTTACCACCCCAACCCCGCTGCCTTTCATTGCAAGATGCTGATCTACGACGCCCAAAGTCCCGCGCCGCGCTGCCTGCGGATGTTCCTGCTCGAAAAGCAGCTGTCGCTGCCCGCCGCGACGATCGATGTCATGACAGGGGAAAACCGCCAGCCCCTCTATCTGACGCGCAACCCCGCAGGACAGACCCCCGCCCTGCAACTGGATGATGGCACCACCCTGGCCGAAGCCGTCGCCATCGCGGAATACCTGGAAGAACGCCACCCCGATCCCGCCCTGATCGGCCGCACACCTGAGCAACGCGCCCAGACCCGGCAGTGGTGGCGCCGCGTCGAACTCAACATCACCGAATTCATTCACAACGCGTTCCACTATGCCGAGGGACTGGCCCGCTTCGAACCCCGTATTCCGGTCGCGCCCGAAGCAGCCGAGGGCCTGAAGCGGGTGGCGCAGGATCGTCTGCGATGGCTCGATGGCATGTTCGGTCCTGGCCCCTACCTGTGCGGCGGGCGCTTTACCGCCGCCGATATCTGGCTGTATGTCTGGCTGGATTTTGGTGAATCCGTCAATCAGCCCTTCGATCACGCGCTGCCGCACATCGGCCCGTGGTTCGAACGCATCGCGGCCCGGCCCAGCGCGGCACGCAGCCGGGAACTGCTGCCCACATCTCCATGAATCACCGCGCAGACGCAAGGGTTGCGCCTGCGCAGGTCTGACGGGTTGCGAGGGCGCACGCCTTATCTATCGCGCAGGCGCACGGTCAGGCTTTGTGCCGCGGTCCCTATCGGACCGTTGATATCGCTCAGGACCGAAAATGTCTCGCCCAGGCCGCCGGGACCGAAATCGACCCGCGTATCGAACCCGACCCAGCCGGCCTCGGGCTGGCGCGTCAGGTGAACGGTCAGGTCCACGTTGGCAAAGAACACCGCCGCCGGATTCTCGCGCACGACCAGGCCGTTGGCGGTATCGATCAGTTTGACGAATGCAGCCACCGGCGGATCGAGTTCGCCGGCGACCAGGGGATAAGACGTGCGCAGCCAGGTCTGGCCCCGGCCCGGACGGGCGCCGGCCATCTGACGCGCTTCCAGCGAGGCAATGAACCCCCCGTCCCAGACCGACGAAAACGCCAAAGGCGGGACCGTATCGGGCGACGGCAGCGGCGACCATTCGGATCCCTGCACCTGCCTGGTATCGCTCGAGGCCAGCCGCCAGATCCGCGCATGAACGCTGGTCTGGTCCCCGTGTCGCATGCGGGCCTCGATCAACTCGATCGAGCGGCCCGGCCTGGCCATCTGGACGTCGATGGTGAACGGGCCCGAATGAATGACGCCCAGCACATCGAACGACACGCGCGAGACCAGCTTGTCGCTGGGCTGGCGGCGCTCGGCCTCGGCCAGGACCAGCCCGGCAGCCGCCGCCAGATGCTGCTCACCGGGTTGCCAGGCACCCTGCGCGTGCAACGTAGATTGAAATCGATTCTCTCCGCAACGCACATAGAAAGCGTCGGGATAGGACTCTCCAGCATGGCCGAGATGAAGGTTGTTGGAAGTAGGCATGCGCAAGAGTATACGGGCATACGGGCATCATTGCGGGGCTCGCCACCCTGTCCTCGAACCCGTCATTGCGATACCACACATCCTTACGCAATGTCACTTGACGCCGGGGGGGCTGAAAACTAACTTTTTAACATGAGATTTAACATCATTTAAAGTTTAAAATTATTGGGAAAGTGCCATGAGACAACATGACAACGGGGGCAAGACACACTTTCTCGTACGGCTGACCGGTGCGTTGCTGGCCATCATCAGTGCCGCATTGATGATCGGCGGCATCAATCTGATGACCCTCGGCGGCGCTCGTGGTATTACGGTATCGCGGGACTGTTCATTCTGCTTTCGGCATGGTTGACATTCCGCGGCCACGCGACTGGCCTGTATCTGTATCTGGCCGTCTTCGTGGCCACAGTTGCCTGGGCGCTGTGGGAGGCCGGCCTGGCTTTCTGGCCACTCGTGCCGCGTCTGATCGTCCCGATCTTTCTGGCGGCCTGCGCCCTGTTCGTTTTACCACTGATCCCCACCGACAAGGGCCGCCCGGCATCAGGTCGGCCCTTCGTCCTGGGCGGCCTGGTGTTGACCGCGGGATTTGCCGGGTTCATCGCGCTCATGTTCCTGCCGCACAACATCATCCGGAATGAAGTGGCACTCGTTCCGGGCAAGACGTCGCCCGCCACTGCGGCAGTCGGGGACAACTGGGTATCCTGGGGCAAGACCACAGAAGGTCTGCGCTATGCCACGATCGAACAAATCACGCCACAAAACATCTGCAACTTGAAACCGCCTGGGTCACGAGAACCGGCTTTGTCGCCGATCAGTCCAAGCACCTGCAGGATCAGAACACACCATTGGCGATCGATGGCACGCTATACCAGTGCGCCGCTGGATCGCAAGTCACGGCACTGGATGGCGTCACCGGAAAGATCAAATGGCAGTTCGATCCCAAAAGCGCCTCGCCATTCTGGAAGCGCTGCCGTACCCTGGCCTATTTCGATCCGGGTTCCCAAGACAAATGCGGCCCTCGCATCGTCATGACGACAACCGATACCCGTCTCATTTCCCTGAAGGCATCCGACGGGCAGCTTTGCACATCTTTCGGCACACAAGGCATGGTCGATCTGTCCATCGGCATGAATCAGTTGATTCCCGGGGATCCCCCAGACGAAAACAAAGTCGTTCCTGCGATTCCTGGTTATGTGGCTCAAACCGCCGGGCCGTTCATCGGTGGCGGCAAAATCATACTCGGCGCCTGGATTGCGGATAACATCAGCACTGGAGAGCCCTCGGGTGCCGTGCGGACCTTCGATGCACTGACCGGCGCCCAGGTCTGGGCCTGGGATCTGGGAAACTCCGCCATCACCAACCTGCCTCCCGAAGGCGAAGGCTATACCCGCGGCACGCCGAATGTCTGGAGCGGAATCGCAATCGACGAAAAACTGGGCCTGGTCTATCTGCCGCTCGGGAACGCGACACCCGACTATTACGGCGGCAAACGGCGCGATTTCGACGATACGTACAATGCAGCCCTCGTGGCGCTCAAACTGGACGATGGCCGGCCGGTCTGGAGCTTTCGCACACAGAACCATGACATCTGGGACTACGACCTGCCTTCGCAGCCCGCGCTGGCCGACATCCCCGATGGCCAGGGCGGCACGCTCCCCGCTGTGATTCAGACCACCAAACGCGGCCAGATCTTTGTACTGGATCGCCGTACCGGCAAACCGATCAAGACGGTCGAGGAAAAGCCCGTTCCCCAGGGGGATGGATCCGTCGAGGGGGAATACTACGCCGACACGCAGCCCTATTCGACCGGCATGGCGGTCATCGGAGGCGAGCCACTCAGCGAGAAACGCATGTGGGGCGCCACGATCTTCGATCAGATGCTCTGTCGCATCATGTTCAAGCGCTACAACTACCAGGGCGATTTCACCCCGCAATCGACAAGCAAAACCATCATCTATCCAGGCAACAACGGGGGCATGAACTGGGGCAGCGCAACCATCGATCAACAGCGCAACATTCTGGTCGTGGCCGACATGCGGATGCCCGTCGTGGCGCAACTCATTGCGCGTGAACAATTCCGTAAAGAAAATCCCGATTTCAAGGGGGATGCGCATGGTGCCCTATCGGCGCAATTCGGGCTTCCCTATGCGCATGAAGTCGTCAATTTCATGTCACCCATCGGCATCCCCTGCCTGGAACCTCCCTGGGGCACTCTGTCCGGCGTGGATGTCGCCAGTGGCAAGATGATCTGGCAACAGCCCGCGGGCACCGGCCGGGACGTCACGCTTCCCGGCCTCGGTTTTCAAAATCCGCTGCCCTTCTACATCGGCATGCCCGCCCTGGGCGGTGCGATCACGACCAGCTCGGGATTGACATTCCATTCAGGCACACAGGACTATTATCTGCGCGCCTATCACACTGTGACGGGTGAAGTGCTGTGGAAGGGACGCCTGCCCTCGGGCTCGCAATCCACGCTGCTCACCTATGTCGGAAAGGACGGACGGCAATACATTGTTCTGACCGCCAGTGGCGCGCGCTACAACCCCAATGACTGGGGCGACTACATCATTGCATTCGCGCTGCCTGAATAAGCAGAGGACTTCCCTGCGGCGAGGACAAACCTCGCCGCAGGGAAAACGTCCAATCGACGAGGCTGTCACAGGCGGCTGGCCCATGACGTCAGACCGCCAGACACGGACTGGATGAACAGGGGCCCCTTGGCGAGGCCCCGATCGTAGAAATGCCTGGATGACTCATGTCATGGCATTCGAATTCGAAACGCGTACCGTTCGCTGTCCCTTTTGTAAGGATGTCGACGCACCGCCACCCGATCCTCAGAGAAAGCAGGATCTCTTTTTGTGATCACAGTGATGCTGCCTATTTGTGATCACAGGTCACATGAGAGTTTAGCCCAGGAAAAGGCCACTCTCTGAATTCCGCTGAACAAGCCTCCCAGACCTGTCAGAATGTAGGCTGTTGAATGCGGCCTGCGGTCTGATCAGACCCTCCCCGGGCACAGCAAATAAAACCCGCCAAAGAACGACATGAACAACCCTCTCAAACCGGTCCTGCAGAGCGAAACGCTGGGCGCCCAGGTATTGCAACAAATCAAGGAAATTCTGCTGACGGGCCAGATCACGCCGGGCGAGTCCTTGTCTCTGCGCTCCGCGGCCGAAACCCTGGGCGTCAGCATGATGCCGGTCCGTCAGGCGGTCTATGAGCTGGTCGCGGATCAGGCGCTGGAAGTCACCCCCAACCGCTCAGTCCGTGTTCCGGTGCTGACGGCCGAACAATTCCAGGAAGTCACGCAGATCCGGCTGGAAGTCGAAAGCTATGCGGTCGAAAAGGCCGTGCCGAACGTGGGCCCCGACCTGATCCAGTCGCTTCGGGAGCAGAACGCCGAGCTGTCAGAAAAGATGACCGTGGGGGGCGAAAGCCTGGGCGATGTGGTGCTGCTGAATAAAACGATCCATTTTTCCATCTACGCCGCCGCACATATGCCCACCCTGTTCAAGATCATCGAATCGCTGTGGCTTCGGATCGGCCCGATCCTGAACTACGACTTGCGTTCGGGGTCCGTCAGAACCCAGAAAAAGGTGGCTGTCGTCTACCACGAGGCCCTGATCAATGCCCTCGAATCAAAAGACATCGCAGCCGCGCGCCAAGCGTTGCAAGAGGATATCAAGACCTCATACAACTACATCGTGAGCCAGCGCTACGCCCCCCGGGCGGCATCCGGCCACTGAGCCCCAAGAACAAGGGCCCGCAGAGAAAACTCTGCAGGCCCTC